>JBMLOS010000094.1:0-28502 GCA_049242845.1 Prochlorococcaceae cyanobacterium
CGGCGCCAGCTCGATCAGTTCATCGGCATCGGCGTAGGAGAGCCGGTAGGTGGGCCGCACCCAGCTGCGTTGCAGGCCGAACTCCGCCACCGCCCCATCGTCGGCCAGGATCACCCACAGGCTCCAGGCAGGGCAGCGGCGCCCCTGCACCAGGCTGAACGGGCCGGTGGAGAGCTCCTCCGGGAACATCGGCAGGATGCCCCCGGCCAGGTAGAGGCTGCTGGCGCGGCGGCGGGCCTCGAGATCAAGCGGGGAACCCACGGGCACCAGCCGGCCGGGATCGGCCACGTGCACCCAGAGCCGCTGGGTGCCATCGGCGAGGTTCTCCAGTGAGAGGCCGTCGTCGATGTCGCGGGTGTCCTCGTCGTCGATCGTCACCATCCAGAGATGGGTCAGATCGCTGCGGCCCTCGTCGCCCGGCTGGGGTTGATCCGCCTCCCGCAGCAGCCGTTCAGCCTCGGCATGCAGCTCCTCGCTGAAGCCATGGCTCCAGTGGCTGCGGGCCAGGCTGGGCAGGTGGTGGCGCTCCCACAGGCCCAGGTCCACCAGCAGATGGCGGATCGCGCCGGTCTCCGGGGCGCAGTGGGCCGCCTGCAGCGCCTGACGCAGCTCCAGGGAGAGGGGCTCGCTGCTGTCCCCGCCGGCCCACTGCTCCAGCAGGGCGAGGTCGCGCCGGTGTTCAGGCTCGAGCGACTCCGGCTCCAGGGGCTGGCGGTGGCGCAGGGCCTCATGCCAGCGGCGGCGACGCTCGTGCTGGAGCCGCTCCCGGCGCCGCTCCCGCCGCAGACGGCGGAGCTCCTCGCAGGGACGGGCTTCCACCAGCCCGTGGCGCCAGCGGAACAGCTGCTGCTCCCCTTCGAGCCAGAGCCAGCAGGCTGCCAGCAGGGGGGCATCGGCTCCGTCGCCCAGCAGGGAGACGAACTCCTCGAGCGGCAGCGCCTCGCCGCCTTCAGCGATCAGCTGCCAGGCCTCCCCGAGGGCGCGGCGCGGGGGCAGGGCCGCCGCCACCGCCTCGGCGTTCAATTGCCAGGGAGAAGCCCCCAGCCCACCCGGTGGATCGACACCGGCGGGCAGGGGGCTCAGGAGGGTCACCTGCCGCAGGGGAACCTGCTGCTGGCGAGCCTGGTATCCGGCCAGAACCTGGACTTTTCCGGCCTGCTGGCCCCGCACGAGGGCCAGCTGGGGGCCCTTCTCGGTGCTGAGCCCGACCAGATCGCCGGGGTGGAGCGTCCGGGGGGCCAGGTGAATCAGCCCTCGGGGTTGACGAAGGGCAGCAGGGCCACGATGCGGGCGCGCTTCACGGCATTGGTGAGATCGCGCTGCTGCTTGGCGGTGAGGCCGGTGAGGCGGCGGGGAAGGATTTTGCCGCGCTCTGTGATGAATTTCTTCAGCAGATCGACGTCCTTGTAGTCGATCGGATCACCCGGCTTGATCGGGGAAAGGCGCTTCTTGAAGAAGGAACTGGCCATCGGACGGTGGAGGGAGAAATGATGCGGACTGCGGCTGCAACGGCAACCGGGAACTCAGCGCAGCGATGGGCTGGCGCCGCGTGGGGCGATGGGCTGGCGGCGCGGCATGACGGCCGCGCGCCGGCCTGCCTCACTTGATTTCCTTGTGGTTGGTCGACTTGTTGCAGTGGGGGCAGAACTTCTTGAGCTCCAGCCGTTCGGTGGTGTTGCGGCGGTTCTTCTGGGTGGTGTAGCGGGACACACCAGGAGACCGCTTGGCGGGGTTGGACCGGCATTCGGTGCACTCGAGAGTGATCACGATCCGGACGCCCTTGTTCTTGGCCATAAAGGACGTTGCGCCGCGTGTGCGATGCGAAGTGACAAAGGGACACCATACCGCGTGGCGGTTCCCCTCCCCCTCCGCTCCGTAGGATCGCCAGCCGTTCATGGACTGGGTGGATGCGGGTCTCGCTCCAGTGGCTGAAGGAGCTCGTGACCTGCGAGCTTGCGGATCTGCAGCCGCAGACCCTGGCCGAGAGGCTCTCGGTGGCCGGCTTCGAGGTGGAGGAGATCCTTGATCTGGCCGCCCAGGCCCAGGGGGTGGTGGTGGGCCACGTGGCCGAGCGGCAGCCCCATCCCAATGCTGACAAGCTCAGCGTCTGCCGCGTGGAGGTGGGGGCGGCCGAGTCGCTCCAGATCGTCTGCGGGGCCGCGAACGTGAAGGCGGGCATCCACGTGCCGGTGGCCCTGGTGGGCACCACCCTGCCGGCGGTGGATCTCACGATCAAGCCGGCGGAACTGCGCGGCGTGGCCAGCAGCGGCATGATCTGCTCCCTGCGGGAGCTGGGGCTGGCCGACAGCAGCGACGGCATCGCCATCCTCGATGAGCTGCTCGAGGCGGTGCCGCCCGTGGGCACGCCGGTGGGACCCCACCTCGGTCTCGATGATCAGGTGCTGGAGCTGGCGATCACGGCCAACAGGCCGGATGGTCTGTCGATGGCGGGGATCGCCCGCGAGGTGGCGGCGTTGGTGGGCGGCCGCACCTCCCTGCCCGAGAGTTCCGCGGCGCTGGCCGCCGAACCCCTGGCGGTCACCGCCGAGGCGCGGCGCTGCATCGAGGACGGCGGGCTGTTCAGCGTCACCGCCCTGGAGGGAGTGCGGGTGCACCCCTCCCCCTGCTGGCTGCAGCAGCGGCTGGAGCGGGCCGGGATCCGGCCGATCAACAACGTGGTGGACATCACCAACCTGGTGATGCTCGAAACCGGCCAGCCCCTGCACGCCTTCGATCGCGACCGGCTGGGGGTGCACTCCGGTGGGCGGCCGGAGGCTGCGCTCCTGGGGGTGCGGGCGGCCCAGCCGGGGGAGGTGCTCACCACCCTCGATGGCGAGGGGCGCACGCTTTCAGAAGAGGCCCTGCTGGTCACCTACGCCGACCGTCCGATCGCCCTGGCCGGGGTGATGGGGGGCCTGGAGGAGGCCGTGCAGGAGGGCACCACCAACCTGTGGCTGGAGGCGGCCGTGTTCGCCCCGCAGGCGGTGCGGCGCTCCGCCCGCAGCGCCGGGCTGCGCACCGAGGCCAGCCTGCGCTTCGAGAAGGGGCTGCCGCGGGAGGCCACACTGGCGGCCTCCGACCGCGCCGTGGCCCTGCTGGTGGAGCTGGCCGGTGCCACCCCCGCAGGCCGCTGGGTGCACCAGCGCCCCCCGGAGGCGGAGGTTCCCCTGCCCCTGCGGCGCGATGCGCTCCACAACCTGCTCGGTCCGGTGGTGGTGGACGGCGAGGAGGTGGATCTCGAGGACGAGCGGATCGTGGCCACCCTCACGGCCCTCGGCTGCCACCTCGAGGAAGACGGCGAGGAGGGCTGGCTTGTGCAGGTGCCTCCGTCCCGCCGCATGGACCTGCTGCGGGAGGTGGACCTGATCGAGGAGGTGGCGCGCCTGGTGGGGTACGACCGCTTCGCCTGCCATCTGCCCGATCCCCTGCTGCCGGGTGGCCTCGACCCGTCCCAGCGGGCTGAACGACGCCTGCGCGGCAGCCTGTGCGCCGCCGGGCTGCAGGAAACCTGCGCCCTCTCGCTCGTGTCCCAGGGCCCCGATCGGCTGCCGCTCGCCAATCCCCTCCTGGCCGATTACGGCCACCTGCGCGACAACCTTCACGAGGAACTGCTCCAGGCGGCGCGTCGGAATCTGCAGGCCTCCCAGCCGGGCTTCTGGGCCTTCGAGATCGGCACGGTGTTCGAGAGCGATGGCCGCGAGAAGCACCAGCTGGTGGGTGTGATCAGCGGCGACCGCAGGGCGGAGCGCTGGAGCAGCAGCGGCAAGCCTCAGCCGCCGTCCTATTTCGAGGCCCGCGGCCGGCTGCAGCTGGCCCTCGAGGGTCTGAAACTGCCGGTGGAGGATCGTCCCCTCACCGATCACCCCCTGCTGCACCCTGGGCGCGCTGCCACCGTGGCGGTGGAAGGGCGGCCGGCGGGCTGGTTCGGCCAGCTCCACCCCGAGCAGGCCGAAGCCCTCGATCTGCCCGAGGCCACCTACGTGTTCGAGCTCGCCTTGGCGCCGCTGCTCACGGCCGCCACCCGCCGCAACCGCTGGCAGCCGAGCTTCGCTCCCTACCCCACGGTGCCCGCCTCCGAGCGGGATCTCGCCTTGGTGGTGTCCCGCAGCACCCAGGCCGCCGAGCTGCTCAGCGCCATCCGCAAGGCGGGCCGGCCGCTGCTGGAGCAGGCCGAACTGGTGGATCGCTACAGCGGCAGCCAGCTCGGCGACGACGAGTGCAGCCAGGCCTTCCGCCTGCGCTACCGCGACCCCAAACGCACCCTCACCGATGAGCAGGTGGAGGCAGCTCACGAGAAGGTGCGCGCGGCCCTGGAAAAGCAGTTCGGAGCCCGCCTGCGCGCCTGAACCGCTGAGCCCGCAATTGGATCGGCTCAGGGACGGCGCTGCAGCACCGCCAGGGTTTCCACGTGGCTCGTCTGCGGGAAGAAATCGATCGGCTGGATCCACTCCGCCTCGTAGGGGCCGCTGCCGCCGCAGAGGGAGGCCAAATCCCGAGCCAGGGTGGCCGGGTCGCAGCTGAGATAGGCCAGCCGCGGCGGCGGGCAGGCCAGGATCGCCGCCAGGGCGGCGGGTTCGAGCCCCTTGCGGGGCGGATCCACCAGAAGCGCTCCGGCCCCGCTGAGGTGCTGCTCCAGCACCTCCCCCACGGCCGCCACCTGGAAGCGGGCCCGCTCCGCCAGCCCGTTGCGCTCGGCGTTGGCCTGGGCCTGGGCCACGGAAGCGGGGTGCTGCTCCAGGCCAAGCACCTGCAGACCCTGGGCCGCCAGGGGAAGGCTGTAGGTACCGATGCCGCAGTAGGCATCCAGCACCAGGGAGGAACCGCCGGGCGGCAGAGGCGCGAAGGCTTCCTGGAGCAGGGGAACGACCCGCTCGGCCTGGGCGGTGTTCACCTGGAAGAAGGTGTCGGCGCCGATCCGGAGCCTGATCCCCGCGAAGAGTTCCTCGAGGCTGTCCCGGCCGCGGAGAGTACGGGTGTGTTGGCCCAGCAGCCGGTTGCTGCGCTCGGGCTGGAGATTGAGGGCCACCCCAACCACCTGCGGCCAGCGCTCCATCCAGCGCTCCGCCAGGGCTTCGAGACCGGGCAGATCCCCATGGCCGGCCACCAGCAGCAGCAGCACCTCGCCGCTGTGGCTGCCGATGCGCAGGCCCAGATGGCGCAGTCCCCCCGCGCCGCCGAGATCGGGATCGGCGGGCCAACCGGTGGCCTCGAGGTCAGCCTTGAGCGGCTCGATCAGCTCATCCAGGCGTGGATCCAGCACCGGACAGTGATTCATGTTCACGATCCGGTGGCTGCCCGGGCGGTAGTAGCCGGCCCGCAGCCGCCCCTCCTGATCGCGGTGCAGGGGGATCAGGGCCTTGTTGCGGTAGCCGAGCGGGCGTTCCGCGGCCAGGATCGGCCGGGGATCCCGCTCGATCCCCCCCAGGCGGCGCAGCACTTCCCGCACCTGCCGCTGCTTCCAGTCCGCCTGGGCCTCGTCCTCCAGATGCTGCAGGGTGCAGCCGCCGCAGCGCTCCGCGAGGATGCAGGGAGGCCGGCGCCGCTGGGGCGATACACCATGCAGTTCGAGCAGCCGCGCCCTGATCGAGCGGCGGGAGCGGTGCTCGATCCGCACATCGGCTTCCTCGCCGGGCAACAGCCCCGGCACGAAGAGCACCACCCCGTCCTGGCGGGCGATGCCCTCTCCGGAAAGGCTGAGGTCGTGCGCCCGCACCCGCAGGGTCTGGCCCACCCGCAGGGAGGGCACCTCGGCGGGGGATGGCGGGGGGGCGGTGGGGTTGCTGGCCATCGTGCTTCCGCGGGTCCGGCGCGGGTCGGAACCACCTCCGCTGCGGCAAGGCTAGGCAGGCTGGGTGGAAAGATGCTCCGTCTTATTACGCCGGATCGCAGGCAGGCGGAGAAGCCCCCGGCTCTCCTTAAAATCCCGGAGTGCTAGGTGCCTTCGATGAGCGTCGTTCGGGATCTGATCCTCCAGGCAGACAATGATCTGCGCTACCCGACGGGGGGTGAGCTCCGCTCGATGGTGGATTTCCTCTCCGGCGGCGCGGCCCGGCTGGCGGTGGTGCGGGTGCTCACCGACAACGAGAAGAAGATCGTCGACGAAGCCGCCCGCCAGCTGTTCGGCCGCAAGCCGGAGTACGTGGCGCCGGGGGGCAATGCCTACGGCCAGAAACAGCGCGCCCAGTGCCTGCGCGACTACAGCTGGTACCTCCGGCTGGTGACCTACGGCGTGCTGGCCGGCAGCACCGAGATGATCCAGAACATCGGCCTGGTGGGTGCCCGTGAGATGTACAACAGCCTCGGCGTCCCGATGCCGGGCATGGTGGAGGCGATGCGCACCCTCAAGGAGGCTGCCCTGGACCTGCTCTCCACTGAGCAGTCCGCCATGACAGCCCCTTACTTCGACTTCCTGATCCAGGGGATGCAGACCACCACCTGAGCCGACCGTTCTCGGCCCAGCATCTACGAACTTTTCTGAAGGGACGGCCGTCCTGACCGGATGACCCCGTCGCCAGGAGAGGGATCACCTCTCACTGGCATCCATCCTTCGCTGGCTTCCATCCTTCACTGCCGCGGCCTCCTCGTCGCGGCTTTTTCATGAGCTGAAGACAGTCGCTTGCATCTGGCATGAGACCCATTCTGAGTCTTGATGCTAGTCCCGGAAGGGACTCATGAAGAGTCTCCTCGGCGCTGATTCGCCGATGACCGCTGATGACCACCGGCGCATCCCGCCATCCCTTGCCGGACCCAGGTCACGGAGGCGCGATCCCCGCTGCCCGAGTCCCAGGGATGGCTGGAGCAGGAACAGAACGACGCGACCGAGCTCCATGTGGGTTCTTGGTGAAGCCGACTTTGGCGAGGAAAGTGGTGAACTCTCTCGGTCACGTGAGCTCAGGCCGGAAGAGCAGCACATGCCAACCACAGAGGATGGCTGCCGTCTCGAGGGAGTCCCCACTCAAGACGCTCCACGTGGCTGGCGAGCGACGGTTCGAGCAATCGCCGGGACATCACGGATCCCGCGGTCAGATCCGAGTCGCGGATCGGAAGACTGGGACCCGGCTGTCTATGATTAGACTCAGATCCGGTCTTATCTCTCGTCCTAGGAGAGACTCTCGGTCTTTCTCTGATGCGACTCTGATCTTCAGGCTGATACCTCTTGTGGTTCCGGCAACTCCCACACCTGCACCTGAAGGGCCGGAGGGGAAAGGGACCCCCTCCTTCCGTGGATTCAGTCCTTGGTGAAAACGAGGATTTTTTCAGGATTCTGCTTGCAGCGATGGCCTTTTGCTCAAGGGCGTGTCCGGTGCCGCAAATGCGGGAGAAATGCCCCTCGTGGCATCACATCGCATCACATCGCATCACATCGCACATGCCTCAAGACCCAGGGCGTCTCGCCCAGAGGGCACACCCAGGCGACCATCTGCTCTGCGTACCTGTGTCTACAGCAGGTACGCAATGCTCCAGAGGCGCTTCAGGCAAAGGGTTTCCGGGATTTGCAGGGATTCTGGACAGGACAGAATCATCGATCTGGACAACGGTCAGCGCCGTTGGACGCGGGTTCTGACAGTGGCCCCTCGTGGGACAAGCGCGTCGTCTTGCCATGAGCGGTGCCGAGTCCGCGAAAGGGCAATCCAAAGAGACCTCCGCCTTCTCGCGCGAGGAGACCCTGGCTGCAGGAGAGTAAAGCGAGGACCGGTGACGAAAGAATCAAAAACGCCGTCTCGCTCGTCTCGTATGGGCCCAGCAACCAGTCTAGAGATATGTCCTATATGAGGAGAATGCGGGTCTTGACTGTCTCCAGCTTGTGGGCGAGAGGGGTAGGACTGGACCATGCGGAGGGTGCACGCCGGAGTCGTTGAACTCGGTCAATCCATTGCGAGGAAGTTTAATCTCATTCAGAGACCCCGCCATCCCATCCCGGGAGGCTTGGAGGGGCTCATCGGGCACAAGGGTGAGCGCAAGCCAGCGAGACGGCAGCAGGCCCAATGCGTAGCCGGGCAGCTCAATGGAGGCCAAAGAAGAGGGATTGGCGGGGAGCCTTGAGACCCTCCGGCCACAAAGAGTCGGACCAACGAATAGGCTGAGCAGCATGAGAGCGAGACCGGTAGAGCCTATCAACGCTGAGTCGCTCATCCCGCCATGGACGCTTGCCGAGACTCATGACGAGTCCCAACCCGTTCATGCTAGACAGTCATGTGTTGACTCGTGGAGGACATGTGTTCAGTGTTCAATTTTTGATAGTGTCTGAGAGGTTTGATCTGCTGTATCGGCGCTCTTGAACGCACTGATTCTTCAGAATCGGGGTAGGCCATCATTGTCGGCTTCTCCTCGTCTGCCTATAGAAGGAGGGCTGTTGCACATGGGCCATGAATAGGAATAGGAAGCATTGAGAATGCTGAATCGGTCGACCATCAGCGGGCGCACTTCCCGCTAGGGTGTAGAGCGATGAGATCGCGATCAACGCAGGGTAGATTCGAGCTTGGCTGGCCTTGGATCGCTAATATCGCGGAGCCTATTAGCAGCTAGAGCACCCAACATGCGCATTTCTTATGCCTGTAGATCAGGTCTTACTCATTTGTATTTGAGGACGCTTTTACTACAACAGTGGAGAGTGTCGTTCAGGGATTATGAGCTGCCTACTCCTTTTTGCATGATTAAACTGGAATGAAAGCATAAGTGGAAGCTCTTCTCGGCTTGTTGCGTTTCGGGCACTGCCAGGCTAAAGACAGTGCTGCGACTTGAGCAGATCACGACCATTAAGATCATTCACAAGCTTGTGGGAATGACGTGCCTCCCTTGCTTGTTCCAGTTCTCCTGAAATACCTCGTGGGTAGTCAGGCCTCTCTCCACTGCTGGAGGACCTCCAAGGGCGTACTCCCTTGGAGCCCTGAAAAAATCCATTTCTCTCCTGAGCCCCAGGTTCTCCTTGCGGAGCCGGTTCAGCTCAGTGCGCTCCTCACTGGTGAGCAGGCCCTCGTCACCAGTGAGGAGCGGCATCACCGCGATCGAGGCGGGCCTGCCGTACCCCAGCAGGCCAGGCTGCTGGAGGGAAGGCCCAGCTGCTGAGCCACTGCATTGCAGGAGGGGCCCTCCTGCAGGCAAAGATCCACGGCCTCCGCTTTCTGCAGAGCCGTGAACCGACGTCTGGTTTTGGTGTGGTTCGTCATCGATGGTCAGTCTGATGGTCATGGCGGGGCCCTTGTCGACTTGTCCTCAAAACCGGGGAAAGCCCAGTTCGAGCACGGTTCGCTCGTCCTGGGCCGTGTGGCGGTTGCTGGCGCTCAGCCAGGTGCAGACCGAGGCGCCAGGGGAGGCGCGGCCGTCAGGAGCATTCCCCGCAAGCGCACGGATTCGTTTTGGGCTGGGGTTGCTACTGGAGTAGGCGGCCGCAACCGTTGATGGTGCCCGATGGTTCCTGGTGGCGTGGGGTCAGATGACCTGTGCAGGTGGAGCCGATTTCCATCACGCGTTGCCGGATCACTCCTGTCTTGTCAGGGTGAAACGTGCCTGGCGGGTTTGCCGCATTCCGATCGCGCTGCCCGGTTGGCTTTTCACCCCTCACCGCAACCTCTCGATGCGCTTCCGCTTCTGCGCCTTGGCCCTGGGTCTGGCCGGGCTGATGGCCGCACCCGCCGCGCTGGCCTGCTCCCGTGTGCTCTGGGTCGGTGGGCCCGATCAGGTGTTCGTCGGCCGCACCCAGGACTGGACGGAGAAGGCCAACACCGCCTTTCGCGTGTATCCGCGCGGGATTGCCCGCACCGGGGGCCGTGCCGGTGAATCCCCTGCAATGGACAAGCAAGTACGGAAGCCTGGTGCTCTCGGCCTACGACATGGGCACCCATGAAGGCGTGAACGAAAAGGGCCTCAGTGCCCACGCCCTCTACCTCGCCGGCGAGGAGGTGAGTTTCGGCACGCGCGATCCCCGCCGGCCCGCCATTGGGGTGATGCAGTGGGTGCAGTACTACCTCGACAACTTCTCGTCCGTGGCCGAGGCGGTGGCCGCGCAGAAGAACGACGCCTTCCAGATCGTGCAGCTGATCCTGCCCAACGGCTACCCCACGCTGGTGCATGTGTCGCTGTCCGATAAGTCCGGCGATTCCGCCGTGATCGAGTTCATTGGTGGCAAGCCGCAGATCTATCACGACAAGCGCTTCACGGTGATGACCAATGAGCCCACCTACGACAAGCAGATCGAGAACCTCAGGCAGTACCGCACCTTCGGCGGCGACAAGCCCCTGCCCGGCGAGCGCACGCCCACGGACCGCTTCGTGCGCGCCGCCTACTACGTGAACGGCCTGCCGACGCCCACAAGCAAGGGAGAGGGGGCGGCCTACATGTTCAGTGTGATCCGCAATGTGTCCGTGCCCTTTGGCAGTCCCGATCCGGCCAAGCCGAACGTGGCCAGCACCATCTTCCGCAGCGTGATCGATCTCACGGGTGGGCGTTACTACTTCGAGAGCACCTATGCGCCCAACGTGGTGTGGGTGGACTGGACCAAGCTGGATTTCAGCAAGGGCGCGCCGCAGATGGAATTGCCGGTAGAGAAGCAGATCTTCTCGCTCAACGGTGATATCACCAGCAAGCTGGTGCCAGCCCAGCCGTTCGTCTTCGGCATCAGCCCATCCTGAGGCTTCCCGTGCCCGCTGGTGGCGTTGGTGCTGCCCGCCCGGAGCGGGCCCGCGGCTGCGCTGCTCGAGCCTGGGGTGGATTGAACCTGCAGCAGTCGATGGGCCCGTACCTCAGCCCACCCGCAGTCGTGAACCCCGTGTTCCTACCGTCCATGCCAGAGAGGGGATTGCCCAAGCCCATCGCACCCGCTCATGGAGGCATGGAGCAGCTGAACTGGGGCTATTTGGAGCTGGGGCTGTTTGCCCTGGTCTTCGGGGGTCTGCAGATCTGGTGGATCGGCAGCACACCCTGCGCGGCCGGCGCCTGGCCCGCCCGATGAATGAGCGGGAGTTCCGCCGCTCCCTGGAGCGCATCTGGTCAGGGGATCAGCAACGCCGGTGACCACGGCGCCAGCGCCCTTGATCCCTGTCACCGTGCTGTGCGTGGATGGAGATTCTTCCGTTGCGATGACCCCCGAGCTCGCGGCCTGTGTTCTGGAGGGCTTGCTGCTGCTCCACGAGGAGCTGTCTGTGGATCCGCAGACCCCCTGGTATGTGGGCACATCGGATCAGACCCAGGTGCTCCATGACGAGCTCTGGATCCTGGCCGGTGAGCTCACGCCCAGCTCCAGCCAGGCACTGGTGGAGGCCTGGTATCGAGCGGGTCGCTCCAGCCTGTTGCCCGTGGCCTGCACCGGTGCACTGGTGAGCGACCGGCACCAGGTGGCCTGAGGCAGCCTCTCGAGGGCTTGATCAGGTGCTGTTGACGCAGAAGCCCAGGAACAACTGGTGTTGCTGCAGGTCCAGGTCCTGGCAAGGCGACTAGCGTAGTCGCGTAGATGGACTTGGCCATGGCAGATGTGGTCACAACTCAGGTTTCGGTGCGGGATCTCAAGACCCATCTCTCCGCCTGGCTGTCCCGCGCGCTGGCCGGCGACATCGTCGAGGTCACCTCGCACCGCAAGCCCATTGCCCGCATCACGGCGATCAGGTCTGAGGGTCCGGCCGACACGACCCCGCTTCAGCGGGCCATGGACGCAGGAATCCTGAGCTGGAACGGGCAGAAGCCCGTTCTCGCCGCACCGATCCGGTTGCAGGGCAAGGGGATGCCGGTGAGCGCGATCGTGCTGGAAGACCGGGGCTGAGCATTGACGCTCTTCTGCGACACCAGCGCCCTGATCAAGTTGGTGATTGAGGAACCTGACTCCGAGCGCATGCTCTGTGCTGCCGACTCGGCGGACTGGATCGCCGTTTGCCGCATCACCTGGGCTGAGGCCACCGCCGCGATGGCGCGCCGCGCCCGGGAGGATCCGGCCAGCGCCGCAGCCATCGAGTAAGCCCAACATGGTCTGGGCAGGCTGTGGCCGTCGCTGGTGATTGTTGAAGTCAGCCAGCCGCTGGTGGAAGCCGCCGGGCGGCTGGCTGATGCCTTTGCCCTGCGTGGGTATGACAGCGTGCAGCTTGCCGCTGCCCATCAGCTGCAGTGCAGTGTTGAACAACCGGTAACGTTTGCCTGCTTCGACCGTCGCCTCAATCAGGCGGCCCAATTACTCCAGCTGCAAGTCCTGAGCTGAGCACATGGCCCATCGATGTCAGGCGTCATCTGGTAGCCCATGAGCCATGAGAACAAGCCGCACTGATGCAATCGGATCAGCCGACAGTGTCTGATCGCTACCCGGCGGCGGTGATGGAGGATGTCTCACGGCGCCAGGGCTGCGCGAGCCGGTGAGGCCGCTGCGCGGTCGCCGGCCCTGACACTCGTGTGCATCTGTAGTCCTCCCCCCGTTGCTGGCCCGTGACTCCACACTCCGGTGATCTTCCAGAACAGGCAAAGAGCCTTGCCCTGGAGGGAAAAATCATGGAAGCCATCAAGATCACTCGTCAGCAGACGGGGGCAGGTCTGATAGAGGCGAAGAATCTGATCAACAACTACCTGCAGTCTCGGGAGAGCGGTGTTGAGCGGAGGACTTACCCGGCCGCTCCGAGCACCAGGGCGATCCCTGCGCACGCAATGCTGCTTCTGGATGAGGGAAAAACGATTGAGGCGATCAAAGTTACACGGGAGAAGTTAGGGGTGGATCTGCGATCTGCGAAGGAGGCGGTTGATCTCTATCTGGCTCAGAATCCTCAGATTCGCCGGCAGTGACATAACCCCCTTCATTGCTCCGGGTGCAAGGAGAGTAGGTGATGCGCCAACTGCATCAATGGCCTCAGCGTTGAGGCTCTGCAGTCCAGCAACTGCGGATCAGAACCTGAGCCTCTGGAGCCGTTGAGCCCAAGGGAGCATCAGGCGCTGGGGGGTGGTGCAGCAGTCCTGCACCAAGCGTGAGAAGGTGGCGGCCTTGATCGTGTTGCCGGAAGGGAGCAAAGCCCACGTGGCCAGCATCCTCAGCAAGGTTCTGGGCTTCGCTCGTACCCGGGCGGCCGTGATCGGTCTGCGCCTCGGACCGTTGAGCTGGGGGTTGGTGTAGGGCGCCCAGTTGCAGGATTGTGGCGATGCCCCCCATGGGGTATCCAGCGCCGACCCGCTCCCGCGATGCTGCAAGGGTTTGCCGGACCAGCCATGGCTTCTGCATACCGTCTGTTCCCGCTGGTGCTGCTTGGAGGGCTGAGCAGCGCCGCGCTCGCAGCGCCATCGTCCAGCACCCTCAGCCTCCAGGGCGTGAGCTTCCAGGTGACCACGAAAGGGGAAGGGTCGGTGCAGCAGCTGGTGGTGAAAGCCACTGAAAAAGGCCACGCTTATCCTGTGGTGAAGGAAGAACTCATCGGCTCTCTCACCGGCCGTGAGGTGGAAGACCTCAACAGTGATGGCCGACCGGAGCTGATCCTGTTTGTAACCAGTGCCGGCAGTGGCAGCTACGGCTCCGTGATGGCCTGGAGTGCCAGCAAAGGCCACACCCTGCAGCCGATCACCATGCCTGAGCTGAGCAGCAAACTGGCCCAGGGCTACATGGGGCACGACAAGTTCGCCGTGGTGGAAACCACGCTGATGCGGCGCTTCCCGATCTATCGCCCCGGCGACACCAATGCCAAACCCACAGGAGGCACCCGCCAGATCAGTTACAAGCTTGTTGCTGGTGAGGCAGGCTTTCTGTTCAAGCCAGTGGGCGACACGATCTTCCAATGAAGCAACCCCGCAACCCTAGCCGCTGTTGATCCATCCTCGACAACCAGGCCCCAGCCTCAGATCATTCGCGGCCTGTGGTGACACCGCTGCACCCCCGCCGCGGCGGGGGTGCAGCGGGAGACGTTCACCCGTCGCGCATGCTGAGCATTGCTCAGTTCTCTTCGATGTGATCAATGGTGCCGTTGGCCTCCACATCACAGCTGCCGTGCAGGACCACACCATTGCGCTTCAGCTTGTAGTTGAACATCAGGCCGTAGTTCTTGATGTCCTTCAAGGTGGTTTCACCGGAATCGATGGATTCCTTCAGCGTGGAAGCCAGGTCCACCCGCACGTCAGACATCGGCACACCATTGCGAGCCGAAGCCTGTGTTTTGCAGATTCCACCCAGGCGCTGAATCATGGCCTGGATCTTGGCGCCATCATCAGCGCGGGCCATCGTGGGAACCATGGCAGCAAGGCTCAGGGCTGCTGCTGCAACGAGGGAAAGCTTTCGCATGAAGGTATTCGAAGAGGAGGCTTCTGACCCAGGAGCCAACCCACAACTTGAAGGAAAGAACTGCAGGCAGCAAACATGGGATGTTACAACCAAAAGCCCCCACCAAGGAGCCATCCCGGCAGAGTTGCACGTGCCATAGATCTCAGCACGAGTTAAACCACCAAAGCCCTGCTTGCGAGTGATGAGGATCCAGATGGCATGAATCACACAGATCGCCCAGGAAACCGCCAGTAGCTGTAGGAATAGGCTCCAAAGGTGAACAGCCAGATGAACCGGTTCAACCAGAACGGGCCAATGAAGCCCACCTGGGTGGCCGCAGCCGCCGGCGGTAAAATCAAAGAATCTCGCCGATTGCCCTGCAGGCGTTGAGCGCTTCGATGGTCGAGTATGCGTCACGACCGCTTTGCTTTACAGCGGTGGTGGGTTGCCTGGTACGACGCTTCCCGATCCACTGGGCAACAGACAGCCATGCCGAAGCCACCGGTGGTGAACCGCAGATCTGCTACAAGTTCGATGCTGGAGAAGCCCCTCGGACCCTGAGACCCACCAGCGTGCTGAGCTCATGAGAGTGGTGGTTGTGAGTCTGAACGCATGAGCTCGCCGGTCCCCACGGGGCTGAGCCATCTTGCGGTGGCTGGCTACCGCTCCCTCCAGCAGCTCACCCTGCCACTGTCTGGCCTCACCGTGGTGGCCGGTGCCAATGGCTGCGGCAAAACCAGCCTCTACCGCTCCCTCAGCCTGATCGCCGCCGCCGCCCGCGGGGATCTGGTGGCAGCCCTGGCCGCAGAAGGCGGTCTGCCTGCCGTGCTGTGGGCCGGCCCGCGGCGGGATTCACGGCGGGACTCAGTGCGGCTGCGGCTCGGCTTTGCCAGCCAGATCTTCTCCTACGCCATCGAGCTGGGCTACCGGGCCGACGACGAGACCAGCGCATTTCTGCTCGATCCGGAGATCAAACGTGAGTGGATCTGGGCCGGTGGCCCCTTCCATCCGCGCAGTCTGCTGGTCCAGCGCGATGGTGCCGTGGCAGAGCGCTGTCGTTCCGGCGATGGCCGTCGCCAGCCGCTGGCGCAGGAACTCTCCACCCACGAGAGCCTGTTCACGGCCGTTTCCGATCCGCTGGAGGCACCCGAGGTGTTCCAGCTGCGGCGCACGATCCTGAGCTGGCGCTTCTATGACGGCTTCCGTACCGATCGCGATGCCCCGGCACGAAGCCCGCGGCTGGCCACCCGCACCATGTCGCTGGCACACGATGGCGGCGACCTGGCGGCGGCGGTGCAGACGATTCTGGAAGTTGGTGATGGCGATGGCCTGCAGGCGGCCGTGGCCGATGCCTTCCCCGGCTGCCGGTTGGAGGTGGACATCAGCCAGCCCTGTTTTCGCCTGCAGCTGTGTCAGCCCGGCCTGCTGCGGCCACTGGAATCGAGTGAACTCTCCGATGGCACCCTCCGCTATCTGCTGCTGGTGGCAGCCCTGTTCAGCCCCCGTCTGGCGCCCCTGCTGGTGCTGAACGAACCAGAAAACAGCCTGCATCCCGATCTGCTGGATCCGCTGGCTCGCCTGATCACCGCAGCCACTCAGCACACCCAGGTGTGGGTGATCGCCCACGCGGAAGCCCTGATTCACGCCCTCTCCACTGCGCGAGGTTGCCGCCTGGTGCGGCTGGAGCGCGAACAGGGTGCCACGGTGCTGCCCGGCCAGACGGTGCTGGAGCGCGCCGCCTGGCGCTGGCCGCAGGGCTGAGCGGCCGAACGCTGGAGCGGTTTGCGAGGGGCACTTCAGGGTGATGGGGCTGCAGCCCCACCCCCTGCCCCACCAGCTCTCTGTGGATCGGCTTCGTGCAGCCCACCTCATGAGAGGAGTGCACCGCGGCACCGCTTCGCCTGGGAGCAGCTCGCCGCTCACCACCTCCAGCCTCTGGGTCCAGCGGTCGTAGTGCGTGGGCCGGAAGTGCAGCACCTCCCGGCCGTCCGTGAGCCAGCCCTCCTGAGGGGAGAGTGGGGGCTTGCTGGAGCTGGCCATGGCTGGATCAGCCCACCTTCGGTGCCCAGCCCCGCTGGTGGGTCATGTCATCGGTCAAGCCCTGGCAGCGGCTGGCGAGGTGCTCGCCCTGGGCGAGCAGGCCCTGATGCAGCTGGCAGGTGAGCAGCGGGATGCAGTTGGGGCCGGCGTGGTGGCGGAACTGGGTAACTCGCCAACGGGGACTCTGCCGTGATCAGCAGCCGAGGCATGGCGCGGCTCAGCCGCCTTGCCCAGCGCTTTCAAACAGAGCGGCAATATCGCCGGCAGCCATTTGATCGAAGTCGTCGGGCACGGTGCACTGGCCCCCCAGCAGGCCCAAGCGGCGCACCATCGGCCGGCTTACCATGCCGATCACAAAGGCTTCACCTGCCGCTGCTTCCTCCACCAGGCTGGAACGATGCGTTATGTCGTCGTGCATGTTCACCTGACTCATGCGGAGTGGCGCAGCTCGGAGGGTGGTTCCACGATAATGGGAGCAACACGGTGAGCTTCTGATGTTCAGTATTCATACCCACGATTCCTGGGGTGTCGTGAATGTCGGGACCTTCCAGTCCCAGGAAGAAGCACGTCAGGCTTTTGCCTCATTGTGCGAAGACCCCTGGTACAAGAGCGATGGAACTGTCAAGGGTATTGAGCTGGTCCAGGCCTCCGCTGAAGGCGTTCAAAGGCTCGACTGGTACGCGCTGAATGCTCGTGAATAGTGAGCCTTCGGCCATTATCATTTGAACATCTGCAATCAAGCTGTGATTCCTGCGTCTCCAGCTCAGGCGCTTGAAAGCTCTGGGACGAGATCAGAAGCTTCAATACAGACACCGGAATTGTCAACACCGAAAGTCAGGGAGACTGATGTTGCCATTCTGGCTCTGTGCTGATCCTTCCTCCCGGCGCAGTTACTCCGCATCGAGCAGCTCCGCCAGCGTCACGAACGTATAGCCGAGTCGTTGCAGGTCGGGAATGATCCGGCGCAGGGCTCGGAGGGTTCGCCCACTCAGGGCCGGCGTGTCATGCAGTACCAGGATTCCGCCGGGGTGGGCGTTGATCCGCACGAACCACCGCATGAAACCCAGCGGTGGCCGCAGAGTATCCCAGGGGAAGATCGACGCCAGCACCAGGCGGTAGCGGCGGCCGCGCAGCCACTCCACCATCGGCCGGTGAAACCATCCCTGTCCGGGTCGGCACCAGCGCCAGGTCAGCCGTTCCGGCAGAGCCGCCCGCTCAATTGCCCGCTGGGTATCGCGCAGTTGCTGCAGAAAGGCCGGCTCCTCCAGGGTGGCGGCCCGCTCATCCCGCCAGAGGTGGTTGCCGAGGTCGTGGCCCTCCTGAAGGGCCCGGCGCGGAAAGTGCGGATCGCGCTCCAGATGGGAGCCGACCAGGAAGAACGTGGCCGGCACATCCAACTCCCGCAGCAGATCCAGCAAGGCCCCGGAACCTGGCCCACTCGGCCCATCGTCAATGGTGAGGGCCAGCTGCCTGCGATCCGCCGCTCCGCAGAACACCACCTCCGGATGGCGCCGGGCCAACATGGTGCGGATCAGCAGGGAGGGCAGCAGCAGCCCGAACACCACCAGATCACTCAGCAGCACCAGGCCCAGGGCCAACAACAGCAGGGGGATCCCATCCATCGGGCATTTCTTCGATGGCCCCCCATTCTCGAGCCCTTGCGGGCACACCCCGGTTCCAGCCAGAGTTGGTGCCCAGCCCCCCTCGCCCGCCATCGCGAACCCGCAGTTCGCCAGATCAGCGGCGTGCTGGCGCCAGGGCCCTGCTGCAGCACGTTCGTGATCGCTGGTCGATCGAAAACTCGTGGCACTGGCCCCGCGACACCCAGCTGCGTGAAGACGCGCACTGCTACCGCGAGGAGAACGGCGTTCAGATCCTGTCAATCCTCAGGAGCATGGCCATGAACGCGCTGCGGCTGGATGGGTTCTGGTCCATCGCTGAAGGTCGCGCCGCTCTGTCGCACGACATCACGGGATTGCTGCGGCTACTGGGTTGGCACGAGCTACTGCAAATACTCGCTTCTGGATAACTTCCAATAGGCGGAAACCTCAGCGGAGGGACTCACAGGCCTCCCCATCGCCGTTGCCATCGAGATAGGTGTGCCCCTGGCGCAGCAGCTCCTGGGCGCGGGCATAGGAACCGATTTCCTTGCACCGGTAGCGCCGGCCGCCGGGGGTGGTGCCATCGGGGATCACCGCCGCTGGTTGCCCCCGGCGAAAGTCCCAGGGCCGGGTGATTCCTCCGGGCACAGACCAAACCCCACGGCCTCGCAGCCGGGCTTCCGTCTCAAGGCGGCCGTAGGTCTGCCGGTCGCAGCCGGCGATGTACTGCCAGTACACGAAGGCAGCACCGCTGCCCACCAGCTCCTGGTTGAGATTCCGGCCGCTGCGCAGCAGCTCTGCCACCCGGCGGCCATAGCGGTCGGTGGCCTTGGAGCGCATCTCCACACTGCTCCCTATCGGCAGGAGCGTGCGGAGACGCTGGCGGGCATCAACTCCATAGGGAACTTGCCGCAGCTCCGGTGCGTCGATGCAGGCGAGCCGAACGGTGACCTCCCGCCCCGCTGCGCGGACCCTCACGGTGTCGCCATCACCCACCGAGAGCACCGTGGCGGTGGTTCTGGAAACCTGCCCAGGCCCGGCATGGGCGGCCTGGGCAAGCACCAGGACCAACGCCAACCAGCCAGCCAGGGTGCGCGGGGCATCTGCCATCCCCTGATTGTGTCGGAGCTCGAGTGACGACCGATCCTGCAGCTTGGACTCCGCGATCACAGCTGCATAAGCAGTGGAGGTCCAGTAGTGAAGCAACGACCGTGGCAGATGAAGACAGATAGCTCTAAACACAATTTGACAAGTTCTTCCGCAGTAGCCCTGAACGTACTCATGGGGACTGGCAAGGGCACTTCAAACGAAGTGGGATTGGCCGGAGAATTCCACGTGCTTGCCCAGCTGTGTCAGCGTGGCTACAGTGCCCACCCCACTCTTGGTAACACTAAAGGACTGGACATCCTGGTGGTTGATCAGGAAAGCGGTCTCATGCTCAAGGTTTAGGTAAAAACAGCGCGAGATGCTATCCATGCTCCCACAAACCGCTCTTGGTGGCAGTGGCCCCTGAGTCAACGTGCAGACCAAATCAGAGATACAAGGCTCGTGTATTGCTTCGTGCACCTTGGAGAGTTGGGTTCCCTACCTCGATTCTTTCTGGTGCCCAGTGAGGTTGTATCCGAACAATGCTCTAGGGAGCACTCGGAATGGGTTGCAGCCGCTCCTGCGGAGAAGAAAGAGCGCCGGCTGGACACCAGCATCCGCAACTTCTGGTTCTACGATGACCAGAGTTCCGACTACGAAGCCCGGTGGGATCTTCTCGCTCAGAAGCTGAATCCCGATTCTTTCGTCAGATGAATAGACTATGCGTACATGATGATTCCGCTCCTCTTCTTTGTTTCTGATCGTTAGGTGCTACACGTCATTGAGCAATCCAGTGTGGCTCTGGGGTCACTCGCATCAATAGTGTCGGTGGTGGAATCCCCTGCGAAACCCCAGCAGCCAAATGGGCATGCAGTTGCCCAGCCGCTTCGCCGTGGCCCTGCCTGGCTTACACCGCTAGTGTTGGAGGAAACTGAAGACTAGCAATGACGGCTCAACTTTCGATCACAAATAGCAGCGGTGAAGCTCTCAACTGGTAGATCGTAGAGCCGGGTTACACAAGTGCAAATATTGTCTCCAGCGGAACCCTTGCCAATAGCAGCACGCCGAGTTCAATCACCCTTCCAACAGGAACTGAGTTCAGAATCTATTTCTCAAGTAAGCAGATTTTTAGTGATCAGTCTTCTGGAGAGCCGTCGGGATGGACAATCAGCGATCCCTTCAGCTTCTATGAATACACGTTATCTGGGACGGATCTGAGCGGCGATACAAGCTACATCAATGACTGGGCCTACCCAATCCAGTCAACAGTGAATGACACTAAATATGGCTTTCTCAATGCCACCGCTGTCGCCCAGGCGGTGGCATCGGCACCTCCAGGAACGTTTATTGCGAACAGCGCTGCCTCTTGGAAAGGTGTTGGCACGGTTTCCGATCTATTCGATAGCGCCAATCAGCGCTTTGCTGGTCCACTGCAGCTCTGGGAGCAGCAAGTTCTTCAGGTCATGAACAGCTGGGCCTACCCCTCAGGAGGTGGCACAATCTATCCAAATAGTTGGGTCAACTTCTTGTCAGATGTTCCCTATGGACCAGGCGGGAATCCAACAGGGTGGATTTCCGGAACGGCGCCATCAAGCAACGCAAGCCAGCTGAATCAGGCCAATCAATATCCAGAGTACGGATTTGACTTTTCGACCAGCCTGAACTGGTCAACGATGAACGGGGGGCAAGGAGCGAGCATCGCTGAACCGAGCGGTGAAAGTTTTTACGCAGATAACTACAATGTCTGGAGCTATGGTGTGGCAGCAAACAATCCTTCCCCGCCCGCCGGCAATATTGCTCCAGATGGCAATAGCTATACGCAGATCCTAAGACAACAGGCCAGCAATGAAGGAGGAATGAATCCTTTTTCCGGCGAGGGGCAAGGCGGTGGCAACCCTAACTTTGTAGGGTTCTACACCTTTCCAAAGGATGACTACAATGCCAACTACCAAGCAGACATTTCTACCGTAAGCCTCACCATTGGGGCGCTGGCCAATGGCTCTACCACCGGTACATCCTACAATGATGTCATTACGGGCACAAGTCAGAACGATGTGATTGTGGGCGGCTATGGAGGTGACAGGATGAGCGGATCGCCAAGCAAGGGCAGCTCCTCTGCTGACCTAAATGCTGCTATTGCGTCATCTTCCCAGAACAGTTTTACTCTTCAAGCGAAAGCCCGAGGAGTCAAAGCTAGTTCTGCTGAGACTAATTCTGTTGCCGCCTCACCTACGACGGATAGCAACAGCCCTCAATCAACATCCCAGGGAGGCAAGGATACATTCCGTTATCTTCGAGCCGACAGCAGCCTGCACTCCAAGGGCATGAGGGATGTGATTACAGACTTTAGCCCTGATGACGTCATTGATCTCGCAATGGTTGATGCGGACACAACCAAGCCTGGACAACAACACTTTCGGTGGATTGATGAAGACGCTTTCAAGAAACGTGCCGGTCACTTGCGCATTGAGCTCGGAAACGTGAATTCCTACCTACAGGGCGACGTTGATGGCAATGGGTTGGTTGATTTTGAGATCAAGCTAAAGGAGATCGATACCTTCTCTCGCAATCAGTTGTTGCTGTAGTTAGCCATTGCGGGATGTCATGCCTGCGACCTTAGCGTCATCATGTCCATCGCGAGCTGCGCGCTGCCTTGGGATCGGTGTTGCGGGGTCGATCCAATGGATGGCTTTCTCCAGTTTCGAGAATTTCCAGCGGTGACAAAATGGCTTCAGCTCAATACTCAGATCCGTATCTACTGATTCCATGAGGACAGCAGATCTGGCATTTTGTCTGCTGGGCTCATTTGGCTCAGAAGCTGGATACAGAATCCTGCTCCTGGCGACATGGCTTGGAATCCAGGTTCCAAGCGCAGATCCTGACCAAGCAGGCGAAGATTGCCAGATCGTTCACCCCTCAGATTTGACCCTGCTGCTTACGAGCCCAGTAAGCCTTCCGAAGCTCGTTCATCTCCTCTTCCGGAAGCGGCTGCTGGATCTCACCACCAGCAAAGGCCTCGGCATCGAAATAGCAGCGGGCACGCTCCTCCGCGATGCCATCCCACCAGTCGCCGCCCATCAGCCGGCCCCAGAGGTCGGGGAAGGGCTCCCACACACCCCGCACGAGGTTCCAGATCGCTTCGCTGCCTGGGGCATCCCCTCTGCGGGCGAGGATTACCGGAAGGCCGTCGTTGCCTTCCAGGTCGACCTGCCAGGGATCTTCCTTGGCGAAGTATTGGTAGTTCATTCGGGTGCCTCCAGGATGGGAACACCCCCGGCCAGCGGCTGGAGGTTCATCCTCGCTGCGAAGCAGCCAGCCATTGCCTTCGGAGTTGACGGCAGCGGATGCGACCACACAAGGCTCTGATTTCCCAGAATCCATGGAGAATGGTGGGATAGGCAGAGAGTGGCGGGCACGAGCCATGAAGTAGGGATCCGGCGTGGCCATGACGGAGGCGGGCCCGTTGTCGTGGCGCTGGATGGATCATGCATGAATTCACGACTCAGAGCGCGTCACCCATATTCCCCGCCCAGTGTGTGTTGGATCAAACCCTGTACGCAGTGATCTCGCTGCACAACGCAGGCGAAGCGAGTGAGCTCCTCTGGCGGGAGTCATCGACTTGGATATCTGCTTGAGACAGCCATCTCGCCAACCTGGCTTCCGAGCAATCTCAGCTGGTGGCAGCAGTCATGTATCGTACCGGTCCCGGGTACTCCGCCAGCTGAGCATCTGCGGTGATCAGCAGCAGCCCATCGGCAGCGGCCTGGGCCAGCAACAACCGATCGAACGGATCTCGGTGCAGGGGTGGGAGCTGGCCAACCGCCAGGGCATGGCGGGCTTCGATGGCCAGTTCCTGCCAGCCCCCTTCGAGCAGCACCCTGCGCAACACGGCGGGCTGCACGTTGAAATCAGGCCCCCCGAGGGCCTGCTTGATCACCAGCTCCCACAGGCTGGCCACGCTGAACACCGGGGTGTTGAGAGGGTCTTCCAGCATCGGCGCCAGCCCAGCGGGCAGCCGCTCCGGGGATCCCATGGCCCACACCAGCAGGTGGGTATCGAGCAGCAGATGCATGACGCCGCTCAGTCGCCTTGTCCAGTGCCTTCAAACAGATCCGCGAGGTCGCCGGCAGCCATCCGGTCGAAGTCGTCCGGCACGCTGCACTGGCCCTTCAGCAGGCCCAGGCGTCGTGGCGGCAGCGGCGTAATGGAGCCCTCCTCCAGGGGGGTGACGCGCACCATGGGCCGGCCCGCCTTGCAGATCACAAACCCCTCCCCTGCCGCTGCTTATTCCACCAGACGAGAGAGATGCGTCTTGGCTTCGTGCATGTTGACCTGGCGCATGGCGAGCCTTCCCTTGCCTGGACCAACTTAGTCGACCAAATCTTGTGGTCCGCCCTTAGCCGCGGGCTGCAGCACCACCTTGGGCGAGATTCAGCAACCGGCCCTGCGTTCTTAACCACTGGGGCGGGCAGGCGCGCCAGCCAGTCCGACGCTTTTCAGCCCAGAGCTGGCGCGCCTTCTCACGGGGGAGCTCCTGGCGGCGCTTGAGCAGCGGCACCGCTTGATCGGGGAGCAGCTCGCCGCTCACCACCTCCAGCCTCTGGCTCCAGCGGTCGTAGTGCGTCGGCCGGAAGTGCAGCACCTGCCGGCCCTCCGTGAGCCAGCCCTCCTGCGGGGAGAGCGGGGGCTTGCTGGAGCTGGCCATGGCTGGATCAGCTCGCCTCCGGAGCCCAGCCCCGGCGCTGGCTGAGGTCGTCGGTCCAGCCGGGGCAGCGACGGGTGAGGTGTTCGCCATGGGCGATCAGACCCCGGTGCAGCTGACAGGTGAGCAGCGGGATGCAGTGGGGGCCGGCGTGGTGGCGGAACCAGTGGCAGGTCATGCAGACCCTGCGGCTGCGGGAGGAGAGCAGCACCTCCTCATCGAGATAGGGCCATTCCTCGATCGCCTGCTGGGGGGAGGCGCGGTCCTCGTTTTCCCGGACGCCGATCTGGCGCTGATGCGAGCCCATCCCCCCTCCATGCGTACGCCTGTACTAGCACGGGTCGGGGGTGCTCTGCAGCTCCAGCCACCAGCCGCTTCCGGGGTCCTCCGCCATCCAGCGCGGGCACCAGTTCCGATCCGAGTAGCGCTGCTTCTCGCCGCTTCGAATCGCTGAGCTCACGTACCCGCCATGCACCAAGTCGGCTTCGCCGTTGGGATCGTGCATCAGCAGCTGGCGGGCCTGCGGATCCCAGCCGATCACCAGGCTCCACTGGCCGCCGCCGGCGGAGCATCGACCGGGCCGCGGTGCAGCCATCCCACCGGAACCGGGATGCCTCGGCCCAGCTGAGCCAGGGCCAGGTAGCGATCATCCATCTGGCCTGCGCCCTGCAGACAGCCGGGCCGCAGGAAGGAAGCGGCCATGGCGCAGGTGCTGGAGAAGCACATCCGCGCTCCCTCGGCCGTGGCGCTGTCGTTCTGGCTGAGGTAAGGCACCGCCAGCTCGAGCAGGGCCGATCCCGCGGTGGCAGGCGGCGGGGCCTGGCGGCAGGCCAGCGCGAACGCCTGCCGTTGCTCTGGGCTGAGCGACTCCTGCTGCAGCTCCCAGGCCCGGCGCTGGTGGGGCAGATCCCAGAAGTGAATCACCGGCTGAAGGAGCTGGATCGGTGTCGATGCCTGTGCCTGCGGCTCCGGATGCGGATGGGGCACCTCAGCCGCGAGGCTGAGCACGTGCTGCACCTCCGCCTTCCGGCGCCTTATCAGGTCTTCCACCGGTCTGCCCGGACCCTTGCACCAGCGCGCCCGCCCCTACGTTGAAGCAGAAGCTCACCAGGGCATCGCGCTGGCGGGCCCTGAGGGCCACGCCCTGCAGCAGCTGCTCCACCGATGCGGCCGCTGCGGCGACATCCGCCGCCAGCCAGGCCTCCGCCTGCTCCTTCGTGATCACCAGGCCGGGCAGGACGTCGGGACCGGTGTGGCCGTAGCCGATCGACCAGGGAGCGCCGCCGCTGGCAGGGTCGGGATAGGCCACCAGGCGGCAGCCTTCCCACCCAACGCCTGAGCAGTTGCCAACCTTCCGGGGTGAGCGTCAAAGGGAGATATGCGGAGAACCCCGAAGGGTTCCGGGTGGCCATCGCTCGAACGCTCCAGGCTCCTCAGGTGATAGGCACCCAGTTGTCCAGCTGCAGGCCGGGTACCCTGGCGAATTCGCGGGTTTTGTTGGTGATCAAGGTCGCCTGCTGACTCAGGGCATGGGCTGCGATCATCGTGTCGAGCGAGCCGATAGGTGTGCCCTTGCGCTCCAACTCGGTGCGCAACTCGCCATAGATCCAGATGGCCGCCTCATCAAAGGGAAGGATGATCAGAGGAGCAAGGAACAACTCCAGAGCCTGACGGTTGCGGCTGGAGCCGCTCTTGGCAACGCCGTAGGCAAGTTCAGCCGCCACCACGCTGCAGACACCGATCTCCCCCATGCGGTACTGGCGGAATCGCTCCAGCACGGCTACGGGTTTGCTGTTGATGATGTGAATTCAGATGTTGGTGTCGAGCAGGATCACGGGTTGAGTGCATCCCGTTGCTGCTGCTCCGGTTGCTGGCGCTCGAGCACAAAATCCGGCTCGAAGGCGGCCAGCCCCGCCTCAAGGGTCTGCCAGGGGTCATCAATCGGCAGGAGGAGCACGCCATTGCCAAAGTGCTGCACGGCCACTTCGCAGCCGCTGAAGCGGTATTCCTTCGGCAGCCGCACCGCCTGGCTGCGGCCTGACTGGAACAGACGCGCGGTGTCCATCACACAGCCCATGGTGCCTACCCATGGTAGCCACCACGGCAGTTCGGGGCGTCGACGCGCCGGGCTCCTCCGATGCCGGCCCGGAACCCTCTGGTGTTGCTGCCTCCGCCCCACCATGGACTCCCGCCGGCTGGTGGTCTGGATCTCGACGGGAATCCTCGGCTTTCAGGGCTTCACCCTCTGCTTCGACCTGCTCAACTACACCGCCCTACCGTGTATATACGTGCGCCTGAATGGCTTTGACACCGCGGTGCAACGTTGTTCTGTCGCCCCGGTCGGCGAGCCCCCTGTCCGTCGCCCCAGGGGGCAGGCCGGGGTGCTGGATCCCGATGCCGCCACGCCACAGGTGGCGGACTCAGGCCCACCCCCGCTGATGCATCCGCTGGCACTGAGGGGCTCGATCGGGAGCGATCGGGGGCGGGGGCGGCCTTGATGGATTCAGGGACGGCACCAATAGCCTCCTGGACCTGTGGAGATCCGATGAGCACCACGACCCCTGCGTTGTGGGTGAGCACCCAGCACATGGCCGAACGGCTTGGCATCCACCGCGTCACCCTGCAGCGCTTGAAGACGGGCGGGTTCTTCCGGAGCGGCCATCCCTTCCGAAAGGTCCTGGGGCTGAACGACAGGGCAGGGCTGTCGTTGGGATCGAGGGCGCGGTCCGGCTCACCTGTCTCAACCGGTATGTTCCGCCGTCGCACAGGTGCCTCAGGGGCACGGGCCAGCAGAGCGCCCCAGAGGCCAGATTCGATGAAGATCCATTGAACTTGTGAACCTGACGGGGAAGCCTTCATCGAAAAAGCAATCTGCCGCAAGGGTTTTGCTCCCATCCAAGGGATTCATCACCCCAAGATCTGGAGTTCAGGTCTCCCCCGAGCCATCCGCATGTTCCCCTGAAATCAGGGGCTTTTGGATGCTCTGCTCCGCTTCCTGCCGCTCCAGATAACCCGCGGCCCAGACGGCAGGAGCAATCCCCCGGGGCACGATCCTCTGATAGGCCTCGCTGGCCAGAATCTCCTTCACCGCCTCCCCCAGCTGTTCGTTCGAGCGGCTGCCGGGCAGGCGATGGCTGAGGGTCTGGTGCACCCGCAGGAGATACCAGGCGCTGCCCTCCAGCCCCGCCTGAAAACGGGTCCAGCTGTGCGGATCCTTGCGGGCATCGAGCACCAGGTCGCGGGCGTTGTGGGCCTTGTCCGCAGCTGCCACCCGCAGCGAGGCCTCGGGTTTGTGCTCCAGGGTGGCCAGGTAGCGGCTCTTGCGCAGCAGCCACGGCTCCTTGGTGGCGCCCGGCATCACGGGGCCCTGGGTGTCGGTGCAGTCCACCACGATCGCGGCCACCGCCTCGCCGAAACGCTCGGCGATCGTGGAGTGGCTCTGGCCGGCATCTTCGATGGCGTCGTGGAGAAGGGCGGCGATCGCTTCGGTCTCGCTGCCGCCGTCTTCCCACACCAGGGCGCTCACGGCGATCAGGTGGGAGATGTAGGGCACCCGCTTGCCCTTGCGGCTCTGCCCCCGGTGCAGCTTCGCCGCCCAGCCGAGCGCTTCGGTGTAGCGGTTGCTGTGGAACAGCTCAGGGGGCGACATGGGTGGGTGGCTCCGAAGGCGGCGCTCCAGCGCGGATGGGCTCCTGTCGCAGACGCTATGGCAGGTTCCGGGGTGCTGGGGAGCCTTCCCGGTTCTCCCTCGGCTTGTTGATCTCCTGGCTCAGGCAGGTGGGCTGAGCACCCGGCGCATCACCTCCGCCAGGCCAGCGGCCAGCGGGCGCACCTGGCCGAGCCGGTGGCTGTGGATCGAGCCCGTGAGCAGCTCGCGGGTCTCCACCAGAGCCATGTCCTGCCCCTCCAGCAGCCGCAGCTGCTCCAGCGGCACCGAGAGCTCGCCGTGAAACACATGGGCGAGCCGCCGTTCGTTGCGGTGCTGCAGCCAGGGGCGCAGGTCCGCGGGCTGCCAGCCGATCTCCTCGAGCAGTTCGCGCCGCAGGGCCTGCTCGGGCGTCTCCCCGGGATCGAGATGGCCGCCGAACAGGCCCCAGCACCCCGGGGCCACGATGCCGGGGATGTCGTCGCGGAGCTGCAGGAGCCAGCGGTCGCTGCGCTGCAGCATGGCGAGGGCCACTTCCACCACCATTCGGTTCTCGCTGCGGCCTTCTCCCCATGCTGCCGCCCGCCCGCCAGAGTGGCTGGAACCGGCGGAGCGGGCGGCGATGCAGGGCGGGCGGGGGCGAGCGATCGACGCCTCCGTGGTACTGGCAGCCGATGATCCCGCCGCGCTGGCCCGCTTCTATGGAGCCCTGCTGGAGGAGGAACCCCAGGCGGGCTGGAGTGCCACCCACTGGCGCCTGCGCTGGCCGGCCGGGGGCTGGCTGGAGATCTATGCCCCCTCGCGACAGCGGCCCCAGCCGCGGCAGCCGGGTCGGGTGGCGGTGTGCCTGCAGCGCCGGGCCGCGGGCTCCGATCCCGCTGCGGTGCTGGAGCCGTGGATCACGCAGGCCGCCAGCCTGGGCGCCTCGCTGCTGCTGCCGCCCCGGCGGGAATCCTTCGGGGCGGAGGCCTGGCTGCTGGATCCCGAGGGAAACCGGCTGTTGCTGCTGGTGAGCGGCTGAAGGGGTGTACGGCAAGCCGTCCGGGCCGACCCCTTCATTCTCCGTTACATTTCTCGTAACACTTCGAAAAGTCCATGGCTGACACCTCCTCCCGCTTCGGCTTCGTGGCCTTCGCCGAGACCTGGAACGGTCGCCTGGCCATGCTCGGCTTCGTGATCGGCCTCGCCACCGAGCTGCTCACCGGCCAGGGCATCCTC
>JBMLOS010000095.1:0-5544 GCA_049242845.1 Prochlorococcaceae cyanobacterium
CCGGGGCCGGTGCTGAAACGGCCGCCGGCAGCGCAGCCGATCCCGCCGCCGGTGCCGAGGGGCCTCCTCCCCCGCCGCCCCTGCCCCCGGCGCCGGAGGAGGTGCGGACCGGCACCGTTCCCCCGGTGGCGCGGCTGGCGGCCGAGCGCCTCGGCGGGGCGCGCCTGCGGGGCCGCAGCCCCGCCGGGGGGGTGCAGCCGAACCGCTCCTGCCAGAGCCTGCAGATCGATCAGCTGATGCAGGGCCTGCTGAGCGTGCGGATCATCGGAAGTGGCCGGGGCAACCGCTTCTCCAGCGAGCAGCTGGTTTTCGTGGGGCTGCTGGAGCCCGGCAGCGCCGCCCTCGAGTGCCGGGCCGGTCGCTGCAACCCCGCCTGGCCGCTGCTGCTCACGGTGAGCACGGTGGCGAGCCGCAGCTTCGACACCCAGGGCCTGGTGACGGCCCTGCCCACCAGCCGCCTGGCGAAGGGGCGCTGCCTGCTGGAGCGGCGGCACTTCCTCTGCGAGGCCAGCAACGGCGAGGGCGAGAGCTGGCGGGTGGAAGGGGACCTCTGAGGAGCGATGCCCTGCCCTGCAGGGGATCTCCCAGCCCGGAGGAACGCCTGAGGAAGGGAAGGACGAAGGCTCGTAACGGTTCCAGGACGGACCCTGGCCGGCTTTACAGATTCCCTTTAGGATTGGTTTCGATGGAGGACGTGATGTTCCATACCACATCGCTACTGGCCCTGGTCGGGGTCGTGGGTTTCGCTCTGCTCTCGGTGATGTTCGGCATCTTCACCTGAGCCCGTTCAGGGCAAAGGTGGTCAGCACGAGCTTTCGGCCACAGACGTATGACCGGCCGACCAGGATCTGCCGCAAGGCGCGAATGCACCAGTGTTGTGCCCCCCGGAGGGTCTCCGGGGGCGGATTCGCTGAAGGATTCGAAAGAAGGCGGCACCCAGATTCGAACTGGGGATAAAGGATTTGCAATCCTCTGCCTTACCACTTGGCCATGCCGCCGGGTGGGGAGCAAACTCCCTGCAGCGGATCGTATCAGCCATGGCATGCCCCCCCGTCTGCTGGTTCTGAGCAACGGCCACGGGGAGGACCTCATCGCCCTGCGCATCCTCGAAGCCCTGCACCGGCGGCGGCCCGACTGCCAGCTGAGCGTGTTGCCTCTAGTGGGGCTGGGGGGGGCCTACGCGGGCGCCCTGGCCGCGGGCTGGCTGGAACGGGTGGGCCCCCGCCGCAGCCTGCCCAGCGGCGGCTTCAGCAACCAGAGCCTGCGGGGCCTGCTGCAGGACCTCGGCGCCGGCCTGCCGCTGCTGACCCTGCAGCAGGCCCGCTGGGTACGGCGCTGGGGACGGGCCGGGCTGCCCGTGCTGGCGGTGGGGGACCTGCTCCCCCTGCTGCTGGCCTGGGGGGCGGGGGGCCCCTATGGCTTCCTCGGCACCCCCAAGAGCGATGCCACCTGGGCCACCCCTCCGCCGCCCGGCTGGGGGGGCTGGGGTCCGGCGGACCTCTACCACCGGGCCAAGGGGAGCGAGTGGGACCCCTGGGAATGGGCCGTGATGGCCTCGCACCGCTGCCGGCTGGTGGCGGTGCGGGATCGGCTCACGGCCCGCGGCCTGCGACGCCACGGCGTGGCTGCCCTGGCCCCCGGCAACCCGATGATGGACGGCTTCTCGCCCGAGCCCCCGCCGCCCTGGCTGGAGAGCGGCCGGCGGCTGCTGCTCCTGCCGGGCAGCCGCATGCCCGAAGCGCTGGGCAACCTCGCTCGCCTGCTGCAGGCCGCGCTGGCCCTGCCGGAGGCCCTGGCCGCCGCGGCGGTTCCGGCCTGCGAACCGCTGCATCTGCTTCTGGCCTGCGGCAGCGAACCCCGGCCGGAGGTTCTGGCTCCACTGCTGGAACACCACGGCTTCCAGCGCCGGCCCCTGGAGCCCCGGCAGGCGGAGATCGGCGCGGTGGAGCACTGGTGCGCCGGCCCGCTGCTGCTGCTGCTCGGGCCGGGCTGCTTCAGCCGCTGGGCCACCTGGAGCGAGCTGGGCCTGGCCACCGCGGGCACCGCCACCGAGCAGCTGGTGGGGCTGGGGGTGCCGGCCCTCTCCCAGCCGGGCCCGGGCCCGCAGTTCAAGGCCGGCTTCGCCCGCCGCCAGAGCCGGTTGCTGGGGGGGGCGGTGCTTCCCTGCCGCAGCCCGGCCGCCCTGGCCCGCACGGCGGCCCGCTGGCTCGGCGACGCGGACCTGCGGGCCGCCCTCGGCAGGACCGGCCGCCGCCGCATGGGGGCAGCCGGCGGCAGCGAGCGGCTGGCGGCCCTGATCGATCAGCGCCTGCTGCCACCGGCGGATTCCCGGAGCAGCGGATGATGGCTGCACCTAGCCGACTCCGCACCATGGTTGCCATTCCCGATCGGAACTACAACGCCGCCTGCGGGAAACTGGCCAGCCGCCTGGGCGTGAGCCTCGCCTCGGCCCGCCGCCAGGTGGATGTGCGGGCCTCCCGGGAGGGCGTCCGGGACACCGCCGGCAAGATCGCCCTGGCCGCCACCATGCTCGAGGAGGTGGAGGCCAGCGGCGTGGACAACGAAGCCCTGCTCTCCGCCCTGCTGGGGGCGGTGAGCAGCGAGGAGAACTTCCTCGACGAAGACTGACCAGCCCAGCAAGCCGTCACCCCCGGCCCCTCCCGCCCTCAGCGATTGCCGCCGCTGGAGTGCTCGAACAGCAGGGGGAAGCGCTGGCGGTCGAGGTCGGCGAACACCGGCAGGCAGGCGAAGCAGCGCTCGGCCAGCTCCCAGCGCTCCTCCCGCCGGAGCATCCGCTCGAGCTGATCGCGGGCCGGCAGCAGATAGCGCACATCCCCTGCCGCGTAGGCCAGCTGGGCCTCACTGAGGTCCTCCACCCGGCCCCAGTCGGAGCTCTGGGCCTGCTTGTCCAGTTCCACCCCCACCAGCTCCTGCACCACGTCCTTGAGGCCGTGCCTGGGGCTGTAGGTGCGGGCCAGACGGCTGGCCACCTTGGTGCAGAAGATCGGCAGCACGGCGATGCCCAGGTTCTCGGCCAAGGCCGCCACATCGAAGCGGGCGAAGTGGAACACCTTCTCGATCGAGGCCGACTCCATCAGGGACTGGAGCCGCGGTGCCTCCGTCTGGCCGCGCCCGAGGCGGATGCAGCAGACGTTGTCGTGGTCGTCGCAGATCTGCACCAGGCAGAGCCGGTCACGGCCGTGGATCAGTCCCATGGCCTCGGTGTCCACCGCCAACGCCCGGGCGCCGGCGTAGAGCTGCTCCCACTCCGCATCGAGGTCACCGTCGAAGACCGCGAAGCGGGCGGGAGCGGAGCCGGGAGTGGGGGCCATGGCAGGGATGCGCACTGGGTCCATCGTGAAGGAGCACCCCTCCGGCACCCTTCCGGCCGCGGGGGAATCCACGGGATCGCCACTGCGTCCACAATGGAGACCCTCCCTCCGCGCCCTCCCGCCGGCACCGCCCCGCACCCGCCATGCCCACCCTGGGTTCCACCCTCCTGCTCACCCTTCTGCTCGCCATCGGGCTGGTGTTCTTCCTGCGGGCCGCCAGCAAGGACCGCACCACCGTGGTGGAGGTGCACTCCCCCCGGCCGCCGATGGAGGTGCTGCAGGGCCTGAGCGACTGGCTCACCGAGCGCGGCTGGCAGACCAGCGGCGGCGACCCCGAGCGGCAGGTGCTGCGCTTCCGCGGCCAGGTGGGATCCAGCCCCAGCCTCGCGATCCTGCTCTCGCTGCTCGGTTCGATCGGGGCGGCCTGCCTCGGCCTGGTGCTGCGGCAGCTGCTGCCCGCCCTGGGCTGGTGGCCGCTGCTGCTGGCCCTGCTCGGCCCGGCGGCGGGTCTGCTCTACCGCCGCCGGGCCGAGCGCGCCGAGAGCGTGGAACTGCGCCTGCTCGACTCCGGCACGGCCGGCGGCAGCACCCTGCGGCTGCGGGCCCATCGCGATGAGCTGATCGCCCTCGAGGTGGAGCTCGGTCCGCGGCTGCAGCTCGCCAGCGACGGCGCCCTGCTCAGTTCGCCCATCTGAGGCCCGCCCCGGCGCCCCATCCCCCTGCCTCTCCTGCCATGCGGGTTCAGCACCTCCCCCTGCTTGCGGCCCTGCTGGTCACGCCGTTGCTGAGCGCCGCCGAGGCCCGCACCCCCTTTCTCCCCCTCAGCGATCCGCTCACCGGCCCCCGCTCCCGCCTGGCCCGGGACTGGCGGGGGGACCGCCCCCTGCCGAGCAGTACTCCGATCCTGGTGCTGGCCGGCCACGCCGACTCCCAGGGCATGAACGGTGCGGGCACCGGCGGGGCAGCGGTGGATCTGGGCGGGGCCGCGCCGATGGATCCCACCATGCGGGATGAGCTCTACTGGAACCTGCTCACGGCCCGGGCGGTGGTGGCCCTCGGCCGGGAACGCGGCCTCGACATCCGCGGCTACGAGCCCCCCCTGCGCACCATCCCGGACGACAACGACCCGCGCACCAACTGGAGCGTGGGGCGCGAGCACGTGGCCCTGGGCGGCTATGCGCTCGAGATCCACTACGACGCCTACGGCCCCGACGGGGTGGGTTCAGGTCTGATCCCCCCCTGGCAGCCGCCGCGCCGCTCCCGCCTCGACGAGAGCCTGGCGGAGGCCTTCGGGCCCTACCCGATGCAGTACCGCGGCGGGCTGGGCGCCCCGCGGCGGGGCATCGCCATCCTCGAGATCGGGAAACTGGAGGGCACCCTGGAGGATTCCCTGCGGGATCCCCAGCGGCGGGAGGCCACGATCACGGCGATCGCCACCCGGGTGGTGGAGGCGATCGCCACTGGCCTGGGCGACAGCCCGGACTCGCTCAGCCCACCGCCTGGTGCGGTCGGCAGCGCTCCACCAGAGTAGGATCGTCCAGCCAGTTCTGGGGCCTGGTGAACACCTCGGTGAGCAGGGCCTCGCGGCTGCCCTCCTCAGGCTGGTAGCCGTATTCCCAGCGCACCAGGGGCGGCAGGGACATCAGGATCGATTCGGTGCGGCCGTTGGTCTGCAGGCCGAAGATCGTGCCCCGGTCGAAGACGAGGTTGAACTCCACGTAGCGCCCTCGGCGGTAGAGCTGGAAATCGCGCTCGCGCTCGCCGTAGGGAGTGTCGTGGCGCTTCTCCACGATCGGCAGATAGCTGGGCAGGAAGGCGTTGCCGCAGGCCGAGGCCAGGGCGAAGAGCTGCTCCCAGTCCTGCTGGATCGCCCCCACCGCGCGGCCCGCTTCCGCGGCCGCTCCGGAGGGGTTCTGGCCCTTGTAGAGCACGCCGCCGGGATCCTGGTAGTCGTAGAAGATGCCACCCACGCCCCGGGTCTCGCCCCGGTGGCGCAGGAAGAAGTATTCGTCGCACCAGGGCTTGAACACGGAGTAGTAGGCCGGGTGCACCCCGTCGCAGGCGCCCTTCAGGGTCCGGTGGAAGTGCTGGGCGTCCTCCAGAAACGGGTAGTAGGGGGTGAGGTCGGCGCCGCCGCCGAACCACCACACCGGCCCGGCCTCGAAGTAGCGGTAGTTGAGGTGAACGGTGGGGATGTAGGGGTTGCGGGGGT
>JBMLOS010000096.1:0-2327 GCA_049242845.1 Prochlorococcaceae cyanobacterium
CGCACGGTGGGGTTGCGGTGCAGCGGCAGCAGCAGGGCCGTGTCGGGGAAGCGCTCCAGCAGCTCCAGGAAGCCGCGGCCGATCTCCTGCAGCCGCTCCCCCCAGTTCTCCCGCCGGTGCACCGTGGCCAGCAGCACCCGCTGCCGGGCCCAGTCGAGCCCCGGCAGGGTCCAGTCCGGCGCGGTCTCGGCCATCAGCAGCAGGGCGTCGATCACCGTGTTGCCGGTGGTGAAAATCTCGCCCACCACGCCTGAAGCCCGCAGATTGGCGGCGGAGTTGGGGGTGGGGGCGAAGTGCAGCAGGGCGATCTGGGAGATCAGCCGCCGGTTGGCCTCCTCGGGAAAGGGGTCGAAGAGATCGTCGGTGCGCAGGCCGGCCTCCACGTGGCCCACCGGGATCTGGCCGTAGAACGCCGCCAGGCCCGCCGCGAAGGCCGTGGTGGTGTCGCCCTGCACCAGCACCAGATCGGGGCGATGCTCGGCGAATTCCTTCTCCAGCCCCTGCAGGGCAGCGCAGGTCACGTGGGTGAGGGTCTGGCGGGGAGCCATCAGGTCGAGGTCGTGGTCGGCCCGGAGGCCGAACAGATCCATCACCTGGCCCACCATCTCGCGGTGCTGGCCGGTGAGCACCACCCGGGTGCGCAGGCTGCCGTCCGCCTGGAAGGCCCGGATCACCGGGGCCAGCTTGATCGCCTCCGGCCGGGTGCCCAGCACGATCGTGACCAGTGGCATCCGCAGAGGGCGACAGTGGGGGGATCCTAGGGATGGTGGCCTCCAGAGCCGATTGGAGCGAAGCTGGGAGGATTCGACCCGTTCCGACTCCGGCATGGCCCAGGCCGATTCCCCCTTTCCGCCTTCGCCCTTCCCCCCCACCGGAACCTCGGCTCTGCCCTCCCCCTTCCCGGTGGCCGCCCCGCCGCCGCCCCCGCCGGGCGGGCCGGCCGTCCCGCCGCCACCGGTGGCCGCCGAGCCACCCCCACTGGCCCAGCAGGCCTCCCCGGACCAGGGCTACGGCCCGATGCCCGCGAACCTGGAGGGGATCGTGCGGCTGGCCAACCAGCGCAACCATTCGGACGTGCACCTCGGCGTGGGCGAGGAACCGCGCTACCGGGCCCGGGGTGAGATGGTGCGCACCGGCTGGCCGGTGACCGACCTGGCCACCTTCCAGAGCTGGCTGCGGGAGATGATGTCGCCGGCGGAGATCGATTCCTTCCAGCGGGACAAGGAATTCGACGGAAGCTTCGCCTTTCCCTTCGTGCGGGTGCGCATCAACGTGCTCGATTCCCTGCGGGGGCCCGCCATGGTGCTGCGGTTGATTCCCCAGAAGATCGCCAGCATGGAGGATCTCAATCTTCCCTCCGTGCTCAAGAAGCTCTCGGCCATGCCGAAGGGCATGATCCTCGTGACCGGGCCCACGGGATCAGGCAAGAGCACCACCCTGGCCGCGATGATCGACTGGATCAACAGCAACATGAGCCGCCACATCCTCACGATCGAGGATCCGGTGGAGTTCGTGCATGAAAGCCGCCAGTCGCTGATCCGCCACCGGGAGGTGGGGCAGCACACCAAGGTGTTCCACAACGCCCTGCGGGCCGCCCTGCGGGAAGACCCCGATGTGATCCTGATCGGGGAGATCCGCGACCAGGAAACCCTCGCCACCGCGATCGAGGCCTCCCAGACGGGCCACCTGGTGTTCGGCACGCTGCACACCAATTCGGCGGTCAAGACCGTGGAACGGGTGCTGGGCATGTATCCGCCCCAGGAGCAGGATGCGGTGCGCCGCTCAGTGTCGGAAACCCTGCTGGGGGTGATCGCCCAGGGCCTGATCAAGACCACCGACGGCAAGCGGGCCGCCTATCACGACATCCTGGTCAACACCGATGCCTGCAAGGACTACATCCAGCGCGGCGAACTCGATGAGATCGAGGAGATCATGAACCGCAGCGGTTTCGATGGGATGGTCACCAGCAACCAGAGCCTGCTGCGGCTGGTGGAGGAGGGCAAGGTGGTCGGCGAGGACGCCGTGGGGGTGAGCCTCAAGCCGAACGAACTGGCGCAGGCCCTGCGGGGCCGCACCTGAGGCCAGGTCTTCGCCGCCTGCCCTCAGTGGCCGGCGGCGAGCCGGCTGATCAGCAGCACACTGAGCCCCACCGAGAGCCCCAGCATCGCCAGGCGACCATTCCAGATCTCGGCCTGGGGAGTGAAGCCGCGGCGCCAGGCGTTGAGCTCCTCTCGCCCGACAGGTTCAGCTCCGGCCGTCTCGACGGCGGCAGCGTGGTCGTGCTCCACCGGCCCCATGGCGGCCACCCCAGCAGTGAATTTTCCCAC
>JBMLOS010000096.1:2337-7217 GCA_049242845.1 Prochlorococcaceae cyanobacterium
CCACCCTAACGGGAATCAGAAGCAGGCTGCGGCCCCATAGAGCTCATCCGCCCGGCTCAGGGGCAGCCGCGGCGCCACCGCTAGCTCGATCGGGCTGCGGCAGCCACGCCTGAAGCGCTCCACCGCCGCCACCCCCACCATGGCGGCGTTGTCCGTGCAGTACTCCAGCGGCGCCACCCGCCACTGCAGGCCGGTCTCGCCGCAGCGGCTCTCCAGGGCGGCCCGCAGCCTGCGGTTGGCCGCCACCCCACCCACCAGCACGATCGTGCCCAGGCCCTGGTCGAGGGCACAGCGGCAGGTGCGCTCCACCAGCACCTCCACCACCACCTGCTCGAAACTGGCGGCCAGATCCGCCAGGGGCAGGGGTTCGCCCTCCGCCTGCAGGCCGTTCACCAGCCGGAGCATGGCGGTCTTGAGGCCGCTGAAACTGAAGTCGTAGGGATGGAAGCCCCCCTCCGGCCGCGACACCCGCCCCTTGGGCAGGGGGAAGCGGTGGGGATCCCCCCCGGCGGCCGCGGCCTGAATGGCGGGGCCACCCGGATAGCCAAGCCCCAGGAGCCGCGCCACCTTGTCGAAGGCCTCGCCGGCGGCATCGTCGTGGCTGCGGCCCAGGGGCTCATAGCGACCGGAGGCCTCCATGCGGATCAGCTCGGTGTGGCCGCCGCTCACCAGCAGCACCAGGGCCGGCCCCGGGGGCAGGGGCGGGCCGAGGTGCACCGAGCAGAGGTGGGCCTCGAGGTGATGGATGCCGAGGAACGGCAGCCCATGCAGCCGCGCCAGGGTGCGGCCCGTGAGCGAACCCACCAGCAGGGCGCCCAGCAGGCCGGGAGCCACGGTGGCGGCCACGGCGTCGATCTCGGCGAAGGTGAGCCCGCTTTGGCCCATCACCTGCTCGATCAGCGTGGGGAGAGCCTCCACATGGCGGCGGGAGGCGATCTCCGGCACCACGCCGCCATAGCGGGCGTGCTCCTCGATCTGCGACGCCACGGCATGGGCGAGCACGGTGTGATCACGCACCAGAGCCGCTGCGGACTCGTCACAACTTGTTTCGAGGGCAAGAATGGTGGGCATCGCCGCCAGAAGGCGCTCCTACTGTCCGCGGGTGACATCCTGCCCCGCGGCCGAACTCCCTATGCGCCGTCTATTCGCCGTTGTTCTTTCCGCCTTTCTGATTCTCGGCTTCGCGCCCGCCGCCAGGGCCGACGTGGGCGGATTGACCCCCTGCGCCGAGAGTCCCCGGTTCCAGCAACGGGCCGCCAGCGCCAAGACCGAGCAGGCCAAGGCCCGCTTCGACATGTACAGCCAGGCCCTCTGCGGCACCGACGGCCTGCCCCACCTGATCGTGGACGGCCGCTGGAGCCACGCCGGTGATTTCATGATCCCGGGCATCGCCTTCCTCTACATCGCCGGTTGCATCGGCTGGGCAGGCCGCTCCTACCTGCAGGCGATACGCGGTTCCAAGGACGCCACCACCAAGGAGATCCAGATCGATCTGGCCCTGGCCTTCAAGAGCACCCTGGGCGCCGCCACCTGGCCGATCGCCGCCTTCGGGGAGTTCACCAGCGGCAAGCTCCTGGAATCGGACGACAAGGTCACCGTTTCGCCCCGCTGATCGAGTTCGGGCCCTCCGTTCCTGAAGGGGGCCCTCCCGCTTTCCCCTTCTCCGCTGATCCCATGAAGAAATTCCTCACCACCGCCCCGGTCTTTGCCGCCATCTGGTTCACCGTGACGGCCGGAATCATGATCGAATTCAACCGCTTCTTCCCCGATCTTCTGTTCCACCCCCTCTGAAGATCCTGATCGAGCAATCGGATTCTCTCTCCGGAATTCGTTCCTTCGCCCCGGACTTTTTTCTTCTCCAGCGGCCCCAGGGCCGCTTTTTTATGGGTGGATTTGAGGGGGGTCAGATTTCAGGCGTCGGGTGGCGAAGGGGGACTCTGCCCTCAGGACGCGCCGCCTGCAGGAGCCTCCAGACCCATGTGCCCTTCCAGGGCCGCGAGGGCCTGTTCGAGTTCGCCATTCACCACCGCGGCGTCGAACTCACCCTCGGCCGCCAGTTCCACCCGGGCCCGCTCCAGCCGGCGCTGGATCGCCTCCTCGCTGTCGGTGCCGCGGGAGCGGATGCGGCGCTCCAGCTCCTCGAAGGAGGGGGGCTTGAGAAACAGCTGCAGGCCCGCGGGGAAGGTGGTGCGCACCTGGCGGGCCCCCTCCAGCTCGATCTCCAGCAGCACCGGCAGCCCGGCCTCGAGATGCTGCTCCACCGGCCGGCGGGGGGTGCCGTAGAGATTGCCGGCGAACTCGGCCCACTCCAGGAACCCCCCGGCGGCCACCTGCTCCTCGAAGGCCTGGCGGGAAAGGAAGAAGTAGTGCTCCCCCTCCTGCTCCCCCTGCCGCGGCGCCCGGGTGGTGGCCGACACCGAGAGCCACAGGCGGGGATGGCGCTGCCGCAGCAGCGCCACCAGGGTTCCCTTGCCCACGCCGCTGGGGCCGGTGAGCACGGTGAGCCGTCCGGGGGCGGAAGGGGAGGTCATGGGAGCAAGACGGCTGCGCAGCAGAGTAGGGAGCCCTGGCTGCGGCGTTCCGCCGGCGCTGATCGTGCCCTCCCAGCCCCTCCAACCCCTCGATGTGACCAGCCTGCGGGCGGTGGTGGCGGAGCTGGAGCCGGTGCTGGTGCCCAGCCGCTTCACCAAGGCGCAGCAGAGCGATGCCTGCACGGTGCAGCTGGGCCTGCGCAGCCTCGAAGGCCCCCAGTGGCTCGAAATCAGCTGGCTGGCGGAGGCCCCGCGCCTGCTCGCCATCGAGCCGCCGCCGCGGCTGGGGGACGGCAGCACCCTGGCCCAGCAGCTGCAGCACGGCCTGCGGGGCCTTGCCCTGGTGGCGATCGAGCAGCAGGGCTGGGAGCGGGTGGTGCGGCTGCGGTTCGCGGAGCGCCCCGGTGCTCCGCCCCAGCGCGAGCTGGTGATGGAACTGATGGGACGCCACAGCAATCTCTTCCTGCTGGATGGCGAGGGGCGGGTGGTGGCCCTCGGGCACCAGGTGCGGCAGGGGCAGTCGCGGCTGCGGCCGATCGGCACGGGGGACCCCTACCAGCCCCCTCCGCCCCTGCGGGGCGATCGGCCCCGGAGCCAGGAGCCGCAGGCCCGCTGGCAGGAGCGGCTGAGCCTCCTCCCCCTGCCGCTGGGCAGGGCCCTGGCGGAGACATACCAGGGCATGAGCCCGGCCCTGATCCGCCAGCTCCTGGGCGACACCGCCGCCGAGAGCGCGGCCTGGCTGGAGCGCCCCGTGCAGGAGCTCGGCGAGCCCGACTGGCAGCGGCTGTGGCAGCGCTGGTGGGCCTGGCTGGCGGCGGTGGAGCAGGGGCAGTTCCACTTTGAGGCGGGCGGCCCCACCGCCTACCGCTGCTGGCAGGCACACCCGCCGGAGGCGTCTCAGGCCCCGCAGGGGATCCATGGCAGGAACAGCCAGCCCCTGCCCCTGAACCGGCAGCTGGCCGCCTATTACCGCAGCACCCTCACGGCCCGTGAGCTGGAGCGGCGGCGGCAGCGGCTGGAGCAGCAGCTGCACGGCGCCGTGCTGCGGGAGAGCGAGCAGCTGCGGCGCCAGGAGGAGCTGCTGGCGGCGGCGGCCGGCAGCGAGGAGCTGCAGAGTCGGGCCGACGAGCTGCTCAGCCGCTTCGGCCTGGAGCGCGCCGAGGTGGAGGAGGCCCAGAAGCTCTACCGACGCGCGCGCAAGCTACGCCGGTCCGTGGGGGCGATCACCCCCCGCCTGGAGGAGCACCGCAGCCGGCTGGCCTGGCTGGAGCACAGCCGCACCTTCCTGGAGCAGGCGGATAGCGCCGAGGAGCTGGCGGCCCTGGAGGAGGAACTGGCCGAGGGACTGGCGGGCCGCCCGGCGGCGGGACGGCGGGAGTGGCGGCGCAGTGCCGCCGCCGCCCCGGAACCCCCGCCCCAGGAACACACCACCCAAGCCCGCCGGGCGGTGCAGGTGGGGCGCAACCCAACCCCGAACGAATGGATCAGCCTCCGCCAGGCCCGCCGGGGCGACCTCTGGTTCCATGCCCAGGAATGTCCCGGCAGCCACGTGGTGCTGAAAGCCTCCCGCAGCGTGGCCGGGGAAGCCGATCTCCAGGCCGCGGCCGATCTGGCGGCCCACTTCAGCCGGGCACGCGGCAACAGCCGGGTTCCGGTGGTGATGGTGCCGGCGGAAGAGCTGCAGCGGATTCCCGGCAGTGCTCCGGGCATCGTGCGCCACCGGGGCGGCGTGGTGCTCTGGGGCGAACCGGAGCGGGCCGGTGCCCTGCTGGAGCGCCCTAGCCTGGGTCGGGAGCCTGCACGATGAGCGACACCGACCCCCAGTCCCCGGTTCTGGATCCGGCCGACACCCCCGTGGCGGCGGACGATTCCCCTGCCCTGCCGCCGCCACCGCCGATACGGGTGCCGGCCGCCGGCGGCAGCGCCCCGGAGGACGATCCCTTCCCGGGCGAGGTGGAGATGACCCTGCTGGAGCACCTCGACGAGCTCCGCAACCGGGTCCTGCGCAGCCTTGTGGCGGTGGTGATCGCCGCGGCGGCCTGCCTGGCGGGGGTGCGTCCCCTGGTGCGGCTGCTGGAGGCCCCCGCCCAGGGCATCCGCTTCCTGCAGCTGGCCCCGGGAGAATTCCTGTTCGTGTCCATCAAGGTGGCCGGCTACGCCGGGCTCAGCCTTGCCCTGCCCTACGTGCTCTACGAGATCCTGGCCTTCGTGCTGCCGGGCCTCACCCGCCGGGAGCGGCGGCTGGTGGCACCGGCCGTGGCCGGCTCGGCGGTGCTCTTCCTGGCGGGTCTGGCCTTCGCCTGGTGGGCCCTGGTGCCGGCGGCCCTGCGCTTCCTGGTGAGCTACGGC
>JBMLOS010000097.1:0-27287 GCA_049242845.1 Prochlorococcaceae cyanobacterium
AGTCCGATCGACTACGAGCAGGCATTCATCACTGCCCGTACACTCACCCCTGTGAGCCCCTGATCGGTGTCCACGAAATCGGGGGAAGCCCAATCACACCGGTGAATGGCTTCAGTTCAGATGCGATTGCTGAATGGTCGACGATGAATCTGGATCCCGGCAGTCATGTGCTATCCGATGGCCTGGCCTGCTCTCGAGTCGTTATAAAGTGCACTGCCACCACAATGCGGACGTCACCGGCGGCTTACACCCCAACGATCTGCCGAAGTTCCGCCGGATCAACACCCTATTGGGGAACCACAAAACGAGCCTAAGCGGTACCTTCCATGCCATCAGCTTTGAGAAGTACGCAAGGAGTTATCTCGGTGGCTACTGCTTCCGTTTCAATCGGCGCTTTGCCATGACTGAGATGACCGATTGCATTGCCGACGCCGTCTGCCTGCTGCATTCCTTGCAAGGAGCGTGATCTGAGGGTCGCGGAGGCCTATGGACAATCAAAGACTTTAGTCGAAATCTGCGCTGATTACTCACCTTCTGGGTGAAGGGATATAAACTACTTTGGGATAGTGTGGTCTAGCGCCTCAGAGGCAAAGACTTGTAGGCCCAGTGTTGGATCATATCCGTGGATCTCCTGTCCTTGTATGGCGAGGAGGAAGCGGATGATTTCAGAAGAGATAACTTGTCCGGGAAGCAAAATGGGATATCCAGGTGGATAAGGTGTAACCATTGCTCCTGAGACAAGCTCAGCCCCTTGGTCAATAGATTCTGCAAGCTCAAGCGTGGGGATAATGTAGTGAATGGCGCCACTTTCGCGCGCGAGATAAAATGCCTTGCGGATGTTTCCCGCGACGGAGCCGTTGCTCTTCTCTCTTCCAAAGCAGTCGTGAAATACGGTGAAACTTGGCACAATCACTGGATTGCACAATCGATCTTGAATGCGTTTATGGCGGGCTTCGAAGTGGGCCGAGGAGGACTGTTGAATCTCTGCATCCAGCTCAAGTGCGATTGTGGATAGTGACTCGAGAAGGTATGTAATCATGCCTCGAGTGGAGCCAATATGTATGATGAATAAAACCGTGCTCAGCGAAGTCTTGTTGACCTGGATATCAAAGCGATCCATGAGCAAGGCCTGAAATGTCCTTCCATCCATTCCTGTTTGTGTAATGTCAAGAGTGATTCGAGATGGATCCAAAGCAAACTCGTCATTGCTCCAAGACTCTTCCAAGGGTTTGCATCCAAGATTATTGCCGTGAAAATCGCTTATGCCGGATTGGCGATAGTCTATGGGAATCATTTCAGCTGGTCCAAGTGCACGAAAAAATCGTGCGAGTAGCGTGCTTTCTCTCATCCGTGCGCGAAAGATAAGAGCCAGCTCGTAAGCTTTTTGTACCAGTTCATATCCCTCAAAGGACATTTGTCTTCGGGCGATATCCAAGGAGGCAAGAATCTGATAATTGGGTGAGGTTGAAGTGTGACATAGGTAAGCCTCGCGGAGTGGTATGGCTACCTCTCGGATGTAGTCTTGGTCTTGGATGTGAATCATTGAGGCTTGTCGCAATGCCGTCAAGGTCTTGTGAGTCGACTGGGTTGCGTATACACGAATTCTGACTTGATCAGGATCCGGCATTAATGCCTCCTCTAGGCAGGATTCCATTGAGGCCGAGGATATATCTCCAAATGATTCACGCCAATGAATATACTTCTCGTAATATTCTCTGCTTTTGAAGCGTGCGCTTAGCGTACGTGCTGCATACATAGCTGATCTCTGACGAGTTAGAGGCGTGAACATTGAGTACGCGAACCATGCCTCGTCAAAGAAAAAAATGAGGTCTGGCTTGATCGAAAGACATTCAGACATTAGACGCAGAATATCATAAGCGATCCCGTCAAAGGTCAAGCTTGTAAGCACAAGAGCGCGCACGCGATGGAGCTCTCCTACTCGCTTGAGTTCCAGCAGCTTCTTCTTTAGAGTGAATATTGAAACTCCACCATATATAGTATGTTGTTGAATCTGATACGGCTCTACTATTGCAAGGTCTGCGTCGGCAAGAATTGCGGCATAGTGATGAGACTTATGACAGTCATTGGTGATGATTATGATGTCAGCGGGTTTGACGATCCCTTGCAGGACGATCTTGTTGGCAGTTGATGTTCCATTCGAGACGAAAAAACAGTGATCAGATCCAAAGGCAGTCGCCGCATGCTCTTGGGCCCTGCGAATTGAACCTGACGGTTGAAGCAATGAATCCAGGCCTCCAGTGGTAGCCGAGGTCTCAGAAAGAAACATTCGGTCGCCATAAAATTCTCCGTAGTCTTGAATCCAGTGAGACTTGGATATGGACTTGCTCCGGCTTATTGGCATCGCATGGAACACTCCAGTAGGCTGCTGGGTATATGTCTTTAATGCATGAAAAAATGGGGTTTCGTATCTCTGTTGAATTCCTTTCAAAATGGTCAGTCTCAGCTCGGGATAATCTTCTGAGCCAAAGAAGCAGCGCCGGAAGTTCCGATGAAGAGCAGTAGTCACCTGTTCAACAGTTGCTTCGCTGAGAAGATAAAGATCAAGCTCTGGTCGGATTGTCCTCATGATGTGTCCAAGGGCGCCAGACCGTTCGATCTCGGAAAGCTGCAAAAGCTCTTCCCTAGAGTATCCCGCTAGGTGAAGGTAGGCGTCTAGGACGTCAAGAGTGTTTCCAGAGTGCAGCGGAAAGGTATAGCGCACAACACAGCTTTGTATGTTGTAATTGAGTAGTATGGATATGATTGCATCTTCGAGTGTAGATACTACGACGATGTTGTAGATGAACTCGTCTTCTGGCCTCCTGTGTTCAATGTGCTGGCGCCGTAGCTGACGCTCTGTTTCTACGGCCAAAGAGTCGACAACTAGTACTTCGAAGTAGGGTCGTGATTCAATCCGCAGGTCTTGGCGGTCCAGCTCATCAATGTCAAATTCATGCTCGTCTGCCGAGAGATGCTTATACCAAGAAGTCATCCAGTCATGGCTTCGATAGTGATCCGTAGAGATCAGGCGAGCTATGATTGTGACGATTCGAGCGAGAAGACTCCATTGCCTTTTTTGGTTTGCCCAGAGCAGTCGGCCTAGGACCTCCTGCCCAGGAAATGCCCAGTACCGCTCAAGAAGCTGCAGCTTCTCCAGCTGCTGCTTGACTTCCTGGCCTAGTAACTCATTTTCACTGGCATTCTGCCCAGAAGAACATAGTCTGTGGATCGAATCTTTCAGGTGATTCCAGTTGTCTGCTCTTCGGCGCGATGCACAAAAATATGAATTAAGATTTATTCCTTCTCGATTGGTGTTGGAAGATGTGATCTCCATGTTCAGTCCTCAGTTGGGCGTTGAAGCGAAAATTTTCGTGTCAATACACTTGGTTTCGGAGGCATGGTCTTCATGCCCTGCGAGGGCTTTGCTAATGAGGTAGGCTGCGAGGATGATGGGATTTGCCGACATTGACTGGCCTGGAATGGGGAACGCATCAAGACAAAGATGATAGCCTGGCTTTAGGCCGATGGTCTTTAAATTCTTCGCCGCTCGCTTGGATCCTCGGCGTTCCCAGTTGCCTCCGGCCTTTGTTCAATATGCTGGTCTCTTCGCTGCGCACTATTCCTGTGCTGGAGTTTGTGCTGAGTGTCGATGACTTCTCTTCCATCAAGCATGAAGCGTCTTGTCAGTAAGTCGGACGGCTCCATGGTTCACCTTCTTGAGAGGGCCTGAGCGGAGCGTGCTCTTGCTGGTGATGTGAAGGCACAGTCTTTCACGTGCATTGTTCCGTTTGTGGCTGCATGGTGACCTGCTCAAATAGTTGACTATGAACTGGGAGGCATGTGTGGTGGGTGTTGACGTAACCCTTTTCCTGCGCCAGTTCTTCTGAGGGCTGGTGGGTAGTCAGGCCGCTCTCCACTGTTTGAGGATCTCCAGGGGCGTATGCCCCTGAAGATCCTCAAACAGTCTGTTGGTGTTGTACTCGATTTGGTGCCACTCCGCCAATAGTCTGCCTTCCTGAACCTTGCTGAAGTGTTCAAGGTTCAGGAATTCATCCCGGAGGCGGCCATTGAACGACTCCGCGAAAGGATTCTCCCAGGGTGATCCTGGTTCAATGAAGGCCGTGCCAGCACCGCCACCTGTGCACCACTCCTGCAGGGCATGGGCAATGACCTCAGACCCATTGTCCATCCGCAGGTGGGTGAGCGGTGGATACAGCTTGAGCAGCTCCTCGATCGTGTCAATCACATCCACAGCTTGACAGCGGCGGCTCACCCGAGTTGCCAGGCAGACCCGGCTGAATTCGTCGATCACGTTTAGGAACTTCACTGACAGGCCATCCATCGTCTGGTCGAACTGGAAGTTGATCCCCCGCACGTGGTGTGGCTATTAGGCTCGCAGGAGCTCCCTGGATCCATGTGTGGGCCTTGCGCGCTTCCGCTTGCGAGGTAGAGGCCGCTGGAGCTCCTCCTCCCGCCAGATCCGCTGCACCCGCTTGTGATTAACCCTCCAGGCCTCGAGACGCAGTCGCAGGTAGACCAGCCGCCGGTGGAGCTTCTGCTCCTTGATCCCCGTCACGGGCATGGGCCGGCGTTGGGAAACCCGGAATCGATCCCGCAGAGCCACGACGGCTCTGCGGCGGCGTTCCGGGCTCAGAAATTTCCTTCGGCCAGCAACCGCTTGAGCCGAGTGTTCTCCTGCTCTAGTTCCTTGAGGCGCTTGGCTTCTGTCGCATTCATGTCGCCGAAGAGCTGCTAGCGGTGGTAAGTCGGGGGCGACACCTCAGGGGCTCGACAGACGTCGGCCACCGTCTGGCCCTGGTTGAGGAGCTGCTCAGCGGTGCGCAGCTTGCGGATGATCTGTTCCGGCGTGTGGCGCTTGCGTTTCATGGGGCTTCTCCTGGCCAAGTGTGGTCGGTTGGGAAGCCCTCATCAGGACTGGCTCAGTATCCGGGGGAAGGCTGCTTCCAAGTGTGTGACGACTGATCGGGCTCCGGTCTGCTCGTCGGTTTCGATGGGCTGGCCTGTGCCTTTCCCGCACCCGAAACCGCCTCTGCCGCAACCGATCTCCATCTGATCAGCTACCTCAAGGCGATCCCGGATGGACGGATGCGACGCGGGGTGCGTTTTCCGGCCAGGACTCTGCTGCTGGTGGCGGTGCTGGGGATCCTGAGCGGCTGCCAAAGCCTGCGGGATCTGGAGCGTTGTGCCCTCCGCCTCAGGGGGCACTGGCCGCTGGCCTTGGAATCGAACTCCGCAGGCCGCCATCGGATTCCTCGTTCCGATCCTTCTTCCTGCAGGTGGACGTGGAGGCGCTCTGCGCGGCGATCCGCGACTGGACGATCGCTCAGATCCCTTGCCGTGCAGCGGATCTCGATCAGCTGGTCTGTGATGGCAAGACGCTGCGGGACTCGTTCGAGCCCACCGCCACTGGCGGAGGTTCTGCGTTCATGGCCCAGTTCACCCAGGATTCAGTGGCGCTGGGCTTGGCGATCGCCCAGACCTGCTACTCCAGCCGCGAAAACAACGAGCGCGGGGTGCTCCGGCAGCTGCTCGGCCAGCTTGATCAGGAAGGTGTTCTGATCCAGGCGGACGCCTTTTTTCATGCCCATCAGGCGTTTTTCACCGGCTTCATTAGCAGGGGGCCGACTTCCTCCTGACCGTGAAGGGCAATCAGAAGAGGGTCACGTCCCTTGGAGTGGTGTAAGCCCGAGGCCTGGGACCTGATCGCAGCGTGGTGATCAGGCGGCTGCAGCGAGTGTATCCGTGCTTTTAACTTGAACTGTTTGGCTGGTGTTGTCCAGCTTGGCCATCGAGAGTTCAGAGAACACCCGGCGGCCTCGAACTGCCATTCCTCCTGCTGCTCCAGCAGCAGCGCACCCACCAGGCGGGTGCGGTGCTTGATCACTACGCTGCAAAGCGCACCTCGCAGTGCGACGCTCAGGCGCTCCAGGGGGTTGGTGCTCCAGATCTTGCGCCAGTGCTCCGGCGGGAAGGACCGGAAGGCCAGCACGTCCTCCTTTGCCTGGTCCATCAAGGCAGCGGCGGCGGGAAATATCTCGCTGAGCATGGCGATCACCTGCTCCCCCTGCTGCACCACGGCCTGCTCGTCCTGCTGGACGAACACCCAGCGGAGGGCGGCGGCCACCTTGATGGGGTGCCCTCGCCACGTCCTGGCTGCCTTTCGGCATCGTGAACAGCAGGTTCCTTGCGTAGGCGAAGCCTTCCGCGCAGCAGTGATGGACACGGCAGCGCTGCCAGCTTGTCGCCTGGCAGCAGCGGGCGATGGCCTTCTTGAGGCCGGCCTGGGCGTCGCTGATCACAAGCTGCACGCCCGACAGCCCCCGTTCCAGCAGTCGCCGCAGGAAGGCGGTCCAGAAGGCCTCGTTCTCACTGCCGGTGGCCACGATCACGGCCCTGGAGATCACCTGCCGGCGGGCCGGATCCCGGCCGTGCGGGTACATCGCATCGAGGCAGACGTAGGGATAGCGGTTCTCCAGCGGTCGGTTCAGGAAGGCCTGCACCTGGGTGTCGAGCCACTGGCAGATGCGGCTCACCTCGGATTTTGAGATCCCGCTCTCACAGCCCAATGCGGAGACCAGCCCATCCACCTGGCGGGTGGAGACACCGGAGACATAGGTCTCCATCACCACCACCCAGAGAGCACGGTCCACTTGGCGACGGGCTTCCAGCAGCGAGGGGAAGAAGCTTCCCGTCCGGAAGCGTGGGATGCGCAGCTGCACGTCACCGGCCGGTGTGGAGAGCAGCCGCTCCCGGCTGCCGTTGCGGTGGCCCCGGCGCTCCGTCGTGCGCTGGTGGCGGTCCGCACCGAGGGCTGCTGCAGCCTCGGCCTCGATTTCTCTGGCGGCAGGATCGGTGATGGGCATGGTCTGGTCTCAGGAAAGAGGTAGTGCTCCGGCCGGGGTCACAGGCAGGCCCAGCCGTTCCCCCGCAGGGGCTTGGAGGAGAAGACCGCCAGCAGCGGCTACGCCGGTGCTGCTCCTCAGGATGTACACCACTTGGCGGGACGCCCCCCCCGGGCCGCCGGCACCTCAAGCATCTCCGAAGCAGAGCAGACGGTCTGAAATGGGCGGATGCCTTCCTTAATGGCAACACCTTCGCCATGGCGATCGGTCAGGCATCGTTTGCCACAAGCCTCAGCGGTGGCGATCCTCCCAACGAGGTCCACTTCACAGAGGCTGTTCGATCTGATCCGGCCCGTCCTGCGGCAAACCCAGCCGCCCTTCATCTATTGGCGCCAGGCCGGTGGAGGTCTACGGTCGATAGGTCACTCTGGACTTTTTCTCAAGCAGCATGAGCAGCGTTTCCCTGGAGCACGAGGATCTCTCCGAAGATCTGCGCCGCATCCGGCTGGGCGGCCGCCTGGATATGGTGGGGGTCGGTGAAATCGAGCTGCGCTTCACCAGCCTGGCGGCGAGCAAGCCGGTTGCCGTGCTGGTGGATCTCACCGGTGTGTCGTTCCTGGCCTCCGTGGGACTGCGCTGCATCATCCACAGCGCCAAGGCGCTGGACATGAAGGGCGGCCGCATGGCCCTGCTGGTGGGCGACAACCCCCTGGTGCAGAGCACCCTGGAGACCGTCGGCATTGCCGACATCATCCCGGTGTTCTCGGAGGAGGCCGAGGCTCTGGACTCTCTGGCGTGCGGGGCGGCCTGAGGGCATGACGGCTTCACCACCGCCGGAGAGCCTGGCACTGGAGATCCGCGCCGATCCGCTGGAGTTCCGGCGCGCCTCCTCCTGGCTGCGGCAGAGCGGCGTGGCCCTGGCCATGCCGGAAGAGCAGATCGACCGGCTCGAGCTCTGCCTCAACGAGGTGCTGGCGAACCTCGTGGAACACGGTGGTGAGGCCACGGCGGAACATCCGATCCAGCTGCTGCTGGGGGCCATCCAGCCGCCCGGGATCTGCGGAGCCGAGCTCGTGGTGTGCGATCGGGGGAAGCCCTTCGACTCCAGCCAGGCCAGCAGCAAGCCCATCCCCGGCAGGCTGGATGAGGCCACGCCCGGCGGCCTTGGACTGCGCCTGGTGAAGGCTTTCAGCGATGAGGTGACCTACCAGGCCCTGGATGGGCGAAACGAACTCAGAATCGCCATGCATTGGAGCCCGGACACCTGAGCCTCGACCCTGCTGCTGGCCACGCCACCCCTCGCCAACCCCAGGGCTATGGCTGGATTCCCCTCTTCCGGGAGGTGGACGAAGCGTTGCTGATGCGGCTGCTCAGCCGTTGTGAGGTACGAAGGCTCGGCCCCGGCACCGACCTGCTGCGGCCAGGGGAAACCAATGACAGCCTCTACATCCTGCTCAAAGGCGAGCTGATGGTGTACCTGTCCGATGAGATCAAACCTGGCAAGGGCATTGCGATCCAGCCGGGACAGTGCATCGGGGAGTATTCCGCCATCGACCGGCTGCCGGTCTCGGCGCTGGTGCGCTGCGAGGCAGAAGCGGAGGTGCTGCATGTGAGCGGGGCGTTCTTCTGGAAGCGGCTGGTGCCGCTGCCGGGGGTGGCCCGCAACTTGATGCGGGGGCTCACGGAACGAGCCCGTACCACCAACCAGCTGGCACTGAACAGCCTGCGCGAGCGGCTCGAACTGGAGCATCTGCGCAAGGAGCTCGATCTGGCCCAGCAGCTGCAGGCCAGCATGCTGCCCCTGCGCCATCCCCTTTTCCCCCACCGTCCAGACCTCGATGTCTGCGCCCGGGTGGAACCGGCGGCGATTGTCGGTGGTGATTTCTTCGACAGTTTTCTCACCACCGACGATCGCCTGTTCGTCTGCATCGGCGACGTCTCCGGCCACGGACTCGGCGCGGCCCTGATGATGGCGCGCACCATCGGGCTGATGCGCAGCCTGGCCATGAGCGCAACGACTCCTCACGAGGTGCTGGAGCAGCTGAATACCTTTCTCTGCGAGGGGAATGACACCTGCCTGTTCACCACCCTGTTCTGCGGCTATCTGGAGCCAGCCACGGGAAGCTTCACCTACTCCAATGCCGGCCATCTGCCACCCCTGCTGATTCAGAACGCCCGGTGCTCGGAGCTCCCCCTGCCCCGCGGTCTGGTGGCCGGCGTTTCCGCAAAGGCCAGGTACCGAACCGAAACCGTGCACCTGAACCCCGGCGATCTGCTGTTCGCCTACACCGATGGGCTCAGCGAGGCGGAAAACGGCAACGGCCAGCCCTTTGGCATCGAACCCTGCCACCACCTGCTGATCCAGCGGAGAGAGGCCCCGCTGCCGGCGATCCTCGAGGAGCTGCGCGATGGGCTCACCACCTTCAGCGGCAGTGGGGCCCTCGAGGACGACTGCACCCTGCTGCTGCTGCGACGCCCCAGCGACGGCTGACCTCTGCCACGGAAGCTGCGTTGGCAGCGGGCCCTTGTCGTGCTTAGGTGGAAGGGTTCACTGCATCTGCCTTGATGAGCGAAGCCTTTGCGCGCTTCCACCCCAACCCTGGATGGAGCCTTCAATCCGCACCACGCCTGGCGCCGCCCTGCGCAGTCCCGGTCACCGATACGGTGGGCAAACACTGCATCCTTGAGCTCTACGGCTGTAACGTTGCCCGGCTCAACGACGAACTCTTTCTTCGATCCGCCATCACGAACGCAGCATTGCGTGCTGGCGCGACACTCCTGAACCTGATCACCCACAGTTTCCAGCCCCATGGGGTGACAGGCCTGGCCTTGCTGGCCGAATCCCATATCTCGATCCACACATGGCCCGAATCAGGCTATGCGGCCGTGGATGTGTTCACCTGTGGTGACCACACCATGCCGGAGAACGCCTGTCAGGTGCTGGTGGAGGAATTACAGGCTCACAGTCATCTGCTCAAGAGTTTCCGCAGGGAAACCCCCAGCCAGATTGCGGGAGCGGAGCGTGAACCATGCCTGCTGAAATGAGCAGAACCAGCCTGTCCGACTGATCCACGGAAAGCCGAAGAGACGGGCAGGCAAAGAGACAGGCAGGCGTATCGGCGGACAGAAGGACTGACGGACTTCCGGGGATTCTGCGGCAGCGGCGCATACCGCTGCCGCAGCTCGCAGGCTCGCCAGGAAACTTCTACGCCTGGGCCTGGAACAGCGAGGGATGAAGGATTCGTTCCGGCGCGCCTTCATCCCACCACCTGCCGCGGATCACGGCAGAGGGATGACAGCCGCTCCAGCAGGCGGGCCACATGCACGCCATCGACCAGGGCGTGATGGGCCTGAACGGCGATCGGCAGAAGATCGGCCCCCTCCCGCCGGAAGCTGCGGCCGGTGCTGATCATGGGAATCGAGGCGTATTCGGGCGTGTACGGGTGCTGAATGCCCGTGAAACTCAGCCAGGGCAGGTGGGTGAGAAAGAACCGATCATCCAGCCCGCCCCGGAACTCCTGGTTGGGGTGCCTACGGGCCACCTCAAAGGCTGTGCGCAGGCTGGCGTAGTCGTCCGTGAAGCTGCCGCAGTAGAGGGCATCGGCGAAGCAGAAACTCTCCTCGTCCAGGGCCACATTGATCGAGGGATGCACCCGCGGGTACTCCAGCAGCACCCCCTCCACGATGCGGTGGCGAAAGCAGGGGCTGTCATTGATTGCCCTGCTGATCAGGCAGCAGAGCGTGGTGTAGAAGCGCAGACCGCGCTGCTCGATGAACTCCGCATAGCCACTGATGTCGATCTGGCTGCTCAGGGAGAAGACCGGTACTGGGTGATGGCGAAAGCACTCGAACAGCCGGCGCCGTGCATAGCTCGTGAGATCCACCGGTACGCCTGCGCTGGGTGGCTCCTGCTGGCGATACTCCTCCCCCATCTGCCTGTGTGGATGCCGGATTGGTCGGCCCTCAGCATGCTGGAGGGACCTCTGGGTGGCCGGCATTGGCAAAGGTCTTCGGCTGGTTCCGCCGTCTGATCCCAGCCCCCATGGGGCCCGCGCTGGGACTGGTGCTGGTGCTCACGGCAGGCCCCCTGCCCCAGGCGAACGGAGCGGAAGGGCTGCCCGGCTACGCGCCCGGCACCGGAGTGGATGCCGCGGCAGCACGGCGGATCACCCGCTGGGCCCTGACGGAGTACGAGGTTCCCGGAGCGGCGATCGCCCTGGTGCTGGATGGCCAGCTGGTGCTGTCGGAAGGGTTCGGGGTGCGTGATCTCGCCACCGGGGAGCCCACCACGGCAGACACGGTGTTCCAGCTGGCGAGCGTGTCCAAGACCTTCACGGCGGCCACGGTGGTGGCTCTGGTGGAGCGCAAAACGCTGGGCTGGGATCAGCCGATGGTGTCTGTGATCCCCACCTTCCGCCTGGCCGATGCCTACGCAGGCCGCTGGGTGAACGCCCGGGATCTGCTCACCCATCGCGCCGGATTTCCCGCTTTCTTCGGCGACCTCTTCGATCACCTCGGCTACGGCGACGCCGATGTGCTGCGCCGGATCCGCTATGTGCAACCCGCCCGTTCCTTCCGCGAACGGCCTGCCTACTCCAACATCGGCTTCTTTCTGGCGGGAGAACTGGCGGCCGCCGCTGCTGGCCGCCCCTTCACCGACCTCACGGGCACCCTCCTCTTCCAGCCGCTGGCGATGAACCGCACCGGCACCGCCAAGGCGCTGATCGGCGATGGGGCCAGCCCCGGGGCGATCCGCGATGTGAGCCGCTCCCATGCGCTGGTGAAGAACCGCCTCGTGGTGGTGCCTCCCAATCTCAGTGCCGTGTTCATTGCCGCTGGTGGCTTTGCCAGCAGCGCCAACGACCTCGGCCGGTTCATCACGATGCTGGCGCGGGGCGGCGAGATCGATGGCCGGCGGGTGCTGAGCGCCGAGGCCGTGAAGGAGCTGTTCGAGCCGGTGATCGCCGAGGAGCCGGGCTTTGCCGAATATCCGCCGATCGATGCCGATTCCGGCTTCGACTATTCACCCGGCTGGGGGGTGTATCACTACAACGGCCTGAAGGTGCTGGAGAAGGGCGGCGCCCTCGACGGCGTCCGCACCCTTCTGCTGGTGGTGCCCCAGAAGCGCTTCGCGGTGGCGATCCTGGCCAATCGCAACCTCACCGCCCTGCCGGAAGCGGTGCGGGCAGCCCTGCTGCAGCAGGCCTTCGGCAGGCCCGGTGAGGCGGATCAGCAGCCCCAGATCCGAGCCAAGGCCCAGGAATTCGAAACCATGTTCCTCGCCGTACAGCCCAGGCCCACCGATCCGCGGCCGCCCGCCCTGCCTCTGCAGCGCTACACCGGCACCTACACGAACGATCTGTTCGGCTCCTGGGTGGTGACGCAACGGGATGGGGCCCTGGAAGTGCTGGCCGGGCCGGCCCGCTACCGGGCCCCTCTCACTCCCTGGGATGGGGAGACCTTCCGATTGCTGTGGCCCGGGGTGATCTCGGCACCGGTGGATGTGCCCTTTCAGCGGGATGCCGCAGGCCAGGTTAGCGGCTTCACCTACGAGGGCTATCGCTTTCGGCGGATGCCGTGAAGTGGAATCTTCCCTGGCGGTTCTCAGCAAGAGTGGGCTCAAACCTCACTCCGAGGGTTGGCCCAAGGAGTGTGGTGTGGGGAAAAGCTCAGCCGAAGACCTGAGTTGCCTGGCAGTGTTCATCCTGCTCAAGGACCGCCGAGCAAGGCAAAAGAAAACTTTGCCAGTGGGAAAGAATTGAATGGAGCCAAGCGGACTCGAACCGCTGACCCCCTGCATGCCATGCAGGGAGAGATGGCGTCGGAGGCGGTTGGCCTGCCTGGAAGGTTTCAGTCATACCAGTGCTTTCTGGAGGCTGGCCCGAGATTCTGTCGGGACATGGCACGGCATGAAGGGGCAATTCTGCGCCCATTTCTGCGCCCAATGCGCCATGCTGGTTATGGGCCTATTGACCCCCTGCATGGGGCTGCTGGACGCTGATGGCTGCTCCAAGGAAACCCGCCTGGATCAGCGCCCTAAGGCACCTGCTTAAAACGGAGCACGGCTATGGCTGGTCGATCCGTGAGCATCGGGGCAAGGTCCAGCTCACACGGCGGTTCGAGGACGGATCACGCGCCTCTGTGAGCCTCGATCTCCCTTGGGATACCTCCTGTCAGACCGGAGTGGTGAACGCCACAGGAGAGATCCGCAAAAGGATGGAGGGACAGGGGCTGAGCCTGCCTGAGGCCTATGCGCTCATCCGCTCGGCCCCCACGAGCGAGTCCGGGAAGCTGGACTGGGCGTTGGTGGTGGATCAGTTCCTGGCCTCCCGCGAAGGACGCCGGACGACGACGCTCCGGGACTTGCGCACCAGGCTGAACCGGACCTTGGAGGTACTTGATACCGCGCCAAGGCCGAGGGATGGCCGATCATTGATGCGGGGCTATGCGGCAGCCCATTTCGGCGCCTGTCCTGCCGGTGGTGTTGGAAGAAAGCGCCAGTTACTTGATGTTGCCGCTCTTCTCCGGTTTGCCGTAACCCGCGCCGGGGCTCCGGATCGCTGGCTGCCCCCGCCCTCCGAAGAGATCGAGGTCTTGATCGGCCATGCTGATCGTCAACATAAGGACTCGATCCCCATCAAGCCTGAACAACTTGCAGACCTTCTCGATGCCCTTCTTCAGGACGGCAAGGAGGATCTGCATCTAGCGGTGGCGCTGGTAGGGCTATTTGGACTGCGGCCGGCTGAACTGGGCGTGCTTCGGATCGAGGAAGGCCGACTGTATGTCGGCAGCGTGAAGCGAAATAGCCGGACTCTGAAGATAGCCAAGCCCGAGCGGCGGGTGCTGCCCCTCAATCTCCTGGGTCGGGATGGCGAAGGCGCGAAGGCAGTGGCCCTGCTGGAGTCGGGGTTGGTGAAGCTGCCAAAAGCTATCCGGTCTCAGGCTGCGACAGGTTCCTACAAGGGCGTGGGAGACGCCTTTCGCCAGCTTCTAGATCGTTATCCATTCTGGCAATCAATGGCCGCTGCGACCCCAGGCCTTACGCCCTACAGCCTGAGGCACGGCTATGCCTGGCGCGGTCACAAGGGATATGAGCGCTCCATCCCCATCCGCGATCTCGCTGCACTGATGGGGCATAATCCAGCAACCCACCACCGGTACTACGGGAAGTGGACAGACGAAGCTGGACTGGAAGAGTCAGTTGCACGGGCGGTAGGAGCCTCAACTCTGCAAGGCATACAACAGCTAGAGATTGCACAGACTCATTTTTCGCAAAGCGCAAAGAACAGAGCCTCGAGGGTCAATGACACGCCCAGCCAAGGATCAACTTGACGAGCTTATAGAGTGGAATCTGGCCGGCTCATTGGCGGCAGGAATACTTGAACTGCCAAGAGGAAAAGACGGCGGCTTCAGAACACCGAACGGGCACGACGTCGTGAAGCTTCTGGCACGGCAACCAGAATGACAACAACTCAAGAACCATTGCGAGGTCCGAGGGGAATGGCTAAGCCCATGTGTATTCCGCGGCAGCTATAGCCTACGTTGCCATCATTTTGGCATAGAGGTAGGCGCAGTAGCCATGGCCATGGGGCATTCCCTGGCAGTGCATTCAAGCAGCTATCGCTAGTCCTCTCACGCAACAACAGCTGCGGCGATTAAGGCTGCATTCTGCAACTAGATATTCTGTCTCAGCAGTTCAGTGGCGAATGAGGGGTGAGGCTGCTACGCGTTGAGGTGCGACCCACCAACCCCGACCTCACGGGTCGTTGATCACGTGCTGCATCACCTCCAGCAGTCCATCGGCCAGTGGACGATGAATGCCGAGCTTGCTGCTCCAGATCGAGCCCGCCAGCAGTTCCTCTGGGCTCACCAGGTCCAGGTCCTGGCCCTCCAGAAGCCGCAGCTGCTCCAGCGGCACGGACAGCTCACCCCGGAACACGTGGGCCGTGCGCCGGTGGATGTGATGCACCATCACGCACTCCACCTCTGCTGGCTCCCAGCTGATCTCCTCCAACAGCTCGCGCCGCAGGGCCTGCTCGGGAGTCTCTCCTGGATCGAGGTGCCCCCCAAAGAGTCCCCAGCAACCGGGGGCGACGATCGCCGGGATCTCGTCGCGCAGCTGCATCAACCAGCGGCCTTCCTGGTGCAGCATCGCCAGGGCGACTTCAACCGCCATGGATCGCGCTCAGGCCCCCGCCGGCCGGCGCGGCTGCATGGCGTAAACGGCGGCGGCGCCAACTGCCACGACAAGCCCACCGCTGATGGCCAGAAACACCAGGGTCTGGAGCAGAAGAAGGAAGGTGCCCAAGGCCGAGAAGGCGGTGATGCGGATCTTGGCCTTGATCAGCAGGGTGAGTAGTAGGAGCACCGTGGCCTTGAGGGCCAGCATCTTGGCGGTCGTGAATGGGCAGAAGGGGTTCAGAAGCACGACGGAATGTCTACTGCCCCCATGCTGGCGACGGGGCGACGGGCCGGTGGCTTGACATCTGGTGGTGGCGTCCACTGGGGCCGGCAGACCTGCCAACCGGCCTGCCGCTTCTGCCTCCAGAGCCTGATCGCCTGCTCACGGGTGAGCTCCTTGCGTTTCTTCAGCAGCGGTGGCTCACCGCCGGGCATCACTTCCCCCAAGGTGACGTCCAGGCTCTGGCTCCAGCGGTCGTAGCGGAGCGGCTTGAAGTGCAGTACCAGGCGGCCATCGCTCAGCCAGCCCTCCTGCGGTGAGAGCGGCGGGCGACGCGGCTGGTCGGTGACGTTCATCAAAAGTGGTTCAAGCCACCTCCGGTGCCCAGCCCCGCTGCCGGGACAGGTCATCGGTCCAGCCCTGGCAGCGACTGGTGAGGTGCTCGCCATGGGCGATCAGGCCCTGGTGCAGCTGGCAGGTGAGCACCGGGATGCAGTTCGCCCCGGCGTGGTGGCGAAACCAGTGGCAGGCCATGCAGACCTTGCGGCTGCGGGTCTTGAGCAGCACGCCTTCATCGAGATAAGGCCAGTCCTCAACAGGGGTTTCGAGCTGCGCCGCCAGGGCCGCAGACCGGTGGAGAGGGACGCCCATGAGCCACTCCAGATGCGTACACCTGTACTAGCACGGGTCCGAAGCGCTGGCTGTCGTGATGCCTTGAGCTGGATGCGGTTCAGGCGGCGAGGAAGCCCTCCTCCAGCAGCGTGAACTCTTCCTCGCCGCAGGGCTGAAGATCAGCGGTCGAGTCAGGGAGACGGATCTGGTGGAAGCGCAACAGCCTTGCAGGGAGGTGAGTGCTGGGGGACTCAACCCCGGGGGCTGCGGGTCACGGGAACGGGAACCGCAAGAAGGTCGCCAACGTCGCCAGACGACACAACCGACTCGGAGGCAGAAGCAACGCTCAGGTCATCGAGCACCGCCGGGATGATGCCGGCATCAAAGGAGAAGCGGCCAGGGCCGTTGAACAGCAGCGCAAGGCTGCCGCCCAGGTACAGCAGCACCAGCTCGAGCACGTAGATGTTGAAGCCGGCGGTGGAGATGTGCTGATAGGCCGCCACGGTCATCGTGCCGCTCAGGGCAAGGGCACCGAGGGGTGTGAGCAGCCCGAGGATCACCAGCCAGCTGCCGATCAGCTCGGAGAAACCGGCGGCATAGGCGAAGAACAGAGGGAAGGGCAGGTGCAGCGAGGCCACATAGGTGTTGGCGAATTGCTGGGGATCGGCGAGCTTCTCCTGGCCGTGGTGAATCATCAGAGCGCCGATGGTGAGCCGCAGCAGCAGCAGACCGAAGGACGCCATGGGGCCGGGCCGCAGATAGGCCTTCACCGCGGGAGCCAGCGCCGTGAGCCGAGCCGGAGGGGCAAAGCTGGTGGAGGGCTTGCCGATGGCGACGAACCAGAGGGCGAAGCAGGCGGCCATGAAGGCCACGAACAGCTCGAGCAGGGTGGACGTGGACACCGGAAGGAAGCGTTTTCAAAAATCATGGCAAGCCTCATGAAGGAACGTGAAGCGCCGGGCGCGCAGCTGAGCCCAGTCGCGGCAGGCCATCTGAGCAGCAGATCGGCGGCGAAACCTCGCGAAGACCCCGCCGAATCGCCAGGATGTAACAAGCCTGTTACAAGCCGATGACCGCTGGCGAGCTGTTCCTGGAGAGCCTCAGCTCAGGGGTGATCACCCAGGCCGAGATCGACTGGCTGCTCAGCCAGCAGGGCCGATTCTCCAGATCCGAACAAGCGGCGATGCAGCGGCTGGGACGGCTGCTGGATCATGGGCAGATCCAACTGGGGTGCCGGATCGCACCGCACTGGCAACGGAAACAGCAGGTGCTGCGCGAGTGGTTCGAGCCTCTGGGCCGGCGGCGGAGAACCTCCCTGCGCTGAACCGCCGGACAGCCAAGCCACCATCGGGCGGGCCGATGCCAGGCGGAACCAGCCACTTGCCCCGCCACGTTGCTGAAACTGGGAAGATCGTAGGTATGCAACACCCCATCCCCTTGCAACTGTCACGCAGCCTGCTGGGTGCCGCAGGGATTTCGGCATCGTTGCACAATCCTGAGAGAATTCCAGCCAGAAATCCACTACTCATTGTCAGCAACCACCGCAGTCTTTTTGATGCTCCCCTGCTGATGATGGCGATCAGTCGGCCTGTGCGGTTTGTCTGTCACTATTACATGAGTCAAGTGCCACTACTGCAGCAGGCAACGATGCTGATGGGCGCCTATCCGCTCGAGGCTGGTCAAGGAAGACAGGCGTCGTTCTTTCGCAAGTCAGCCAGGCTTTTGCAAGCAAATGAGGTGGTAGGCGTGTTTCCCGAAGGCGCGGATCCGATGGTGAAGGTCAACGCCCCCCATCAGCTGAGCCCGTTCCACAGGGGTTTCGCCCATCTTGCCCTGAGGGTGCCGGCGGATGACCTGGCGATCCTGCCAGTTGCCATCGCTTCAAGGGATGAAAGGCAGAGAAAGCTTGCACCGCTTGAGTGGTTTCGGCGTTTCGATCCATCGGAAGCACTGTTTCAAGGCGATGGCTGGCATTCTGCGGTCATCTATCGTCATGTTGATATTTACTTTGGCAATCCTCTGCTGATCGATCAGGGCTTGAGATCCCGCTATCGAGGCAGCAACGGAGCCACTGTTGCCAGGGAAATCACCCAGGCCTGTTGGAGCCAGATTGCTGAATTCTTGGCTCACAGACGCTGCTGAGGCTCCCGGATCCATGATCACCACCTCCAAGTTTTTACGGCTGATCTCTTGCACGCCTGCAACACCGTCTCGGCCGTTGTTTGTCTTTCTGCCAGGCATGGACGGCAGTGGTGCCTTGCTGCAGCCACAGGTTGCCGGACTCAGCCCTCACTTTGATCTCCGCAGTCTTTCCATTCCCCCAGACGACCGCACAGGATGGGGCGAACTGACCGAGCGGGTGGCCACTCTGATCAAGATGGAGCAGCAACGGCATCCTGGGCGCACGACCACAGTTTGTGGTGAATCGTTTGGAGGTTGTCTGGCGTTGAGCCTGATTTCGCGCTTTCCAGACCTGTGTGATCAGTTGATTCTTGTCAATCCCGCCTCATCAGCCCGACGACAACCATGGATCAGTACCTGCAGTTCGTTGACTCAGTTGTTGCCGGTACCGCTCTACCAACTTTCCAGCCTCACTCTCTGCGATTTTCTCATTGCATCTCACCGGGTCAGCAGGGCGACAAGGCAGCAGCTGCTTGCTGCCATGCAGGCTGTCGGCCCCCGGAGTGCCGCCTGGAGAATGGCCTTGCTGAGGCAGTTTCGTCTGGAGGATCTGGCACTCGATCGTGTCCGTAAGCCTGTTCTGATCCTGGCCTCAGGGGCGGATCGCCTCCTCCCTTCCCAGCACGAGGCGCGGCGATTGGCACGTTGTCTTCCGAGCGCAACAACTCTCCTGCTGCCGGAGAGCGGGCATGCCTGCCTTCTGGAGAGAGAAGTCGATTTATCGGCCATCCTCCAGTCCCAGGCTTGGTGGTGCGATCGGTTGCCGCCCACCCGGGCGATGAGCGCGCCAGCACAGCCTGCGGCAGTTCTGCGGTAGCCCCGGCGGCCTTGGCGAAGCCTGCGATACGGATCGATAGAGCCGTGCGGGAAACCGGCCGCGCCCAATGATGCACCTGCTTAGCGTTTTGTAACACTGCCTGAAGGCCATGCTGGAGCGCGATCTCAGTCGTCAGTTCGTTGTTGAGACGCAGGCCAGAGTCATCGATACCTGCAACGACATTGCCGAGCTCAGGCGCATCGCCAAAACCCTGCTCACGGCCTGGCACCTGCAGTCCGATATGACGAGGCACTACGGTGCCCAGGCGATGGGCATCACCCCTCCACAGCCATGAGCCTGTCCACGCTTGCGGTGGGTCTGCTGGCGTTGAGTGACCCGGTGGGTCTGCTCAGCGTGGTGGGCCAGGCCGGTGCCGGAAGCGGGCCCCGACTGCGGCGCATCAGCAGGCTGGCGGTGCTCACCTATGCGGCCGTGCTGCTGGTGGCCTGCTGGTGGGGGCCGGGGCTGCTTGGCTTGTTCGGCATCAGCCTGCAGGCCTTCCGAATCGCCGGGGGGCTGATCCTGCTGCCCCTGGGGTTAAGGCTGCTGGAGGGTCAGCCGGTGTTGCAGGGAAGTGGCCTGGCAGACGATCCGGCAGCAGCGATTGTGCCGATCGGGGTGCCGTTGATGGCAGGTCCCGGCACCATCTCACTGGTGGTGGCGGAAGCCCCAGAGGCCTGGATCGGGCGACTGCTGGTCAGCCTTGTGATCTGCGCGATGGCACTGGGACTATTCCTGTTCCTGCTGCTCACGCCGCGGCTGCGGCAATGGCTTGGTCAGACCCGCGAACGGGTGCTGCAGCGCCTGATGGGGCTCCTGATCACGGCCGTGGCGGTGCAGATTCTGGTGAACGGTCTGAAGGGTTGTTTCCCGATCCTGGCCTGAGAGGGGCTGGCAAGGCTGGGCAATGAAACCTGGTCCAGCGGTGACCCTGAGCGCCACTGCGTCAGCAGCCCTGGCAAAGAGCGCGAGGCGATCGAGAAGACCGGCAACTCCTGCCCGCAGGGCTGGTTCAGCTCCAGCAGCTACTGCGTGAAGAGTCGCTTATCACCATGGGTTTCCGCCTCCGCCGCTCCGCCCGGCTCGGACCGCTGCGCTTCAACTTCTCGAAGGGGGGACTGAGCTCGATCTCCGTTGGCGGACGTGGCGCCTCGTTCAACATCCCGGTGAATCGCAGCGGTGGCCCGCGCACCACCGTGGGGCTGCCCGGCACGGGGCTGAGCTGGAGCGTGGATCACACCCCAGACAGACCCGCCGCGATCCCGGCCGGCTCTGCGGCGGGCCTGCCCAACAGCCGCCGGTTGCGGCCGGGTCAGCTCGATGTCCTCAAGCGGTCGCTGCTGAGGGTGCTGCGCCAGAAGCTGTTCACTCCAGGTTCGGCAGGGGAACAGCTGTGGGAGCACGGGCTGGTGAGCCGCCTGCTCGCGGATGGTTCCCTACCTGCACGAACCTCTGGCCTGCTTGCTCTGATCGAGACCCCGGAGGCCATGGAGGCCTATTTGCTGCGGGCCCAGGGTCAGGACGATGCAAAAAGTCGCGCCCAGCGCTGCATCACGGCCGTGCAGGACGCGGCACGCCTGGCCAACGGCTGGGGCTGATTGCGCAGACATGGGCTGCCCTGCGAAACGTGCGCTGCACTTCATTGCAAGGGACCGCCTGACTGGCCAAGGCATTCCTAGCCAGAGTGCACATGACCGAAAATGCTGCCTGCCTGGCACAAGCCTGGCTTTTATCAACGGGTTCTGATCAGGTGCTGAGATACGGGCACGACTTCGCTTCTGCACCAGCAATGACATTGTGCTGAACCTTGCGCTCTCGACAGGCTTCGCGGTAGTGGCCTTCCTCTATGCAGGAGTGGGGCATGCCGGCGCATCGGGCTATATCGCTCTGATGGCATTGTGCGGACTGGCTCCTGAGACGATCAAGCCTGTCGCCCTGATCCTGAATATCGTGGTGGCCAGTATTGGCTGCTGGAACTTTCTGGGGGCAGGCCATTTGCCCTGGCGAAGGATATGGCCTGTCTATCTGCTGGCCATTCTGGCATCATTCCTTGGCGGCTGGCTCAATCTGCCCGGGACATGGTTTCAGCGCTTGATTGGAATCGTGCTGGTTTTTACGGCCTGGCGATTGGGTGCTGTGAGCAAGGACCCCGCGAGCCTGCGTGAACCCAGTCGTTCAGTTCTTGTGATCAGCGGGGGCATCCTCGGTCTATTGGCTGGCCTTACTGGCACAGGTGGAGGTGTTTTTCTTACGCCACTTCTACTGCTGGCCAAGTGGTGCAATGCCCGCCAGGCTGCAGCAACATCGATACTGTTTATCCTGATTAACTCCTTGTCTGGCCTGGCAGGCCTTGCCGGGAATCACCCAACTGCTCTCACAGCAGTTCTGAACAACTCGCTGTTCGGATGGATCGCGGCGGTGGTGATTGGCGGCAGCTTGGGCTCAAGGCTGGGTAGTCGTCATTGGCCCGTTGCATGGATCCGCCGAATACTCGCCTTCGTGTTAGTGCTGGCTGCACTGAAACTGCTTGGTTTGCATGGTTGAATGCCGGCCTATTCAAGCCGTAAAAGGGAAGTCGTTCAATTAACCGACCGTACAGCTGCGCCTGATCCCCTTGGAGCGGCACTACGGCTGAGCAGGCCAATGCCCGGGGCCAGCGCTCCGGGCCTTGCTGTAGTTCGCCGCTCTCAGGCCAGGCCACCCAGCCGGACCAGGCGCTCCCACCCAACCGATGGCTGTCAGCCTGGCCTTGGCAAGGTGAGGCGCCGGCGGCGACCTCGAAGTGCCAGCGTGAGCGAACCGCAGCCTTGAACCCCTTGGAACCCGATGGCCATAACTAGTGAACCCATCCGCTTCACCGATGGGGCGGGCTACGACCGCTTCATGGGGGTCTGGAGTCGCCTCGCCGGCAAGGAATTTCTCGACTGGATCGCCCCGAACGAGGGCCAGCGCTGGCTGGATGTGGGCTGTGGCAATGGTGCCTTCACGCAACTGATCGCCGAGCAGAACAAACCGCTCGCGCTCGTTGGCATCGACCCGTCGGAGGCGCAACTCGCCTATGCACGGCAGCATCCACTGCTGCAGTGCGTGGACTTTGTGAACGCCGACGCCATGGCCCTGCCGTTCCCAGACGAGGCGTTCGATCTTGCGGTCATGCCGTTGGTGATCTTCTTCGTACCGGAACCGGTGCAGGGTGTCGCCGAAATGGCACGGGTCGTGGCCCCCGGTGGAACCGTGGCCGCCTATGCCTGGGATATGGAGGGTGGGGGCTTCCCGTATCAGAGCGTGAATGAAACCCTGGGCGTTGTCGGCAGGGCTATTCCCATGCCGCCCAATGTCGGCTCCTCCCGCCTTGAAGCGCTGAGCGATCTCTGGGTCACCGCCGGCCTGGGCGACATCTACACCAGAGTGATCACGGTAGAGCGCACTTACCCCGACTTCGACGACCTCTGGAACACCGTCCTCGGGGGGCCGAGCGCCGGTCAGGCCCTCGAGGCTATGAGCGAGGAGGAACGCACCCGCTTCCGTGAGCTGCTGCAAGCCCGCCTGCAGCCATCCGGCAGCGGCTCGATCAGCCTGACAGGGCGGGCTCATGCCATCCGGGGCACAGTGCCAAGCCTTTGATGCGTCTACTGAATCGCTCGTTATGACCGCTTCCGACACCGCAAAGGCCTTGCTTTCCCTGGAAACGAGCCCTGAAGAACCAGCCTTCCTGGAGACTCCGGATTCACGCTTCTGAGCCATCGGGCCCCAGCGTTGCCGGTAGGTGGCCGGTCTTGACCCAGATGGTGCAGCCCGCCTCACTCCAGGGCCGGTGGACGCTGCCGGGCGGATTGCGCAACCAGCTGCCGGCCGGATAGCTGCCCTGGTCGTCCTGGAACACGCCAGCGAGCACCAGGATCTCCTCGCCACCCGGATGGCCATGGGGCTGAAACACCGTGCCAGGAGCCCAGCGCACCAGGGCTATGTGCTCCGAGCCCCAGGCATGCAGCGGCAGCACCTGCAGTCCTGGCACCAGGCCCGGCACCCAGGTGGCGTTGGTGGTGTCGACCACCAGGCGGTGCTGATCGGCAGGGTGCATCTGGTGCAGCTTCACCAGGAGCGTGCAGCCCTCCTCACTGAAGGGGGCATGGCTGGAGCCCACGGGATTGCGCAGGTAGGTGCCGGCCGGATAGTCGCCCTGCTCGTCGGAGAAGATGCCCTCCAGGACAAGGATCTCCTCGCCGCCCCCGTGACTGTGGCGTTCAAACCGGCTCCCGGGCGCGTAACGCACGATCGAGGTGGCACGAGCCACTTCCTCGCCACGGCGATCGAGCATGCGCCGCTCCACGCCGGCCATCGGCGAGGCCGTCCAGGGCAGGGTGCTGGTGTCCAGCAAGGCGCGCTGGCTGAGATCGGCATGCAGTTCCATGCCGACGATTGTGCTCAGGCGCCGCGCCCGGCCGTGGTACGGCAATGCCTCCATGCCCTTAGGCACATTCTGCGATTGGGCGAGGCAAGCTGGACGGATGAGTCAATCCAGTCAGGGCCCCATCGCCGATGCGAGCCGCTGGAACCAGCGCTACCGGGAAGGCAGTGACGGCTGGGAGCTGGGCCAGCCCGCCCCACCACTTTCCCTGTTCCTCCGCACCCATCCGCTGGCGCCCCAGCCGCCGGGCAGAGTGCTGGTGCCTGGCTGCGGACGCGGCCATGAGGTCGCCCTGCTTGAAGACCTCGGCTTCCAGGCCATCGGCCTGGATTTCAGTGGCGAGGCTTTGCGCGAGGCCCGCAGGCTCCATGGCGAGGCCCGGGACACCCTGCAGTGGCTGCAGGTCGACCTGTTCGACCGGCAGGCCCTGGAGGCGTCGGGCCTGACTCCCGGCAGCCTCAGCGGGATCGTGGAGCACACCTGCTTCTGCGCCATCGATCCCGGCCTGCGGGAGGACTACATCGCCACCGCGTGCCGACTGCTCACGCCGCGCGGCTGGCTGCTGGGACTGTTCTGGTGCCACCACCTGCCAGGCGGCCCGCCCTGGGGCAGTGACCCGGAGCTGGTGGAAGCCCAGCTCCGCCAGGCCGGCCTGGTGCCGGAGGTCTGGGAGCCGGCCACCGGTTCGGTGGACAAGCGCAACGACGAGTGGCTCGGCCTGTGGCGCCAGCCAGGCCCACCCCCTTCACCTGACGAGATCGAATCATGCTGAGCCAACTGAACGAACGAATGCAGAAGTGGGGCTTCTCCTGGGAGGGACTGAGGGACAACCGCCACGGCGAGTGGTGGGTGCTGGCGCAGATGATCCTGATCGCCGCCCACTGGCTGCCGCCAACGCCTCCCCCCTCGGATCTGGGGATTCACTGGCCCCTGGCGCTGCGCCTGATCGGCTGGCTCACCTTCCTGACCGGTCTGGTGATCGGCGCCCAGGGGGCCCTGAACCTCGGGGACAGTCTCAGTCCGCTGCCGGAGCCGATGCCCGAAGCCGCCCTGGTCACCGTGGGGGCCTACGCCCGTTGCCGCCATCCCCTCTACCAATCGCTGTTGGTCTGTTCCCTGGGGGTGACCCTGGCCCTCGGCAGCCTGCTGCACCTGGGCCTGCTGCTGGCGCTGGCGATCGTGCTCAGCCTCAAGGCACGACGGGAGGAGCGGCGACTGTGCTCCATGCACAGCGACTACGCCGATTACATGAGCTCCACCCCGGCGATCGTTCCCTTTCTGCCAGGGCTCGACTGGCGGTAGCCCTGGCTTTCTTTGTTGACCGTTGCTCAGGAAGCCCCCCTTCTTGTGGCCATGTACCGATTGGACTGGGCTGTTTCTTTTGCCGCTTGAGTAGACTCTACTGACTCCATTCTGCTGCTGCCTGGATCGTCGCGCATGGTCCACTCATTTAGCAGGCCGCCCAGGAGGAGCCTTGGCTACCGACATGACAATAATTTGCGCGCTCAACTCGTGACTGTCTTCTGTGTCTAATGCTTTGAATGAAGGGATCTCTCTAAGACTAATGAATTATTTCTCGGTCGCGAGCTCTATCGCAAAGCCTCTTGCAGCACGGCTGGCCATGGCCGGCGTGGCAACTCTCGTCAGCGCAGGAACCTTCTCTGCTGCCCTGGCTGCCCCTGTTACACCTAACCTGATCGGCACATGGACGGTTGAGGGGAAGGGGGCCGTGCTCTGCAAAGTCGAAGCATCGAGTTGCAAGACGCACCACCACGGTGATTTCAGCGATTTGAATGCCGTTGCTCAAATCACCAGGCAACAAGGCCGAGTGTTCCACGGAGTTTTCAAGTCCAAGTACGCAACTGAGAAGTTTGTCGGCACGCTCGGCCATGATAATGCCACCTTGTACATTGTTGATGAGGACGGCTTTACGGACGGCAGGCTCGTCGGTCCCAACCAGATCCAGGTTGTCTACCGACACACCTCTGATCTCGATTCCGTTGTCGACATTGGTATCTGGACACGCCGCTGATTGAGCCCGTTCAGAGCAGCCAGCCTGGCCGCAACACCAGCAGCAGCCCAAGGGCCACCATCACGGCACCACTGATCAGCTTCAGCCACCGGCCCGTGCCTTCGGTGAGTTTGTTGCTGCTCAGCGCCAGCACGGCGATCCCCACCATCAGGGCATCGTCGGCGATGTAGCCCACGATGTAGAGCCCCAGGTAGCCGTAATGGGCGGCCAGAGCAAGGTTCTGTTGACTGAGCACGGCTGTGTAGACCGCCGGCAGCCCCGCGGTGCAGAGCAGTTCCACCGCGTTCACCACCACCGCAAGGGCCGCCACTGCGGCCAGTGCTGCCGGAAGGGAGCGAGTCTGCATGACTCCGCGCATGCGTGCGTAGAGACCCGGCTTGGCACTGGCGGGGATCGAGAGGGTGAAGTCCGGACCGCTGCGCCAGAACTCGCTCAGATTCACCACCCCCAGCACCAGGGCCAGGGAGCCAAGCAGCAGCCGCAGCCAGCCCGTGAAGCCCAGCAGCAGGAAGACGTTCAGCCAGGCCGCCATGAAGGCGTAGTAGACGGCCCCGCTGACGAAGACAAAGGTTCCGGCCACCAGGGCCATCCGCCGCCGGTCCCTCCAGTGCACCAGCAGCGAGAGCAGAAACAGCAGCACCCACATCGCGCAGGGGTTGAAGCCATCCAGTAGCCCCATGACCAGGGTGAAGATCGGCAGGCCGAGCGCAGAGGCGCTGATGCTGCCGAAGCGGCCGAGGCTCACGTTGCCGGAGGCACGCTCACGTCGATCGATCAAAGCGAGCAGTTCCTTGCCGCGGCCCTCGGCGCCATCGAACCCCACCAGCACCTTGCCTTCAAGGACGAACGTGGGTACCCCCGGGGCCTGGATGCCGGCCTGCCGGGAGTAGCGCAGGAGGTCGTCGATCGCGGCGGGATCGGAGTCGAGCGGCCGCAGACGCACCCGAACCTCTGGCCGCTGCCTCCGTAGTTCGGGGAGGAACGCCTTGGCGGCGGCGCAATGGGGGCATCCCTCGCGCACGAACACCTGAAGTTCCGCTCCCCCCACTCCGGTCTGGGCAGAGGCCAGCGAAGGGGAGAGCGCCAGCAGCAGGCCCAGCAGCAGAGCCAGCAGCATTCCAAGCACCGGGGGGAGCTGCCAGCCATTCCGAGGCCTGTGCATCGTTTCCTCCTCAAGCTGATGGAGTTGTCATGGGGTCTGCCGCCACCAGCGCCAGGCCTCCACGTTGATCAGCAGCCCGAAGACCGTGAGGGCCACCATCAGCACGATCTGATCGAGGCGGGCATCGGGCACCAGGATGTCGGCGATGAGATGGGGGACGTTGGTGATCGAATAGACGACGCTGAACCAGAAGTGGATCCGCCGCCAGGGTCGCCAGCGCATGGCCGGACCGACCGTGGTGGCGGCGTAGGCGATCAGCACGATCGCGATCAGCGGCAGCAGGAAGTAGCCGAGCATCGCTCCGAACAGCAGGGGCAGCGCCCCCTCTTGCACATGGCTGTGGATCTCCGGCGACTGACCATGGAACAGGGGCATCAGGCCCAGGTCCACGTGAAACAGCATCGCCAGCAGCCAGGCGATCCAGAGCGTGATCAGCCGCAGGGCCTGGTTGATCGACGGGGTCATCGGCCTGGAGGCTTGTTCCTTCAGTGTGGGAAGCAACGAAGCAAGGGCCTTGCGATCTTGGTGGTTCGTTGCGGATGGATCGATGCGTTGCAGCCAGAGCGGCGCGGCGTGAGTGCTGCCGAATTCGCTGCCCACAATCAGCACCTCGCCAGCAACCCCCAGGACTAAGCGCCTTTTGTCGTCACCACGGGCTCACCGGCAGCCTTCCAGCCTTCGATGCTGGGTGCAAAGCCCTTCACCTGGTGGCGGCCCTCCAGCTGCAGCGCCATCACTCCCATGGCAGAGCGAAAGCCGCTGGAGCAATAGAGCACCACCTCTCGCTCTGGGGAAATCTCAGCCACGTGGC
>JBMLOS010000098.1:0-9787 GCA_049242845.1 Prochlorococcaceae cyanobacterium
CGTGGGCCTGGGCTGGGATCCCCCCGGCCCGAGCCTGCCCTGGACCGGAGGCCGCGCCCGCCGCAGCGCCGTGGCGGATGCCCTGGCCAAGACCGGCTGCGAAGAGCTGGGCGAACGGCGGATCAGCGAGCTCTCCGGCGGACAGCTCAAGCGTGTGCTGCTGGCCTTCTGCGTGGTGCGTACCCGCCGCCTGCTGGTGCTCGATGAAGCCCAGGCGGGGCTCGATCCCCAGGCGGCGGAGGGCTTCCAGCAGCTGCTGTTCAGCCTGCGGCGCAGCGAGGGCTGGACGATCCTGCAGGTTTCCCACGACCTCGACATGGTGCGCCGCACCTGCGACGGGGTGCTCTGCCTCAACCGCAGCCTGCGCTGCTCCGGCAGCCCCGACCACGCGCTCCACCCCCGCCAGCTCGAGCGGCTCTACGGCCGCGGCTACGTGGCGTATCACCACCACCACGGCACGAGCGCGGACGGCACGCTGCCGCTGGCCTGATCCATGGCCCCGGTGGCGGAGGCAATTTCTCTGCAGGAGCTGGTCGGCCTGCCCTTCCTGCAGCGGGCGCTGCTGGCCGGCGCCCTCACGGGGGCGCTGGGCGGGGTGCTGGGGAGTTTTGCGGTGCTGCGGCAGCTCTCCTTCTTCAGCGACGCGCTGGGCCACTCCGCCCTGCTCGGCATCAGTCTGGGGGTGGCCCTGGGGCTCAACCCCACCCTGGTGCTGATCCCCTTCGCGGTGCTGTTCGCCCTGCTCGTGAACCATCTGGTGGAGCGCAGCCAGCTGCCCGCCGATGCCCTGCTGAACATCATCTATTCCTCTTCCCTGGCGATCGCGGTGGTGGCCCTCAGCGCCCTGCCCGGCTACCAGGGGGGCCTGCAGCAGCTGCTGTTCGGCGACATCCTCGGAGTCGACAGCCTCGATCTGCTGCTGGTGACCCTGCTGCTGCTGGGGGCGGGCACCTACCTGCTGCTCACCCGCAGCAGCCAGATCCTGCTGAGCCTCGACACGTCCCTGGCCCTCTCCCGCGGCGTGGCGGCCCAGCAACAGCGGCTGATCTTCGTGATCGTGCTGGCGGTGGTGGTGGCGGTATCGATCAAGGCGGTGGGGGTGCTGCTGATCAGCGCCTTTGTGGTGATTCCCGCCTGTGCGGCCCGGCTCGTGAGCCGCCATTTCGGCCGCTACGTGCTGCTCGCCGCCGGCCTCGGAAGCGGCGGAGCCGTGGCGGGGATCCTGGCCTCAGGGCTGCTGAACCTGCCCTCCGGCCCCTGCGTGGTGATCGTGCAGCTGCTCGGCTTTCTGCTCGCCCTCCTGCTCGGCCGGGGGATGGAGAACCGGGCCACCTGAGCCCGGAGCGAAGACGCTCGGCTGCCCCTGCAGCCACTGCAGGGTGGCGCGGTCGCGGGGGCCGATCTCGAGCACGGGGCGGCTGCCGGGCACCGCCGCCATCACATCGCCTGCACTGTCGCTGTGCCCCCACAGGCCGAAGGCGTGGCCGAGCTCATGCAGGGCCGTGGCCTCGATGCCGAGCGGACGCTGGCCCGGGGAGAGCAGCAGCCGCAGGCGGGGCTCCAGCACCCAGGCTCCGCCCCGCAGGGTCCAGCGGGCCCCCAGCAGCTCGGCCCGGCCGTGGCTGGCCCGCTGTTCCCCTTCCAGCAGCCGCAGGGGCGGACGGCGGCGCAGCACCAGCACCTGGGCCGCGCGAGTGTCGTTCACCCGCTCGATCGGGAGGAGCTGCTGCCAGCGGCCGAGGGCGGCTTCCACGGCGGCGCTCCAGCGGATGTCCCACATCGAAGCGTTCGCCCCCAGCGGCTCGATCCACACGCACCAGCGGGGGCGATGGATCCAGCCCCAGGGGCTCGGGCGCAGCTGGGCGCGGTAGTCCAGGGGGCTGGGTGCCGGCAGGGCCGCCGGCAGGGGGGGATCTGGAACGGAGGCGGAGCGCTCGGCCTCGGGCACCCGGCAGGTCGGCAGGGAAGCTGAAGAGGAAGCAGAGGGGGCGGCAGCAGCCGGGAGCAGGGCAGCCGCTGCCTCCAGGGAAGCCGCTGCCGCCAAGGAGCCGACCAGGCCCGGCAGCAACCGGATCACCCGAGGCCGGCCGGCAGGCCCACGCCCCGGGCCATCAAGGTGGCCATCAGGGGGATGGCGGCGAAACCGGCGATCTCGATGTTGAGGATCCACGACAGCCGGCGGGCGAGGGCCTCGCTCACGGCCGGAGCCTCGCCGCGGCGCAGGGGGATGGCCCAGAGGATGTAGGTGACCGTGGGGTAAAGCGAGAGCGCTCCCACCCCCAGGAACACACCCACCTTCCACCAGAAGAGGGGGTTCTCGGTGTAGAAGGCGCTCCCCTGGCCGAAGTGGAGCACCCGCAGGATGCCGCTGCCCAGCAGGGCCAGGGCCGCCAGGCCGTAGACCACATCGGTGATCACCATCCAGGTGGCATCCTCTCGGCTGGGATCCGGCCGGATCAGGCGGCGCTCCATCACCAGGGCCGCGAAGCACACCATGAAGCTGAGGTAGTGGACATAGGCCACGCCGGCACTGGAGAGCACCGGTGTGGGGATGGCGGCGAGGCCAGTCATGAATGGGCGATGCGCGATGGCCGCGACGGTAGCCAGCCGGAGCGCACGGCTGGGCGGAGCACGGCTGAGCGGAGCACTGCGAGGCGAATCCCTGCGTGGTGAAGCGCTGCAGGACGGATCTCTGCGCGGCAGCGCGCGTGCGGATGATAGCGAAAGCGGGACAGATGCGAAGAGTTGAGAACAGGATCGAAACCAATAGTGAAGTTCAGTGGAAAGTCTGAAAGTCCGAAACCTTTCTGCGGGTTTCTGCTGTTTCGCCAAAGCGGCCTAAGTTCCAAACAGTCTCGGTAGGTGGATGTCATGGCGACATCTCTCAGTGCCTTTCTCGGCGAAATCGGCCGGCATCAACTCCTCACCCCCGAGCAGGAACTCACCCTCGGACGGAAGGTGCAGGCCATGGTGGGTCTGCAGGAACGCTGCCAGCAGGCCGGCGGCAGCGGGCCCGCCTGCGAGTACAGCGATCTCGAGCGCCGCACCCTGCGGCTGGGCGAGCGGGCCAAGGACCAGATGATCACCGCCAACCTGCGCCTGGTGGTGAACCTGGCCAAGCGCTACCAGGGCAAGGGACTCGACCTGCTCGATCTGATCCAGGAGGGCACGCTCGGGCTCACCCGGGCGGTGGAGAAATTCGATCCCACCCGCGGTCATCGATTCAGCACTTATGCCTACTGGTGGATCCGTCAGGGCCTCAATCGTGCCCTCTCCACCCAGAGCCGCACGATCCGGATTCCGGTGAATGTGAATGAAAAACTCACCAAACTCCGGGCAGCCAAGGCCCGCTATCTCCAGGCCAACGGTCTTCAGCCCAGCGCCCGGGATCTGGCCCAGCTGATGCAGCTGCCCCTGGCGGAGGTGGAAGACCTGCTCGCCTGCGAGATGCGCAGCGTCACCGTGAGCCTGCAGGGGGTGGTGAAGTCGAAGGCGGATCCATCCGAACTGGTGGATGTGCTGCCCAGCAATGAGCTGCCGCCGATGGAGCAGGCCGAACTGGCCGAACGCAGCGCCTCGGTCTGGACCCTGCTCGACCGGGCGAACCTCACCCCCAAGGAGCGCACGGTGGTGCTGCTGCGCTTCGGGCTGGACGGCAGCCATGAATGGCGCACCCTCGCCGAGGTGGCCCGCCAGCTCGCCTGCAGCCGCGAGTACTGCCGCCAGGTGGTGCAGCGTGCCCTGCGCAAGCTGCGGAAAGCCGGCATCGAGAGCGGCCTGGTCGAAGCAGAATGAGCCCCTTCCGCGATCGTCGCGATGGTGTCCAGCTCTGCGGCCGCCCCTGCGGCTGACGCCCAACCCCACACCGCCGAGGCGGATGCTGCCCAGGCGGAGGTGGAGGCGGAGGTTCTCGAGAGCCGCGTGGTCGATGAGGCCCTGCTGCTGCGGCTGCTGCGCCGGGCCGGGCGTCTGGTGGCGCTTCCGGCCCTGCAGTGCCTGGAGCTGCTGCTCGACGCCGGCACCCCCCACCAAGTGCGGTTCACCGTGCTGGCGGCCCTCACGTACCTGCTCGTACCGATCGACCTGATTCCCGATTTCCTGCCGGTGGCGGGCTTCAGCGACGATCTGGTGGCCCTCAGCGCCCTGCTGGGGCTGTGCCGGCGGCATGTGACACCGGACATCCGGCGCCGGGCACAGCGCAGACTGGATCGCTGGTTCCCCCCCGGCCGGTGATGCCGTCCCTGAGCAACGACCAGCGCGAGGATCTGCAGAGCTTCCTCCGGGACTGGCTGCGCCATTCCGGCCGCAACCAGGCCGACCTGCGTCGGGCCCTGCGGGCCGGCTCGATCCGCATGCCCGTGCTGGTGGAGGCCCTGGAGGGGATCCACAGCCGCGAGGGTCTGGCCGGTCTCGCGGAGCGCCTCTGCGGCATCGAGGAGATCTGGCGGCAGGAGGACGAAGGCCGCGAACCGGCCGAAACCCCAGCGCTGCCAGGCGCCGACGACCCCCTCGGGGAGCTCGATCGGCTGTTGCAGGAGATCCGGGGCAACGCCCAGGACTGACCCTCAGCAGGCAAAGTGTGGCCACCGGTCCCCTCGCCTGCCCGCCCATGGCTCCTCCCTCCGTCCGCCTCCGGCTGGGTGCCCTTATGAGCGGCACCCTGCTGGCGCTGCTGGCCCTAGGCTTCCCCGGCGCCGAGGCCGCCGAGACAACCCTGCTGGCCCAGGCTCAACGGTTCCTGCTGGGGCCAGGCAGCTCCGTGGGACCCTCCACGAAGGTGAAGCCCGAGAACTGCGTCACAGCCGAAGATGGCTCCGTGACCTGCGACACCAAGCTGGAGAATTCCCCCAGCGACACCCCGGCCCGGCCGCAGCTCGATCCCTTCGGGAACTGAGAGGGGAGAGGATCCAGCGAGGCAGATGGGAATGAACAAACCAACTGAGGGACGCCTCCACCGCTGGTGGCAGAGGTTGGGCGACGACGGCGCCTTCCTGCACGCCATCGACCGCAGCGAACAGCAGCTGGCCAAGGTGCTGGCAGCGTTGCTGTGCGTGGTGATCGCGGCGGCCACCGTGCAGCTGGTGGTGATGGTGGGCCAGGAACTGTTCCAGCCGGGGAACCGCTGGATGGGCGACGATCTCACCGCCGTGCTGGGGGATCTGCTCAACCTGCTGATTGCCCTGGAGGTGCTGCAGAACATCACCTCCTACCTGCGCCGCCATGTGGTGCAGATCGAGCTGGTGCTGCTCACGGCGATCACCGCCGTGGCCCGGAAGGTGATCGTGCTGCCCCCCGGAGCCGAGAGCAAACCGGAGCTTCTGGTGGGCCTCGGGGTCGCCGTTCTCTGCCTGGCGGCCGCCTTCTGGCTGGTGCGCAGCCTCAGCATGCGGGAGCCTCCCTCCAGTAGATAGCCAGCCATACGGATCCGGGAGTCGGATCGGTCCGCTCCACACGATGGCGGCGGTGAGGGGTGATCCAGAGGCTGTCGCCAGCGTTCAGTTCGCGGGCCTCGGCCTCATCGGCAAAGCGCAGCCGCGCGCTGCCGCGCAGCAGCAGCACCCATTCGTGTTCCGCCTGGTCGTACCAGAACCCCTCCGGGCTGGCGGCATCGCAGGAATGGATCCGCTCCAGCCGGAAGGCCGGCGTCTCCTGCAGAACGGTCACCGTCTCCTGGCCTGAGGCAGGACAGGCACCCGCCAGCAGATTGCCGTCGCCAGCGGGCGGCACCGCCGGCTCTCCCCAGCGCCGCCCGATCTCGAATCCCTGGCGGCGGGCCAGGGCCACCACCTCGTGGTGATGGTCGCAGGCACGCAGCTCGGCCCGCAGGGCAGGATCGGCTTCGCTGAGGGCCACGAAGGCCTGCAGCTGCCGCACCTTCTCGAGAAACTGCTGCAGCTGCGCTTCAGCCATGGAACGGGAAGGAATCAGGCCAGGGGCTTGATCATCCGCCAGCGCAGGAATCTCTCGCCGCTGAGTTCCGCCACTTCCTCCGCCTCCACCGACCATCCGAGCCGCTCCAGCAGGGGGCGCGACAGCTGGCTGGCCTCGGTGCGCAGCCGGCGGCAGCCGCGCCCCAGCGCTTCGCGCTCCAGGGCCTCGAGCAGGGCCTTGGCCCTTCCCTGCCGGCAGGAGCGGCCGCGGCAGTAGAGCAGCGACAGCCGATCGAGCGGCTCCAGCAGGGCGAAGGCTTCGATCCGCTGCGGATCCCCCAGGGCGCAGCTGGCCAGGCCGATCCCCCGCTCCAGCGCCGCCGTGAGTGCATCCGTGCGGGCCGCATGGTGCGCCCAGGCCTCGATCTGCGCAGCGGTGTAGAGCCCTTCGGCCTGGGAGAGAACGGCATCGCGATAGATGTCGATCAGCTGGTTGCGATCGGAGCCGACCAGCGGACGCAGGGGAAACATGAGAACGTTACGGCGATGGGTTGGCGGCGGGGAGTGAGTGAAGGCTGGTGTAGGTTAACGGGAGAATCCATCCCAATCGCCAGGAAGTTTCATGGATACCGGATCGGAACTTCTGGCCAAGGTGAAGGAGATGGGCGATGCCAGCAAATCCCAGATTGTGCGGGCCTGCGGCTATGTATCCACCCGCAAGGATGGAGGCGAGAGGCTGAATTTCACCGCCTTCTATGAGGCGCTGCTCGAAGCCAAGGGCATCAACCTCGGCGCGGAAGCGGGCCGAATCGGCAGGCCGGGGCGGAAGCTGAGCTACACGGCCACCGTGCAGGGGAACGGCAATCTCCTGATCGGCAGTGCCTATACCGCCCAGCTGGATCTGCAGCCCGGCGAGGAATTCGAGATCCGGCTCGGCCGCAACAACCGCCAGATCCGCCTGCTGCCGGTGGGCGGCCCGGAGGAGGTGGAATGAAGCCGCTGGCGCGCCTCGGCAGCGGCCTGGCCCGCCTTGGGCTGGCGCTGGCGCTGCTGCTCACGCTGCTGCTGCCCGTGCGGGGGGCCTGGGCGCTCGGCGAAACCGCTGCCGATGGGGCAGCTCTGTTCGAGCAGCACTGCGCCGGATGCCATGTGAACGGGGGCAACATCATCCGCCGCGGCAAGACCCTGCGGCTGGCGACCCTGCAACGCAACGGCATCGCGGACGCGCAAGCGGTGGCCACGATTATCCAGGCGGGCTTGGGCCAGATGGGCAGCTATGCGGCGGCGGTGGGCGAGGAGGGCATCGAACCCCTGGCGGCCTACGTGTGGCAGCAGGCAGAGGCGGGCTGGCCGCGGGCCGCCTGAGCTCCTGAGCCGGATCCACCCCGCAGGGCGGGGGTTCTCAGAAGGCCTGGATCCAGGGGTGCACCTCCACCGCGGTCCAGATGCCCTGCCGCCAGTACACATCCGCCTTCACCACGGCCTCCACCTCCTCGCGGGAGCCAGCCTCGTAGATGCCGAACACATGGGTGCTGCCCTCGGTGGGCCCGAGGGTGACCAGCAGCCCCTCCTCCTTCTGGCGGCTGAGGCCCGCTAGGTGTTCCTCGCGGTAGGGCGTGCGCTTCTCCAGCGCGTTCTCGCAGTAGGTGCCCCAGAGCACGAACTTCGCCATCACAGGTGGGCCATCGCGCAACGAGAGTAGGGCCCATGGCGGATGCAGACAGGATGGCCCCGGCCGCGGCCCGGAGGCTCGATGCGGTCTTCACCCCGGTGATCCCGGAGGTGGCCGCGCTCAGCCGCGCCACAGCGGGCACCCTCTCCCTGGCCCAGGGGATGGTGGACTGGCCGCCGCCGCCCGGGGTGGAGCAGGCGGTGCGGGAGGCACTGCTGGAGGCCGGCTGCGACCCCGACCGGCCCAGTGCCCCTCTGCACCGCTACGGCGCCCTGGCAGGGGAACCGGAGTTGCTGGAGGTGATCGCCACCAGTCTGCGCCGGGAGCACAGCCTCGATCCGGAAGGCAGCAGCCTGCTGGTGACGGCCGGCAGCAACATGGCCTTCCATGCGGTGGCGCAGGTGATCTGCGAGCCGGGCAGCGAGGTGCTGCTGCCGGTGCCCTACTACTTCAACCACGCCATGGCCATCCCACTGGCCGGCGGCGTGCCCGTGCCGGTGGAGGCCGGCCTGATCCCCGATCCGGAGATCCTGGCGGCGGCGATCACCCCCCGCTGCCGCGCGATCGTGACTGTCTCGCCTAACAACCCCAGCGGCCTGGTGATGCCGGCCCCGGTGCTGCAGGCGATCAACCGGCTCTGCGCCGAGCGGGGCCTGTTCCACATCAGCGACGAGGCCTACGCCCTGTTCGTGCACGGCCGGGAGCCCCACTACAGCCCCGGATCGGCAACCGGCAGCGGGGCCCACACGGTGACGCTGCACTCCCTCTCGAAGGCCTACGGCATGGCGGGCTGGCGGATCGGCTATGCAGTGGTGCCGCGCTCCCTGCTGCCGGCCCTCACCAAGGTGCAGGACACGGTGCTGATCTGCCCGCCGCTGCTGCTCCAGCGCGCCGCGGTGGCGGCCCTGGAGGCCGGCGCGGCCTGGTGCGCGCCCCACATCGCCGCCCTGGGGGAACGGCGGCGCCAGCTGCTGGAGGGTCTGGGCACTCTGGCGGCGCGGCTCCCCTGCGCCCTGCTGGCTGAACCGGACGGCGCCTTCTACGCCCTGCTGCGGGTGGGTCCCTGCGGATCCGGCGCCCTGGACTCCCGGGAGGTGATCCGCCGCCTGGTGCTGGAGCACCGGCTGGCCTGCCTGGATGGGCGCAGCTTCGGGCTGGAGGAGGGGCGGCACGGCTGCGTGCTGCGGCTGAGCTACGGGATGCTGCCGGCCCGCGACCTGGCGGAGGCACTGGGGCGGCTGGAGCAGGGGATCAGGGCCCTGCTGGGCTGAGCCGGCCCCAGCGCCCCATGAACGGCCACACCAGCAGCAGCCGGCCACGGCCCCCTTCCGGCCAGAGACGCTCCAGCTGCGCCGCGGCAGCCGGCAGCGGGTCCACCCCCTGCTCCCGAGCCCGCTGCAGGGCAGACCAGGTGCCCAGATGCCCCAGGAAGGTGGGCAGATCCCAGCGGCGCTCGATCTGCAGATCGGGCGGGAAGGGCCATTCCTGGCCCGGGAAGGCCAGGGAGGCGTAGGCGCTGTCCACCAGCTGCCGCTGGGGCGGCCACCAGGGCTCGAGCGTGACGCCGTAGAAGCCATCGAACCACTGCCGCAGCTCCGGCGTGGGCATCCGCACCGGCAGGTAACCGATCCAGGCGAGGGCGGCACCGGGCCTGGCGACGCGGCACACCTCCGCATCGAAGGCCGGGCCGGCGAACCAGTGCACCGCCGCCGCCACCAGCACCGCCGACACCGACCCGGAGGGCAGGCCGCTGGCGGTGGCGGAGGCCAGGCGGTACTCCACCCGCTCCTGGGGGGCGGCGGCCGCCAGCTGCGCGGCACTGGCGTCGGTGGCCAGCACATGGCGGAAGTGCCGGGCCAGGGCCAGGCTGGCCTGGCCGCTGCCGCAGCCGCAGTCCCAGACGCGATCCCGATCGGGCGCCCGGGCCGCGAAGCGCTCGAAGAAGGCCTCCGGGTAGGTGAGCCGGAAGCGGACGTAGTCCGCAGCTACAGCGCCGAACCAGTCGGCCGGGCCCGCCGGGGAACTCTGGCCGGCCGGACCGGGCGGAGACTGGGGCGGGCCGGAAGCCATCGCGGGCGCTGCGAAGGAGCGGCGCGCTCAGGAATCGAGGCCGGCGCGCAGGGTGGCGCAGAAGGCGGCGGCGGCCTCGGCGGCGCCGGTGCCGGCGGCGTGGGCCGCGGCCATCTCCCGCACCAGGGCGCTGCCCACGATGGCGCCATCGGCGCCCCAGTCGCGCACCTGGCGG
>JBMLOS010000099.1:0-3287 GCA_049242845.1 Prochlorococcaceae cyanobacterium
GGGCGCTGCCGGCCTCGGCGGCGCGGACCCGCGCCCCCGCCCAGGCGGCCGACCCCGCCCTCCCCCTGGTGGTGCTCTCCCACTGCGGCCCCAGCGGCCTCGGCAGCCGGGCCGCTGATCCCTGCGGCCGCGACTGGAAGAGCCAGGCCGGCGACTGGGGCGACCAGGACCTGGCCCTCGCCCTCGAGCAGATCCGCCGGAGCCGGCCGGTGCCCCTGGTGGTGTTCGGCCACATGCACCACACCCTGCGCCGCGGCCAGGGGGAGCGGCTGAGCTTCTGCCGCGACCGCGCCGGCACCGCCTATCTCAATGCGGCCTGCGTGCCGCGCCATGGCCTCGATGCCCACGGCCGGGCCCTGCGCCACTTCAGCTGGGTGGAGTTCGAGGGGCATACCCTCGTTTCCGCGAGCCACCGCTGGTACGGCCTCGGCGGTGCGCTGCTGTACGAGCAGCGGCTCTGGCAGGGTCCTTCTTCCGCTGCGTCCGCCGCCCTGGAGGTGCCCTCGCCATGCTGATCCTGGCCTGCGTGAGCGCCCACGGCTTCGGGCACGGCTCCCGCACCGCGGCGGTGCTCGGCGAGCTGGCGGCCCTGCGCCCCGGCTGGCGGCTGGTGCTCAGCACGGCCCTGCCGGATGCCTTTCTCGATCTGGCCCTGGGGGAGGTGCGCCATGAGCGCCGCTCCTGCCGCTGGGACGTGGGCGTGGTGCAGGCCGATGCGCTCGGGGCCGATCCGGCGGCCACCCTCGCGGCCCTTGAGCAGCTGGAGCGCGACCTGCCGGAGCGGCTGGAGCGGGAGCTGCACTGGCTCGTGCGCCAGGGGGAGCCGGTGCTGGTGCTGGGCGACGTGCCCCCGGCGGCCGCCCTGCTGGCGGAGCGGGCGGGGGTGCCACTCGTGTGGCTGGCCAGTTTCGGCTGGGATGCCATCTATGGCCCGATGGCGGAGGATCCGTCCCTCGATCCGGGCCTGGCGGAGCGCTTCGGCGCCTGGGCGGAGCACTGCCGCAGCCTCTACCGGCGGGGCCAGCTGCTGCTGCGCTGTCCGCTGTCGATGCCGATGCCCTGGGGGCTCCAGGAGCGGCCGATCGGCCTCACCACCTCCCGGCCGCGCCTGCCCCTCGAGCCCCTGGCCGAGGCCCTGGCCCTGCCGCCCGAGCGGGAGCGCTGCGTGCTGCTGAGCTTCGGCGGCATGGGATTTCCCCTGGATCCCTCCCTGCTGGAGCGCTGGCCGGAGCACGTGGTGGTGGGCCCCGATCCGGCCCTGGCCCGCGCCGCCAACGGCCGGGTGCTTCCCCCGGGGGTGCGGCCCCTGGATCTGATGCCCCTGGCCGCCCGGCTGATCACCAAACCCGGCTACAGCAGCTTCTGCGAGGCCCTCAGCCAGAACGTGGGCATCCACCTGGTGCACCGGGAGGGTTTCGCCGAGGCGGCGGTGCTGGAGGCCGACCTCCGCCGCCACGGCTGGCACCGGCTGCTGAGCCAGGAGCAGCTGCGCAGCGGCGCCTGGGGGCTCGATCTGCCGCTGCTGCCCCCCAGCGGGGCTCCGCTGGCCACCGACGGCGCCCGACAGGCGGCGGAGGCGATCGCGGCCCTGGCCGAAGACCGATCAGCAGTGCCAATGGTTTGAGCGGATACAATCGGATGCTCTGTTGTATTGAGCGGCAGAAATGCTGTGGTAAAGCTGATTTGAATGCTTCCGGGTAGTTTTTGATACGAGTGGACACTCGTGCGACCGTCACTAACACGATCCCTGTCGGGGGCGTTGTTAGCCAAATTGACGCCGCACTTTGATCCAGATTTCAGATCGCATTGCCGGCGCCTAACCTTGGTTGCGCCCTGAGTTCCTGCAGTAGCAGCTGCACATCAGGCCAACCCTTCGGCTCGAGCTCTGTCGATCACCTCTGAAATTTCCCGGATCCCTGGATTCGACCTCAGAGTTTTCCGCGTGATGCGTCATGCGGACTGCGCCATTCCAAGGCTGGTGAATCAACCATTCCCCGCCCTGCCTTGACCTGTCCTTCGCTGCATCCGTTTTGCTCCGTCGTTCCCTTTCCTTCCTCTCGGCCTTCTCCCTGGCCGGCGCCACCGTCTCCGCCCTGGGTGCCGCCCCGGTCCGCGCCGCCGATTCCACCGACCCCTGGAGCACCCTGCCGGTGGCCCCGGCGCCCCGGGTCTCCCTGCGTCGCCCCACCGTGCAGAGCGCCCCAACACCTGCTGCGGGCATCTACGCCATCACCCCCGAGCGGCGCGCCCTGCTGAACACGATCCGCTACGCCGAAGGCACCTGGGCCAACGGAGGCGACCTCGGCTACTGGATCATGTTCGGGGGTGGCCTGATGGACAGCCTCGAGCGCCATCCCAACCGCGTGGTGCGCTCGGCCCGCTACGCCAGTGCCGCCGCCGGCGCCTACCAGTTTATGCCCTTCACCTGGGCGATGGCCAGCCGTGCCCTCGGCCTGGGCGGCTTCCATCCCCATGCCCAGGACCAGGCCGCCCTGTTCCTCGTGCAGCGCCGCGGGGCCCTCGCCATGGCCGATCAGGGCCAGCTCACCCCCGAGCTGGTGGCCCGGCTGGCTCCCGAGTGGGCCTCCTTTCCCACCCTGGCCGGCGCCAGCTACTACGGCCAGCCCGTGAAGCGCTTCCACGACCTGCGCCGCTTCTACGAGGAGAACCTGGCCCGCCTGCGGATGGAGCAGCAGCTTGAGCTCCAGCAGGTGGCGGCGGCCCCCGCCGAGCCCGCCTGCGACGACGACTCGCTGCAGTGCCGCCTCGAGGGGCTGACCACAGGCTCCGGCCGCTGAAGCACGGGGCCGGAGCGCACGGGGCCCGAGCGCAAGCCGCTCCGCTCCGCTCCGGCTCAGTCTGAAGAGTCGCCGGTTTCGGCCGCCCGCTCGCGCCCCACGGTGGCGCCGGCGATCTGGTAAGCCACCAGCGCCGCACCCAGGAAACCCAGGGTGTTGCGCGCCACCGGCAGCAGGTCACTGGTGCGGGTCACCACCGGCCCCAGCCCCAGGGCAGCGAAGAGGATCAGCCACAGGGGGGAGAGCAGCAGCACCCAGGCCCACTCCACCCGGCGGCCCTCCTTGCGCGGATAGGCGGCGACGCCCGCGATCACGCCCCCCAGGATCGAGGTGGAGAGCGTCAGCAGCCACTGCTCCCGGGGCAGGCCTGGAACCACCTGGCAGCCGCCCCGCTCCAGGCAGCCCTCCACGGCGGTGAGCGCATCCACGATGGCGCCGTCCTCGCCGTGGTCGCGCACGTAGTACTGGTTGCCGTAGCGGGTCTGCAGC
>JBMLOS010000100.1:0-3673 GCA_049242845.1 Prochlorococcaceae cyanobacterium
CCTACGCCAACCTCTCCCAGACCGCCCGCTGGTACATCGGTGGCCTGCTGAAGCATGCCCCCAGCTTCCTGGCCTTCACCAACCCCACCACCAACAGCTACAAGCGCCTGGTGCCGGGCTTCGAGGCCCCGGTGAACCTGGTGTACTCCCAGGGCAATCGCTCCGCCGCCGTGCGGATCCCGCTCACGGGCCCGAGCCCCAAGGCCAAGCGACTGGAGTTCCGCTCCGGCGATGCCCTGGCCAATCCCTACATCGCCTTCTCCGCCATGCTGATGGCCGGTCTGGATGGCATCCGCAACCAGATCGATCCCGGCGACGGCACCGACGTGGATCTCTTCGAACTGCCCGCCGAAGAGCTGGCACAGATCTCCACCGTGCCGGCCTCCCTCAATGGTGCCCTGGAAGCGCTCGACGCCGACAAGGACTACCTGCTTGAAGGCGGCGTGTTCACCGAGGACTTCATCAGCAACTGGATCTCGATGAAGTACGAGGAGGTGCAGCAGCTGCGCCAGCGGCCGCATCCCTATGAGTTCACCATGTATTACGACGCCTGATTCAAAAGCCTTTCAGCGACTGATTTTCCAGTCTCAGAAAGGGCTTCTGATAGGATCTTTGCATAGATGCGTAACTAGAGCGGCTTGGGATGGTCACCTGGTGACTACCAAGTTGTCCCTCTTAGCCGCTCTGGGTACTATGCTGAGAGGGCTTTCCCTCGCGACATCCAAGACCGTCCAGGGACCAAGCTCTGGAGAAAAAAGCAAGTCCCACCCTACCTGAACCGAAGCGCTATCTATGTGTTGTGTCTCAGCAGGTTGACGATGCATAGGAGCATCAACCAGACGAGAAATAATAGCCAGTCAGATTTCTGTCAAAGACTGACTCGACAATTCAACAAACCAGGAAGAAGAAAACAAGCAAAATGCAATCGAGACAAAGAATTATATTCATCTACGGTGCCTTGCAGGGGAAGGGATGTTCGGCGCACTAGGAAAACAATGATCCAGAACTTCTAGAGCTGGCTCTGCCAGACTGGAGCAATGCCCCCATCCCAGAGAGAGGCCGTGTCCCTGTCCCTCGGCGCTCCTCCCGGCGGAGGGCAGGCGCTGCCGCCGATCTCCGGCCGTGAGGCGGAGATCCTGGCCCTGGTGCAGGGGGAGGATCCCGTTGCGCTGCCGGCCAGCAACCTCAGGCTCGGAGCGTTCCGCTCGGCCTTCGCCTGTGCGCTGCATATGCATCAGCCCACCATCCCAGCCGGGGCGAGGGGGGAGCTGATCTCCCATCTGCAGTACATGTTCGAGCACCCCGGAGAGGGCGACAACCACAACGCCGCCCCCTTCGCCGCCTGCTACCGCCGCATGGCAGACCTCCTCCCCCAGCTGATCGAGGAGGGCGCCAACCCGCGGATCATGCTCGATTACTCCGGCACCCTGCTCTGGGGCTTCGAGCAGATGGGCCGCAGCGACATCCTCGAGGCGCTGCGCTTTCTCGCCTGCGAGCCCCGCCTGCAACCCCATGTGGAGTGGCTCGGTACCTTCTGGAGCCACGCGGTGGCCCCCTCCACTCCACTGGAAGATCTGAAGCCGCAGATCCTGGCCTGGCAGCACCATTTCGCCGCCCTGTTCGGTGATCCGGCGCTGCAGCGGGTGAAGGGGTTCTCTCTGCCGGAGATGCACCTGCCCAACCACCCGGACAGCCTCCATGCCCTGGTGCTCGCCCTGAAGGAGTGTGGCTACCGCTGGCTGCTGGTGCAGGAGCACAGCGTGGAGAACCTCGACGGCTCCCCCCTGCGCCAGGAGCAGAAGTACACGCCCAACCGGCTGGTGGGGCGCAGTTCATCCGGTGAGATCGCCAGCATCACCGCCCTGATCAAGACCCAGGGCTCGGACACCAAGCTGGTGGGCCAGATGCAGCCCCAGGCCGAAGCCCGGGGCCTCGGACCATTGCCCCTGGGAAGCCGGACGGTTCCCGCGATCGTCTGCCAGATCGCCGATGGGGAGAACGGCGGCGTGATGATGAACGAGTTCCCGGCGGCCTTCCTCCAGGCCCACCGCTCCATCGCCGCGGAGGGGAAGACGTCCCCGGGAGGCCACCCGCCCGCCGTAGCGATCAACGGTACGGAATATCTGGAGCTCCTCGCCGCCGCCGGGGTGTCCAGCGCGGAGTTCCCGCAGGTGCAGGCGGTGGGGCAGCACAGGCTGTGGCAGCAGAGCGGGCCCACGGCGTCTCCTGCAGCTGTGGAGGCCGCCATCGACGCACTGCAGGCGAGCGATCCCACCTTTTCGATGGAGGGCGCCTCCTGGACCGCCCACCTCAGCTGGGTGGAGGGCTATGCCGATGTGCTCAAACCGATGAAGGCCCTGAGCGCCCGCTTTCACGAGGTGTTCGATCCCCTCGTGGCCAAGGATCCCGCCATCACCACCAGCCCCCGCTTCCGGCAGGCGCTGCTGCACCTGCTGCTGCTGGAAACCAGCTGCTTCCGCTACTGGGGCCAGGGCACCTGGACCGACTACGCCCGCGAGATCCACCGGCGGGGCCTGGCGGCGATCGCCGGTCCCTGAAGGGCGCAGCCGGCCTCGGGAGGCTCAGGGCACGGAACCCTCAATGCACGTAGTGCTGACCGCGGTAGTTCAACTCGTGGGCGCCTTCGTGGGTGTCGCTGGGATCGTCGTGGTGGGCATCCACGTAGGGCACGCCCCGGTAGGCCTTGGCCATCAGGAACTGGGCGTCATCTAGCCGCCGGTCGCGCAGCATCCGGGCGCGGATCAGATCGAGAACGTTCATCCTGGTCTCCACAGTGCCCGCGCCCCCGTTGCCTGACGCGGGTCAGCCTGCATCCGCCCTCAGGGAGAGAAACACCTCAGAGAGGAGAACTCCCCAGGGGGATCAACGTGCTTGTATTCAAGCTTCTGTAGCGGTTGCTACAGCGGCTTCTTCAAGATTCTTCCAGGAGCCGGCCTGGCGTTCCCGTTGCCGGCCTCTCCGGCAGAGTGGTCCCCCGCGCCGGAGACGCCCGTGAAGGAGATCACACCTGCGGAGATGCTGCTCCGCACCGCGGCCCGCGCGGCGGCGGTGCTGGGGGTGCTCGCCCTGCTGGGCTGGCTCGGCTGGGTGATGCTCGATGTCCGCAACATGCAGAGCGGGTTCACCCTTCCCTCCTGAGCGCTCCGCTCGCCGGACCACTCTCTGCACCGCGGGTCAGCCGTAGCCTCAGCCCACCTGGCCGCGCCGCCCGCCGCATGACCGCCACGCCCACCGCGTTCCGTACCCTTCGCGTGGAGCTCAGCGCCAACCCCTACCCGATCGTGATCGGGGAGGGCTGCCTGGCCGAGCTGGGCGCGCAGATCCTGGCCCAGGGATTCAAAGCCGGAACCCGGGTGCTGGTGGTGAGCAACCCGGTGGTGCAGGAGCACTACGGCGATACCGCCCTGCGCAGCCTCGAAGCGGCCGGCTTCGCCGCCGCGTCCCTGGTGATCGAAGCCGGCGAAGACCAGAAGACCCCGGCCACCGTGGCCCTGATCCACGACGCCGCCTTCGAGCACCGGCTGGAGCGGGGCTCCCTGATCGTGGCCCTGGGGGGCGGCGTGGTGGGGGACATGGCGGGCTTCGCGGCCGCCACCTGGCTGCGGGGCATCGCCGTGGTGCAGGTGCCCACCACCCTGCTGGCGATGGTGGA
>JBMLOS010000101.1:0-22595 GCA_049242845.1 Prochlorococcaceae cyanobacterium
CCACCAGCTCCTCCTTGGCCTTGCGGGTGCTGATGTGGCTGCCGGGGATGAAGCCGCGCAGACCCTCAACCCGCACCAGGGCGCCGCCGCGGTTGGTGGCGAACACCTCGGAGTAGATGGTGGCGTCCTCCTTCTGGAGCTGGCGCACCCGCTCCCAGGCGCGCTGGTACTCGATGCGGCGGATCGAGAGGGTGAGCTGGCCGTCCTCGTTCTCCTCGCTGAGGATGAAGAACTCACGCACCTCACCGGGCTCGAGCACATCGCTGATGCTCTCCACCCGGTTGATCGACACCTCCTGCATGGGCATGAAGGCGGCGGTCTTGGCGCCGATGTCGATCATGGCGCCCTTGGGCTCCATGGCGAACACGGTGCCGTTCACCACGTCGCCGGGCTTGAAGTTGTAGTCGTACTTGCTCAGCAGCGCCGCGAACTCGTCGAGGGTGAACCCGACGCCATCGAGGTCACGGCTCACGGCACGGCTGCTGGGGTCGTCCGCGGTGGGCACCTCTTCCGGAATCGCCAGATCGAGCTCGGCGGCCGCTTCCTCGCTGAAGGCCTGTTCGATGTCGGCGGCGACGTCGGCTGCGGTCTCCAGGGCGCTGGCTTCGGAAGGGGTTACGGTCATGGGGAAGTGGCGGTCTGCTCGAGGCAGATGGGAAAGGATCGCGCCGATCGCCCGCCAGCGATGCAGCCGCGATCCTCCAACTTACAGTCCAGCCCGCCGCCGAAGGGCCGTCCCTCTCACGCGGCGGTTCTCAGGTTCGGCTGTCGCACGGCTTCTGTCAGAGAGCTGCCGCAAGCTGGCCTGTCTCTTCTTCCTGGTGTCGCGCGCTCCGGCGGCTGAGGCCATCGAGGGCCGAGACGAAATCGCTGATGCCCTGGAACTGTCGGTAGACCGAGGCGAAGCGCACGTAGGCCACTTCGCTCAGGTCCCCGAGCCGCTGCAGGGCGAGTTCGCCGATCTCGGTGCTGGGCACCTCACGCCCGCCCCGCTGCTGGAGATGCAGCTCGATCTCCTCCACCACGGTTTCCAGGTCCGCAGGATCGATGCCGGTTTTTTCGCAGGCCCGCACCAGGCCGTGCAGGAGCTTGTGGCGGTTGAAGATCTCCCGGCTGCCATCGCGCTTCAGCACAGTGATCGGAACGGTTTCCACCCGTTCATAGGTGGTGAAGCGGAAGTTGCAGCTGAGGCATTCGCGCCTTCGGCGCACGCTGCGCCCCGCATCGGCCGCACGTGACTCGAGCACCCGACTGTCCGTGTGTTGGCAGGAGGGGCATTGCATGCCCGGAGGTGCGAATCGTATTTCTACATCTTAGACAGTGATCCTCTGCTTGTGCAATGGTCTCTCTGCCTGAGTTTGCTCTGCTAGTGCCTGGCTGAGCGCGGAATTCGAGAGTTTTTCGCTGCTCTCCTCTGCGGGAGCGGCCATGCTTCCCCGTGGATCTTGCTGCCGGTGGATGGATGTTTCTTCGCCTCCGGTTCACTCTGCAGAGCCGTTCTGCCCCATTGCTGTGCCCTGCGGATCCCTGGGGCTGTGTGGAGCATGAAAAAGCCCCCGCCGGGGAGGCGGGGGCACACAAAGCGACCCGGGAGCCGCTGGGATCTCACTTGCCGATCTTCGGGGGATCGCGGAAGGCGATGGCGAAGAAGAGGGTGGCGATGGCCAGGGTGAGGATCAGGATGTAAGCGAAGCTCTCCATGGGTTACCTCGAGGGAACTGGCGGTCAGCTGAGGGGGCTGCCAGCGGGGGGCACGAAGCCCTCCGGCAGACGGCGGGTCGAGCGGTCGCCCAGTTTCTGGAACAGACCGAACTCCACCTGCTCCCCGAGATCGGGGTCGATGCCGGCGAACACATCGCGGTAGAGGGTGCGGGCACCGTGCCAGATGTGGCCGAAGAAGAAGAGCAGGGCGAAGGTGGCGTGGCCGAAGGTGAACCAGCCGCGCGGGGAACTGCGGAAGGTGCCGTCGGAGTGGTAGCGCTCGCGGTCGAATTCGAACGCTTCACCCAGCTGGGCCTTGCGGGCCAGGCGCTTCACGTCCGCGGGGTCGGTGAAGGTCTGACCGTTCAGGGCTCCGCCGTAGACGGTGGCGGTGACACCGGTCTGCTCGAAGGAGTACTTGGCCTCAGCGCGGCGGAAGGGGATGTCGGCGCGCACGATGCCGTCCTTGTCCTGGAGAACCACGGGGAAGTTCTCGAAGAAGTTGGGCAGGCGGCGCACCTCGAGCTCACGGCCGTCCTTGTCGGTGAAGGAGATGTGACCCAGCCAGCTGGTGGGCAGGCCATCGCCGTTCACCATCGGACCCACCCGGAACAGACCCCCCTTGGCAGGGCTGTTGCCGACGTAGTCGTAGAAGGCGAGCTTCTCGGGGATGGAGGCGTAGGCCTCGGCCTTGGAGGCTCCGTTGTCCATCGCGGTCTGCACGCGACGGTTGATCTCGGTCTTGAAGTAGCTCTGATCCCACTGGTAGCGGGTGGGGCCGAACAGCTCCACCGGGGTTGCAGCGGCGCCATACCACATCGTTCCGGCCACCACGAAGGCGGCGAAGAACACAGCGGCGATCGCCGAAGCGAGCACGGTTTCGATGTTCCCCATCCGCAGGGCCTTGTAGAGGCGCTCGGGCGGGCGGGTGGTGATGTGGAAGATGCCGGCGATGATGCCCACGATGCCGGCGGCGATGTGGTGGGCCACGATGCCGCCCGGATTGAAGGGATTGAAGCCTTCAGGCCCCCAGGAGGGCTGCACCGGTTCGAGATGGCCTGTGATGCCGTAGGGGTCGGAGACCCACATGCCGGGTCCGAACACACCGGTGAGGTGGAAGGCACCGAAGCCGAAGCAGCCGAGACCGGCCAGCAGCAGGTGAATGCCGAAGATCTTGGGCAGATCCAGGGCGGGTTCGCCGGTGCGGGGGTCCTGCCAGATCTCCAGATCCCAGTAGGTCCAGTGCCAGATGGCGGCCAGGAAGAGGAGGCCGCTGAAAATGATGTGGGCGGCGGCCACACCCTCGAAGCTCCAGAAGCCGGGGTCCACACCGGTTTCACCGGTGATGCTCCAGCCACCCCAGCTGCCGGTCACGCCCAGGCGGGCCATGAAGGGCATCACGAACATGCCCTGGCGCCACATGGGGTTGAGCACCGGGTCGGAGGGATCGAAGATGGCGAGCTCATAGAGCGCCATGGAGCCGGCCCAGCCGGCTACCAGAGCTGTGTGCATGAGGTGCACGGCGAGCAATCGGCCCGGGTCGTTGATGACGACCGTGTGCACCCGATACCAGGGCAATCCCATGGGGGTTAGGTCCGGGGAAACAGGGAGCCGCCCGCCGGTCATCCGAAAGGGATGGTTCGGGCAGCCACGATTGACCCTCAGGCATGGAAACTGCCATTGAGCCGATCAGTGGTGGTGATCGTAAGGGTTGCGCCTGGCCCGGCGGGAGCCTGGTTACGGAGCGCAACTGCGGGATTCACAATGGGTGTTCCCGTGGGGTGGTGCCATGCCCGTGATCCGATTCGTGCGCGAGGGTCGTGATGTGGAGTGCTTCCCCGGCGAGAACCTGCGGGAGGTGGCCCTGCGCGAGGGCATGGAGCTGTACGGGCTCAAGGGAAAGCTGGGCAACTGCGGCGGCTGCGGCCAGTGCATCACCTGCTTCGTGGAGATCGTCGAGCCCCTGGATGCGGGCGCCCTCACCCCTCCCACCCCCGTGGAGGAGCAGAAGCTGCGGCGCCGGCCGCCCAGCTGGCGCCTCGCCTGCCAGACCCTGGTGAACAGCTCCGTGCTGGTGCTCACCCGTCCCCAGGTGGGGCTGCCCGATCGGGCCCGTCTGGAGGAGGCCGCCCGCAGCGAGCCCCTGCCCCCGGGGCCCACCGTCTGGCCCGCTCCACCCGAGCCGGAACCGGAACCCGAGAGCGAGGCGGAGCCGGAGGTGGCTGCAGAGGGCGGCATCGATGCCCTCCCCATCGCAACGAGCGATGAAGGCTCCGGAAAGGGGGCCGAAGGGCGGTGATACCCTCCCAGCACCTCTGACATCGCCATGGAAACCAACGATCTCGGGTTCGTCGCCAGCCTTCTGTTCGTTCTGGTTCCGGCCGTCTTTCTGATCATTCTTTACATCCAGACCAGCAGCCGCCAGGGGGGCTGAGCCTCTCGCGCCCCCTCCTTGGTTCAGGTGGTTCCCCGGCAGGGCTTGGTCGGGGAACCTCTTTCTTTGTTTAGGGGCGCTGATCCCGATGGCTGGGGCGGGTGAGTTCGGCTACCGGGGCTGGAGGCTTCTTCCGAGCTCCGGCTTCGCCTTTGCCTTTGCTTTTCGGTTGAGCGCGTGGCTGGCCCAGTGCTCGGCGTGAGGCCACCCCCCCCCCCACGCCATCGAAAGCCCATCGAAAGCCATGGACGCGGAAGGGCTACCGAGGGATGCCCTGGAGGATCCCTCGGTAGCCCATGGAGAAGGGGCGCTTCCTTTTCGCTGGTCGGCTCAGTCGGGCCGTTCCGGCTCGCGCACCAGCAGCACCGGCGCGGGCACGTGCACCCGGATGTAGTCGCTCACCGAGCTGCCGAGCAGCCTGTCGAGGTCCACCAGGGCGCGGGCCACGAGGGGGCGGCGGTCCTGGGAGGCGATCACCACCAGATCGGCCCGGGTCTCCTCGGCGGCGGCGCAGACCTGCCGTCCCACGTCGCCGGTGCGGTGCAGGGTCTGCAGCTCGACCCCGTAGCCCCGCGCCCGCTGCACCGCCTTCTCGAGCACCTCGTCCACGGGGCTGCGGCCGCCGCGGGAGGGGGTGATGTCCTGGCGGCTCACGTGCACCCCGGTGAGGCTGCCGCCGGGAATGTCGCGCACCAGCTCACAGGCGATCCTCAGGGCGTCGTCGCCCACGCCGGTGCCGTCCACGGTCACGAGCACCCGGTTGATGTGGCGCACGTAGAGGTCGTCCCGCACCAGCAGCATCGGGCGGGTGGAGAGCTGGAAGATGTACTGGCTGGCGCTGTTGCTCAGGATCGACTGCAGCCGGCCCAGGCCTCGGGAGCCCATCACGATCAGATCCGCGTCCAGTTCCTCGGCCACCTTCAGCACGGTCTGCTTGGTGTCGCCCTGGCGGATGATCGTGTTCACCTCGCCGGGGTTGAGCCCCAGGCGCTGCACGGCCTCCGCCACGATTCCGGCGGCGTTCTGCCAGTGCTGCTGAAAATCCTCGCCGGCCTGTTCGGGCACCACGTGCAACAGGTTCACGCGGGCCTGCTGGCAGGGGGGAATGGCGCGCAGCATGCGCACCATCTCCTCGACGTGACCCTTGCCGGAATCGGCGATCAGAAGGTTGCGGAACACGGGTACGGTCCAGCTCTCCGCCACCCTATGGCCGCTGGCCGGCTCTCAGTCGCCCCTGGCGCAGACCGTGATGCTCAGACAAACGCCCGCTCCCGGCCCCGCAGCCGCTCCTGGCCCCGAGGCCGCTTCCCCCTCCGCCTGGTGCCTGCGCCGCACCGTGCTGCCTCAGCACACCGACCATGCCGGGGTGATGTGGCATGGCTCCTATCTGGCCTGGCTGGAGGAGGCCCGGGTGGAGGCCCTGGCGGCCGCGGGCCTGGCCTACAGCGCCCTGGCGGCACGGGGGCTCGAGCTGCCGGTGATCTCCCTGGCGATCGACTATCGCCAGGCCCTGCTGCACGGCGACGCGGTGGAGGTGTGGAGCGAGGTGCTGCCACGCCAGGGGGTGCGCCTGCCCTGGAGAAGCCGTTTCCTCGCGCCCGGCGGGGTGCTGGCGGCGGAGGCGCGGGTGGATCTGGTGCTGGTGGATCTCTCCCGCGGCGCCGACCAGCGGCGGCTGTTGAGGCGGCTTCCGGAGGATCTCGCCGAAGCCGTGCGGCGGCTGGAGGCCGGACCCGCTGCCCCTGTGCGATAGTACAGATGTACTGAATGCGAGGGGTGGGGTGGGCGAATGTCTGCCGATCGGTCCGGGCGCGGGTTTGGGGTCGCTCCCTTTGCTGTCGCCTGGCTGGGATGCCCCGCGCCGCCTCTGGTGGCTGCTCTGGTGCAGATGCCCTGGCCTGGGCTGGCGCCGGTTGCAGGAGCTGGAGGCGGCCTGCGATTCCCTGGCGGCCGCCTGGCAGCTGCCGCCGGAACGGTTACGCCTGTTGCCGGGCTGGGGTGAGCAGCTGGTGGAGCAGGTGGTGGCCCATCGCCAGGCCTGGGGGCCCGATCCCCTGGCCGAGCCCCCAGGCCGCCGGCCCGATCCCCATCGCCTGCTCCTGCCGGGTGATCCTGCCTTGCCTCCCTCCATCCGCTGGCTGGAGCGTCCGCCGCTCCTGCTGCACTGGACGGGGCGGGGCAGCCTCTGGCCCTGGCTGCGGCGCCGTCAGGCGGTGGCCGTGGTGGGCACCCGCCGCCCCTCCCTGCACGGGCTCACGATGGCGCGCCAGCTCGGCCGGGCCCTGGCGGAGGCGGGTTGGCCGGTAGTGAGCGGCCTGGCGGAAGGCATCGACGGTGCCGCCCATGAGGGTTGCCTGGACGGAGGGGGAGCGCCGGTGGCGGTGCTCGGCACTCCCCTGGATCGCGTCTATCCCCGCCACCACGGCCCCCTGCAGCGCCGCGTGGCCCGCCAGGGGCTGCTGCTCACGGAGCAGCCCCCCGGATCCCCGGTGCGCCCTGGCCACTTCGCCGAGCGCAACCGCCTGCTGGTGGCGCTCGCTGCCGCGGTGGTGGTGGTGGAGTGCCCCCAGCGCAGCGGTGCCCTCCACTCCGCCGAGCGGGCCTGGCGGGAGGGCCTTCCCCTCTGGGTGGTGCCGGCCGATGCGGGCCGGGCCTCGGCCCTCGGCAGCAACCGTCTGCTGGCGCGCGGTGCCACCCCGTTGCTGGAGCCGGCTGATCTGATCCGCCAGCTGGGGCCCGGACCGCTGCGGCCCCGCGCCGCCCCGGCCGCCCGGGGTTCCTCGGTGGAGAGCGCTCCGGAGCGGTCCCTGCTGGAGGCCGTGGGAACGGGCGCCTCCCTCGAGCAGCTCTGCCTGCAGCTCGATCAGCCCGCCGAGCAGCTGCTGGCGGCCCTGCTGCGGCTGGAGGTACGGGGGCTGGTGCAGGCCGAGCCCGGCCTCTGCTGGCGGCCTCGCTGAGCCCCGCCGGAGCGATCGTGGAAGCAGTGAGGCCGGCCCCGTCGCCGCCAGTGGCCCTGTCCCTGCCCCCGGATGCTTCCCCCCCGCAGGCGTCGATCCCGGCGGAGGCGCTGCTGCACGGGCGCCGCATGCTCCTGCAGCAGGGGGTGCGCCCTGCCGACCTCGACTGGCTGCTGGATCGCGCCGGCGGGCTGGCCTGGGCCGAGCTGCAGCTGCTGCGGCTCCATCCGCAGCGGTCGGTGGCCCTGCGGCGCTCCCTGGCGGAGCTGGAGGAGATCTGGCGGCGGCACCTGCGCACCGCCGAACCCCTCCAGTACCTCGTGGGCCGGTGTCCCTGGCGCGATCTGGACATCGCCGTGGCCCCCGGGGTTCTGATCCCGCGCCAGGAAACCGAACTGCTGGTGGAGCGCGCCCTCGCCCTGGCCCCCGCCGGGGTGAGCCTCTGGGCCGATCTGGGCACCGGTTCGGGCTGCCTGGCCCTGGCCCTGGCCCTGGCCTGGCCGTGCTCCCGGGGACTGGCGGTGGACATCAGCGCGCCGGCCCTGGCGATCGCCCGCGGCAACTGGCGGGCCGCGGCGGTGGAGGAGCGGATCGACGGGCGGCAGGGGAGCTGGTGGGAGCCGCTGCGCCCCTGGTGGGGCCGGCTGGAGCTGGTGGTGGCCAACCCCCCCTACATCCCCAGTGCCGTGGTGCAGCAGCTCGATCCGGTGGTGCGCGACCACGAGCCCCTGCTCGCCCTCGATGGCGGCGAGGACGGCCTCACGGCCCTGCGCACCATTGCCGCCGGGGCGGCGGAGGCCCTGGCCCCCGGCGGCTGGCTGCTGCTGGAGCACCACCACGACCAGAGCGCAGCCGTGCTGGGCCTGCTGAAGGCCGGCGGCCTCCAGCAGGCCGCCTCCTCTGCCGATCTGGAGGGCCACCGCCGCTTCGCCGAGGCCCGCCGACCGCCGGCCGCCACGACCCGCTAGACACACACCACTTCGCCACCACCCCACCCCCTGCGATGCCGGTTCTCAAGGCCCCTGCCCTGGCGGAGCGTCTGCAGCGCGGGGCTGCGGCCCTCTTCCCCACCGATACCCTGCCGGCCCTGGCGGCCTGCCCGGAGCACGCCGATCAGATCTGGCGGCTGAAAGGCCGTCCGCAGGACAAGCCGCTGATCCTCATGGGGGCCGACCTCGAGCAGCTGCGTGGGGCGCTGCCCCTGGAGTGGCGGCCCGAGTGGCTCGCTCTCGCTGAATCCGGCTGGCCCGGGGCCCTCACCCTGGTGCTGCCCGCCGCGGGCGCCTGGGTGGAGGCGCTGCATCCGGGTGGCGGCAGCCTCGGCCTGCGGGTGCCCGCCTGCGAGGCCGCCCGGGAACTGCTCCGCCTCAGCGGTCCACTGGCCACCACCAGCGCCAACCGCTCCGGCGAGCCCCCGGCCACTTCGGCGCCGGAGGCGGCGGCCCTTTTCCCCGAGCTGCCCCTGCTGGGGGCCGTGCCCTGGCCTGAGCCCTCGGGTCAGGCCAGCACCGTGATCTCCTGGAGCGACGACGGTGGCTGGCAGCTACTGCGGGCCGGTGCTGTACTGCCGCCGGAGCTCTGCGCGGGCTGAACGATGCTCTGGCTGGTCCTGCTGGTGGTGGTGCCGATGGCCCTGGTGTACTGGCTGCTGGGTCCCCTCACCAGCCAGTTCACCGATCTGTTCAACCTGGCCCCCCTGGGCTGGGGAGCTCTGCTTCTTCTGCTCTGGCTGTTTGCGGGCCCCCGCTGAGCGGCAGCCCCCACCAGGGCTTCGGCCGCTCCGGCAGCAGCCAGCCCGGCTCCCATTGCTCGGCGCGGAGGGGCCGGCTCACCAGATAGCCCTGGATCACCTGGCAGCCCTCCGCCTCCAGCCACTGGAGCTCCTCCGCTTCCTCCACCCCCTCGGCCACGGTGGTGAATCCCATCGTGCGCACCAGATCCAGCACGGAGCGCACGATCACCTGGGCCTTGCGGTTGGCGTGGATGCGCCGCACGAAGCTGCGGTCGATCTTGAGTTCGTTGAAGTGGAAGTGGTGCAGGTAGGAGAGCGAGGCGTAGCCGGTACCGAAATCGTCGATCGAGATCCGCACGCCCTCTTCCTGCAGCGCCCGGAAGCACTCCGCCGTGGCCATGGTGTTCTCCACCAGCACCCCTTCGGTGAGCTCCAGGGTGAGCAGATCCGCCGGGGTGTCGGTGTGGCGCAGCAGGCGGATCACCTTCTCCACGAAGCCCGGCTCCAGCAGCTGGTGGGCCGCCACGTTCACCGCCACCCGGATCGGCTGGTGGCACTGCTCCCTCCACTGGTGGATCTGCCGGCAGGCGGCGGCGAGGATCCAGTCGCCCAACTCCACGATGAAGCCCGAGTGCTCAGCCAGGGGATGAACTCGTTCGGGGGAACGGAGCCGTGCTGAGGTGAATCCCAGCGCAGCAGGGCCTCGGCGGAGCGGATCCGGCCCTCGGCCAGGTCGAGCTGGGGTTGATAGGCCAGCCAGAACTGGCCCTGCTCCAGGGCCCGCGGCAGGTCGAAGCGGCGCCGGTTCAGCAGCTCCAGGCGACTTTCCCGCAGCACGTTCACCTGGTGCTGCAGGATCTCGTAGACGCCGTAGAGATCCACCGGGTCGATGCTCTGCATCAGGTCGCTCTCGGTGATCAGCCCCATCAGCTCACCGGCGTCGTTGGTCACCACCATGCGCCGCACCCGCATCCGCTGCATCTGCTTGCGCACCTCCGCCAGGTCGTCGGCCGGATGGATGCAGCACAGGGGCGCACTCATCACCGCCTCCACCCGGGTCACCCCGATCGACACCTCCAGGTTCCGCATCTGCAGGATGTCCCGCTCGGTGAGGATGCCGATCGGCCGTTCCCGCTGCGGGGGGCGCCCCCCGGCCGGCTCGCTCACCACCACGCAGCTGATCGAGCGCAGGGCCATGGTCTGAATCGCCTGCCGCAGGGTGTCCTGGGGCCGCACCGTGACCACCCGGGTGGTCATCACCTCGATCACCTGGCGGAAGCGCAGGAAGAAGGTTTCCTCCAGCACCCGGTTGAGGCTGGAGAGGGTCACGATCCCCACCGGCCGCTCCTGCTCATCCACGATCGGCAGGTGGCGGATCCGCTGGCGGCGCAGCAGGCTCATGGTGGCCAGGATGTCTACGCAGTCCTGCCGGCGGCGCTGGATCACCGGCTTGCTCATCACCGAGCGCAGGGGGATCTCACGGGCGGGCACATCGCTCAGGGCCCAGCGCACCACATCCCGTTCCGTGAGGATGCCGCAGAGGCGATCTTCCTCCACCACCAGCACGCAGGGGTTCTGCAGCACGGGATCGGCATCCGCCGTTGCCGCGGGGCCTCTGCTCCCGGGCTCCATGCTGCGCCGCATCAGCTCCAGGGCCGTCTCCAGGCTTGCGGAGCTCGGCAGGATCGGGGGCAGCGGCAGGATCGCGCCTCCGTGGGCCGGCAGGGCGGGGTCCGGAGGAGGAGTGGTGGAGTCGAGCTCCATGGGAGTGTCCGGGGCCTCGGTGGCGTGCTCGGGTACCTCTTGGCCCTGCCGGGGGTGGCAGCGGCGCCCAGGGGGCATCATGCCTGCGCCTCCTCTGCCAGGAGAGGCGCAGGTCGAGGCCGTCAGCCCAGCAGGGCCCGGCCGAGGCGGTCGGCTGCCCGCAGGGCCGCCACCAGCGGCCCGGGTTCCACCGGGAAGGGTTCGTGGTGGCAGGTTTCCCCCTCCGCCGTGGCCCGTTCGGCGATCGCCTCGAGCAGGTCGTCGTCGCCCGCCTCCACGCCCACCTCCGCCAGGCTCACCGGCAGGCCGATGTGGTGCTGGAAGCGGAGCACCTCCTCGATCTCCGTCTGGGGTCTGCCCTCCAGCACCAGCTGGGTGAGCAGCCCGAAGGCCACCTTCTCCCCGTGCAGGTAGGCATGGCTGCCGGGCGCCACCGTGATGCCGTTGTGCACGGAGTGGGCCACGGCGAGCCCTCCGCTCTCGAAGCCCAGGCCCGAGAGCAGGGTGTTGGCCTCCACCAGCCGCTCCAGGGCGGGCGTGACCGCCTGCGCTTCGAGCGCGCTCACGGCGGCCGGGCCGTCGCTCAGGAGGATGTCGAAGCAGAGGCGGGCCAGGGCCGTGCCGGTGGTGGTGGGCAGGCCGCCGATCTGGTTGGGGCTGGCGGCCTCCCGCACGGTGCGGGCCTCGAACCAGGTGGCCAGGGCATCGCCGATGCCGGCCACCAGCTGCCGTTTGGGCGATCGCGCGATCACGGCGGTGTCCACCAGCACCAGCAGGGGATGACGCCGGTAGAAGCGCAGCGCCTCGAAGCGGCCTTCCCGGTCGTAGAGCACCGACAGGGCACTGCAGGGCGCGTCGGTGGAGGCGAGGGTGGGGGTCACGATCGCCGGCAGATCGAGGGCATCGGCTGCGGCGCGGGCGGCATCGATCGTCTTGCCGCCGCCGGCTCCCACCACGGCCACCACCCCCTGCCGCCGCCCCGCCTGCTGCAGCCGCTCGATCCCCACCGCGGTGCATTCGCCGCCGAAGGGCTCCACCACCACCTCCAGCCCTGCGGGGGGCAGGGTTTCCCGCCAGATCGGCTCGAGCTGCAGCCGGGCATGGTGACCCGCCACGAACAGCACCGCTCCCCGCAGCCCGAAGCGGGCCAGCTCGCGGCCGAGCTCCGCGGTGGCGCCCGCCCCCTGCACGTAGCGCTCCGGGGAGGCGAACACCTGCAGACGCGGGCGGGGCACGGGGCAGCTCATCGGGGCGGTGCGCTTTCCCTGGTGGTAGTCATTCGCCGGGATGACGGCCTTCTCCGGCGGCGGCATCGTGGGGCGATGGGCCGTCCGATCCGGCATGCCTCCCCCAGCTTCGGCGCTCCATCACCTGCGGCCGGTGGGCTTCCTCAATGCCGATACCGGGACGGATCTGCGGGACCGCATCCTCAGCCTGATGGCCGGTGATCCGCGGCCGGTGCTGGTCGACTGCGCCGCGGTCACCTTCCTCGACAGCAGCGGCTTCTCCTGCCTGATCGCTGCCCTCAAGCGGGTGCGTGTCCTCGGCCACGACCTCTATCTCTGCGGCCTCAGCGGCCAGCTGCGCATGATCCTCGACACCACCGGCACCCTGGGCATCTTCCGGGTGTACGCCAGCAGCGAGGACTGCCTGCGGCAGCTTGAGCACCCGGTGGAGAACCCGGGCAGGGAAGCCGGCTAACGGATTTGAACCGATGGCCTTCGCTTTACAAAAGCGCTGCTCTACCGCTGAGCTAAGCCGGCGTGGGCCCGAGCTTATCGCTCCCCCAGGGCCCACAGGAGCAACTGGATGCGGTTGCGGCAGCCGGTCTTGGCCAGCAGGCTCGAGACATGGCTCTCCACCGTGCGGGGGCTCACCACCAGCACCGCGGCGATGCCCTTGTTGCTGAAGCCGCAGAGCAGCTGCTGCAGCACCCGCTCCTCCGCCGGGGTGATCTGATCGAGCGGTGCGGCGGCCTGGGGGCCAAGGCGCACGGGGGTGGGGCAGGCCATGGGGTTGGGGTCGGCTGCCGGGAGCATTCCCCGCCGCCGACACCGGCACCGCGGATCAGGCCACTACTCAGCCCTCCACTCAGCTCTCCACGGCCTCGGCTGCGGCCAGGGGCACCGCGCGGGCCCGCTTGATCGGTAGGTTGGCCACCAGGGCCGTGACCCGGTCCTCGGTCTCGAGGCTCACGTCGCCGCCCTCCATGTCGATCTCCACGTAGCGGGAGACCACTTCAAGGATCTCGCGGCGCATCTTCTCCAGCAGTTCGGGGTTGAGGTCGCTGCGGTCGTGGGCGAGCACCAGTTGCAGACGCTCCCGGGCGAGGGTGGCGCTGGCGGGTTGGCGCCCCAGCAGCCGGTTGATGAAGTCGCGCAGGGTCATCGCTTCAGAAGATCCGGGTCTGCATGAGGCGGCCGATGCGGGCCCGCAGGCCCCTGCCTTCCTTGGAGGGATCCATCAGGGGCACGTTCTCTCCCCGCAGGCGCCGGGCGATGTTGTGATAAGCCTTCGCCGCCGGGGAGCCGTTGCCGTTGAGGGTGAGCGGCTCGCCCCGGTTGGTGGACACGATCACCTGCTCGTCCTCCAGCACCAGTCCGAGCAGGGGCAGGGCCAGGATGTCGGTGACATCGTTCACCGCCAGCATCTCCTGGTTCTCCATCATCTTCGGCCGCACCCGGTTGAGCACCAGCTGGATCGGCTGGATGCCCTGGGTGTTGAGCAGGCCGACCACCCGGTCCGCGTCCCGCACGGCGGACACCTCGGGGGTGGTCACCACGATCGCTTCCCGGGAAGCGGCGGCGGCATTGCGGAAGCCGTCCTCGATGCCGGCAGGGCAGTCGATCAGCACGGTGTCGAAGCGCTCGGCCAGCAGGCCCACGATCCGCTTCATGTCCTCCGGCGTGAGCCACTCGAGCATGCGGGGGTTACCCGCCGGCAGCAGGGCCAGGTTGGGCTCCTGCTTGTGCTTCACCAGGGCCTGCTCCAGCCGGCAGGTTTCGGCCAGCACCTCCTGGGCCGTGTAGACGATCCGGTTCTCCAGCCCCAGCAGCAGGTCGAGGTTGCGCAGGCCGAAATCCGCATCGAGCACGGCGGTGCGGGAGCCCTGGCGGGCCAGGGCGATGCCCAGGTTGGCGGTGAGGGTTGTCTTCCCCACCCCGCCCTTGCCGGAGCAGATCAGAATGATGCGCGTGGAGGCGGCGGTCACGGCTCTGGCTGTGGTTGGGGCAGGTTAAGGCCCCTTTCCGGGGGCGTCGGTACCGTGCGGGGCAGGCTGCCTGCCGTTTCGCTCCCTCGGCCCCGCCGATAGAACGGTGTGCCTAACCCTTCTGCCCCCCGGGCGAGTGCCACGTGGCCGAGTCGACCGAACCGCCGATCCGCAGCCATCAGCGCCTGATCGTGATGCCCGACGACGGCGCCGACGCGGTGGTGGAGCTGATCGATCAGGCCCGCGGGGAGCTGCGGCTGAAGCAGTTCAAGCTCCAGTCCGAGGCGGTGGAGCAGGCCCTGCTGCGGGCCCGGCAGCGGGGGGTGAACGTGCGGGTGATGCTTAATCCCCACACCTCCGGCGGCGACCGCTGGAACGACGACACCTACGCCCGGCTGCAGGAGTGGGGCATCGGCGTGGCCTGGACCAGCGAGGCCTTCCCGGTCACCCATGAGAAGTCGCTGGTGGTGGATCACGACTCCGCCCTGATCGCCACCTTCAACCTCTCGGACAAATACTTCACCCAGACGCGGGACTACGGCGTGGTGACCCATGCCCGCGCCGCGGTGGATCAGGTGATCGCCGGCTTCGAGGCCGACTGGAACCGCACCTTCTTCCAGCCCGACCTCTCGGTGGGTCTGGTGTGGAGCAGCATGCACAGCCGCGGTCAGATGGCCCGGATCGTGGATCTGGCCCGCAAGACGCTCTGGATCCAGCACCCCAAGTTCGTCGACGCCGTGATCCTCGAGCGGATCGTCTCGGCCCGCGAGCGGGGCGTGAAGGTGCGGGTGCTGTGCGGCGGCAAGCACGGCATCAGCGACTGGGACATCTACGACACCTTCTCCTCCCTGCGGGTGATGCAGCGCTTCGGCGTGAAGGTGCGGCGGCAGAAGCACCTCAAGCTGCACGCCAAGCTGATCCTGGTGGACGGCAGCTTCGCCCAGACCGGCTCGATGAATATCGATCGCAGCGCCTTCGACCTGCGCCGCGAGCTCGGCATCGAGAGCGATGCCCCGGCCGTGGTGGAGCGCCTGCGCGACACCTTCTCGGCCGACTGGAAGCAGGCCAGCCCCTACAACGCCCCCGACCCCCTCGATCCCTCCCTGCACGAGGCCGGTGAACTGCCCCCCGATCCCCACTTCGTGCACGACTGATGGGCGAACCGCACCTCGCCACCGACCCGGAGCCGGCGCCTGAGGAGCTGGCTCCGGCTCCGGATCTGCCGGAGCTCTTCCACGGGATGCTCCAGGTGGCCCTCTCCTCCTTCGGCGGGGGGCTCTCCGCCTGGAGCCAGCGGATCGTGGTGGAACGCCGCCGCTGGATGACCAACGAGGCCTTCCTCACGGGGCTCACCGTGGCGCGGCTCTTCCCGGGGCCGAACCAGATCAACATGGCCGTGTACATCGGCACCAGCTTCCGGGGGCTGCCCGGTGCCCTGGTGGCCCTGGCCGGGATGCTCCTGCTTCCCTTCACCCTGCTGATGCTGGTGGGGCTGGCCTACTTCCGCTGGCACACCCTGCCCGCCGTGGATCGGGTGTTGGCCGGGGTGGTGGCGGCCGCGGCGGGGATGGCCCTCTCGATGGGGTTCAAGATCCTGCACGAGTACCTCCGCGACCGGGTCGCCCTGCTGCTGGCCGCGGCCACCTTTGCGGCCATGACCGTGGGCCATGTGCGCCTGGTGCCGGTGGTGCTGCTGCTCGGACCGCTGGCGATGGCCTGGTACTGGCCCCGTCTGCCGCGGGAGAAGGCCCAGGGGCCGCCGCCGTGATGCCGCCCCTGTTCCCCGCTCCGGCTCCGGTCGCCGTGGCCGCCGCCCAGTCCTGCGCGCCCGTGTCGCTCACGGATCTGGGCAACCTGCTGCGGGTGGTGGGCGAGTTCCTCTCGCTCTCCCTGTTCTCGCTCGGGGGCGGCAACACCCTGCTGGCGGAATACCACCACCTCAGCGTGAACCAGTTCTGCTGGCTCACCAATGCCCAGTTCGCCGACCTCTACGCCCTGGCGGAGGCGGCGCCCGGCCCCAGCTCGATGATCGTGGGGCTGCTGGGGCTCGGTGCCGCCAGGCGCGAGGGCCCCTTCTGGGCGCTGCTCTCGGCCTACGGCGCCGAGCTGGCGATCCTGCTGCCCTCCACCCTGCTGATGGTGCTTGCGTGCCTGGGCTGGCAGCGCTTCCGCACCTCGCCCTGGCGGGTGGCCTTCGAGCGGGGCCTCGGGCCGATCACGCTCGGCATCCTTTTCGCCGTGGGTCTCAAGATCCTCCAGACCGCCGACAACGACCCCCCCGGTGTGGTGGCCTCCCTGATCGTGTGCGTGCTGATGCTGCGCACCCGCATCTCGCCCCTCTGGTTCCTGGCGGTGGCGGGGCTGCTGGGGGGCCTCGGCGTGATCAACCGCTGATCCTGCCCGCCAGGCCCCTCCCGCCGGGCCAGTGCGGGCTGGCGGGCTCGATCCGGATCACCCCCTCCACCAGACGGGCCTGCTCCGCCAGCCCGGCGGGCGGCTGCTCCTCGGGCCCGCGGGCCACGGCCGCGGCGATGCGCAGCTGCAGCGGGCGCAGCTGCAGGGCCACGATGCGGGCGCTGCCGTCGCCCTGGCAGCCCGCATGGGCCACGCCCCGCAGGCGCCCCCACACCAGCACGTCGCCCGCGGCGCTGATCCGGGCTCCGGGGTTGAGGTCCCCGAGCAGCAGCACCGAGCCCGGGGCCTGCAGATGCTCGCCGGAGCGCAGGGTGCCGTGGTGGATCCGCAGGCCTCCGGGGGCCTGCGGCAGGGGCGGTGCTTCGTCCTCAGGGCCTTGCGGGGGAGGCGGCCAGCCGGTCTCGAGGCCCAGGGCGGCGGCGGCCACCAGGGTGGAGTCCCGCTCGCTCACCAGCCGCAGGATCCGCAGGCCGGCCGCCTCCAGGGTGCGCTGGATCTCGCGCAGCTCAGGTACCCGCAGGCTGCGCTCGCGCACCTCCACCTCCACCCAGCCGCTGGGCGGGAAGAGTCCGAGCGCATCCACCAGATCGGAGACACCCTCCAGGGATTCGTCCGCACCCCCGATCACCAGCCGATGGGGCTGGCCGGAGGCCGCCGCCCTGAACACCGTTGCCATGGGTAGGGCCTCGCTGGCTGCGAACGCTAGGCGGCGCCGCCCTCGCGGAGCACCTCCAGCCGCCGCCGCAGGGGCTCCCGCACTTCCACCGGATGGATCAGCCAGGCCATCTCCACCGGCTGGATCAGGCTGCGCACCAGCGGCGAGCGGGCCTCGAGCGCCTCGAGGTGGCGGCCGTCCCACAGGCGCAGGCCGCCCTTGTAGGGGTGGTAGCCGCGGTTCTGGCTCTGGTGCAGGCCGCAGCACCGCTCCGCCACCAGCTGCTCGCGCTGGGCCAGGGAGCGGGCCTCGGCCAGCAGTTCGAGCCGCTGGGCGCTGTCCAGATCGCTCACGTCCACGGCCTTGAGCAGGCGGCGCTCCAGCAGGCGGCCGCAGAGCTCGGCCAGCTCCTGGGGACCCTCCTGGTGCCAGCGCTGCAGGTGGTAGCCGGTGCGGATGTCGTCGTTGGCCAGATAGCTCTCCAGATCCAGCCGCTCCGGCTCCCACAGCCAGCGGCGCAGCACCGCGTCGCAGAAGATCCGCTCCGGCCCCAGCCGCCGGGCCAGGGCGATCACCTGGGTCAGCAGCCAGTTGCACACCACATTGAGGCGGTGGTTGTACACGCTGCGGTACATCAGCTGGCGCACCACCAGGTAGTGCTCCACCGCCATCAGTCCCTTGGGATGGAGGGCGAGGCTGCCGTCGGGGGCGAGGGTGAACGCCGCCAGGATGCGCTCCAGGTCGAGCTGGCCGTAGCGGGTGCCGGCGCTGTAGCTGTCGCGCAGGAGGTAGTCGAGCCGGTCGCAGTCGAGCTGGCTGCTCACCAGGGCCCGGATCGCCTGCCGCTCGTGCCGCCCGTGCTCCAGCAGATCCGCCACCGCATCGGCGCTGCCGGGTCCGCTGGCCTCCAGCAGCGCCCGCAGCTGGGGGTGCTCCCGCACCAGCCGGGCCGACCACGGCTCATGCCGCAGCCCGAACATCTCCTCGCCCGTGTGGCTCAGGGGGGCGTGGCCCAGGTCGTGCAGCAGGGCCGCGGCGTAGAGCACCGGCCGGTGGGCCTCCAGGCCCGGATCGAGCCGCACCAGCCGGGCCAGGGCCAGGCGGGCCAGGTGGAGCACCCCGAGGGAATGGGTGAAGCGGCTGGATTCGGCCCCGTGGAAGGTGAGGAACGCGGGCCCCAGCTGGCGGATGCGGCGCAGGCGCTGGAAGGGGGCCGCGTCGATCAGGCCGATCGCCAGGGCCTCGGCCGGATCGTCCCGATCGAGCCGGATCGCCCCGTGCAGGGGATCGTGATACGTGCGCTCACTCATGGGGGCGGAGCACCGGCGGGGGCCGTGCTGGCCGGGGCGGCTGCCGGCTGCAGCCGCTGCAGCAGCAGACGCTCCGCCTCCTCCAGCCAGGTGTCGTTCTCGCCGCCCGGATCGAGCGGTTCCGGCTCGGGCAGCACCCGGTCGGGAAGGATGCCCAGGTTCTGGATATCGCGGCCGTCGGGCGTGAGATAGCGGGCCACGGTCACCGCCAGGCCGCTGCCGTCGCCCAGGGGGATCAGGGTCTGGATGAGGCCCTTGCCGAAGGTGCAGCGGCCCACCAGCAGGCTGCGTTCCTGGTCCTGCAGGGCTCCGGCCAGAATCTCGCTGGCGCTGGCGGTGCCGCCGTTCACCAGGGTGAGCAGCGGCCCGCCATAGAGCTGGCCGGGCCGTGCCTGCTCGCGGTTGCCGATCCCTCCGCGGTCCTCGGTCTCCACGATCACGACCCCGTCGAGCAGATCGTCGGCCACGGCCAGCCCGGCGCTCACCAGGCCGCCCGAGTTGTTGCGCAGATCGAGGATCAGGCCCTCGATGTTCTTGTCGGTGAGATCGGCGATCGCCTGGCGCACCAGCTCCGGCACGGGCTCGCTGAACTGGGTGATGCGCAGGTAGCCCAGGGTGTGGCCGTCCCTGCGCAGGCGTTTGCTGCGCACCGGCCGCAGATCCACCTGCCGGCGCTCCAGCTCCACCTCCCGCAGGGCCCCGCCGGGTTGGCGCAGCTGCACCAGCACCGTGCTGCCGGCGGCCCCGCGCAGGCGCGCGGCGGTAAGGTCGAGGCCCAGATCACGGCTGGCCTCTCCGTTCACGGCCACCACCTCGGAGCCGCTGGGGATCTGGGCGTCGGCGGCGGGGGATCCATCCAGAGGGGCGATCACCACCACCTGCTCGTCGCCGCTGCGCAGGCCCAGCTGCAGGCCCACCCCGCTCACGGTGCCCTGCTGCGTCGCCGCCTGCAGGGTGCCGTAGTCGGCGGGGCGCAGCAGGCGGGTGTAGGGGTCGCCGAGCGGCTCAAGCATCCCCTCGATGGCGGCATAGGCCTGCTCGGAGCTGGTGATCGGCTGCTCGAGAGCCTTCTGGCGCAGGCGGCGCCAGTGCACGCTCTCGAAGCGCTGGGGGTCCACGTAGCTCTGGTTCACCAGCCGCCAGGCCTCCACCACCAGTTGCTGGGCGTCGCTGAGCGCCAGGGCCGGAGCGGTGTCGCCGAGCAGGCAGAGCAGCGGCAGCAGCAGGGCCAGAAGGGCTGCGGCAACCCTCTGGAGCCGCGGCTGCGGCGGCCGGGGCCGGGGGGGGCGGGCCTGCAGGGGAAGCAGCCGTTGCGCGCTCACGGAGGGTTTCGGGCGATCAGTAGACTCTCGCAACCCAAGCCGTCCGCTGCATGGCGAATTCCTCTCCTGCCGCAAAGTCGTCACCGGTATACGACTGGTTCCAGGAGCGCCTGGAAATCCAGGCGATCGCCGACGATATTTCCGCCAAGTACGTGCCCCCGCACGTCAACATCTTCTATTGCCTTGGCGGCATCACCCTGGTGTGCTTCCTGATCCAGTTCGCCACCGGGTTTGCGATGACGTTCTATTACAAGCCCACGGTGGCGGAGGCCTACGCCTCGGTGCAGTACCTCATGACGGACGTCAGCTTCGGCTGGCTGATCCGCTCGGTGCACCGCTGGAGCGCCTCGATGATGGTGCTGATGCTGATCCTGCACGTGTTCCGCGTGTACCTCACCGGTGGCTTCAAGCGCCCCCGCGAGCTCACCTGGATCACCGGCGTCACCATGGCCGTGATCACCGTGAGCTTCGGCGTGACCGGCTACTCCCTGCCCTGGGACCAGGTGGGTTACTGGGCCGTGAAGATCGTGAGCGGTGTGCCTGCAGCCGTGCCCGTGGTTGGCGACTTCATGGTTGAGCTTCTCCGTGGCGGCGAGAGCGTCGGCCAGGCCACCCTCACCCGCTTCTACAGCCTTCACACCTTCGTGATGCCCTGGCTGCTGGCGGTGTTCATGCTCATGCACTTCCTGATGATCCGGAAGCAGGGCATCTCCGGTCCCCTCTGATCCAGGGCTTCGGAGGGAGCTGCCCCGCTTCTGTTTCGAAGTGTTGCTGGTTGGGGGTCCCGGCTCAGGGGCCTCCCGCTCCCTCTCCCTCCTTTCCTAGGTTCACCCTCACCGTTTCCCTTCCGGCGCTGCCTGGGCCGTTCTCACGAGCGTTTCCCAGATCGGTCGGCTCCTCCCCTCAAGGCCTCCGTCATGCACATCCTCAAGAAGCCTGACCTCACCGATCCCAAGCTGAGGGCCAAGCTGGCCAAGGGCATGGGCCACAACTATTACGGCGAGCCCGCCTGGCCCAACGACCTGCTCTACATCTTCCCGGTGGTGATCCTGGGAACCATCGCCTGCGTGGTGGGCCTGTCTGTGCTGGATCCCGCCATGCTGGCCGACAAGGCGGATCCCTTCGCCACCCCGCTGGAAATCCTGCCGGAGTGGTACCTGTATCCGGTGTTCCAGATCCTGCGGGTCGTGCCCAACAAGCTGCTCGGCATCGCCCTGCAGACCATGATCCCCCTGGGGCTGATGCTCATCCCCTTCATCGAGAGCTTCAACAAGTTCCAGAACCCCTTCCGCCGTCCGGTGGCCATGGCAGCCTTCCTGTTCGGCACGGTCTTCACCATCTACCTCGGCATCGGTGCAGCCCTGCCGATCGACAAATCCCTCACCCTGGGTCTGTTCTGATCAAGGTCTGATTCCCTCCCTCCTCTTCGCCCCGGTTCCGGCCGGGGCTTTTTTTGTGGCTTCTGGCCGGCCGAGGTTCCGTTGAGGTGCGGCTACTCGATGTCGATCAGGCTCACCTGCTCGGGGTTCACCCGCAGCATGTGATGCAGCAGCAGGAAGCCCACGATCGTCCAGGTCTGGTAGGTGCGCGCCTGCTGCCCCACCCAGGTGCCGGTGGGTCCATCGAAGTATTCGGCCCACTGCTGGCGCGGCAGCTGGTTGAGCTGGGCCCAGTAGCACTCCTCGAGCATGGCCCGCATCTGCCCCATCAGCAGCACGTCGGCGGAGGGGTGGCGCTGCTCATGCAGGAGCACCGCGCCGGCGAGGTACCAGAGCAGGCTCGGCCAGTGGCCGCCGTTGTGGTAGCTCCAGGGCCAGTTCTTGGGGTCCGAGCCGGTCTTGTTCATCCACTCGTCGCCCTCCATCGGCGGGTGGCAGATCCGCATCGGCATCTGGGCCATGAGGTGCTCGCGGTTGTGCAGCACCAACCGGAACAGGGCCCGCTGCTGCGGCGCGGTGATCAGGCCGAACAGGCAGGCCAGGGAGTTGCCGAGGCTGTAGAAGCGGAAGTCGGGCCGGCCGGTGCGGATGTTGCCGATCAGGTAGCCGCCCCGGTTCTCCATCCAGTCCTGCAGCCAGGGGGGGATCACCTGGGGCTGCACGTTGAACTCGTTCTCGTGCTGATGGTCGCCGTACTGCTCGGTCGGCCTCCGCCGCAGCACCTGCACCGTCTTGCTGGTCACCCAGTAGTGCTTCAGCAGGAACGAGCGCAGGTCGTGCATCCACTCGCGCGTGAGCTCGATCCGCTGGTGCAGCAGCCGGCTCTGGCGGTCCTGCTGGGCGAGCTCCATCAGGTGGCAGCAGCTGCGCAGGCAGCCGTAGAGCAGCACCTCCACCTCGAGCGGGTTGCCCCACACGTCCATCGGACGGTCAATCATGAAGGCGCAGTCCGGCACGAACAGCACCGGGGTTCCCTCGAAGGTGGGGTGCAGCACCAGATCGAGCAGGAGCTGCACGCCGCGCTGCACCTGCTGGCTGGCGCCGAATTCCACATCACGGCTGTGCTTCACATAGAGCCAGCAGAGGATCGGCCACCAGAGGCTGGCGTCCACCGAGGTGATGCGGCCGATCGAGCGCTGGCCGTAGTCGGCCAGCAGCACTCCGTTCTCCTCCACGAAGCTGGTGGGGAACACCCCGCGGGTCTTGGTGTCGTTGCTCTGCAGCTCCAGGGAGACGGTGAGGAAGTTGCGCACCACCTCGAAGCGTCCCTGCAGGAGCAGGTAGACCATCACCGGCACGTTGTCCCGCAGGAACACCTCGCCGTAGTTGGCCTCGCCCGAGCGGCGCGGATGGTCGAGGGCCGCCACCGAGCCCACCAGCTCCCCCTTCACCCGCACCAGGGTGCGCTCGAAGTGCTCCTGCGCCCGGCTCACCACCGCGTCTTCCTTGGAGCTGGGCCGAACCCGCTGGTGCTGCTGGCTGAACGGACGGGCCATCGGGCCGATCTCCTGCTGGGCCAACGCTAGAAAGCCCGCTCTCTCCTGGCCCCAGCCCTGTCAGATCGCGCCCCGCTGGCGTGGGGGGCGAAGAAGGTGGTAAAGTTTTGGACTGCGCGGGACGCCAAGGCGGAAGCCGAGGTGGAACGGGCAGGGAGC
>JBMLOS010000102.1:0-25047 GCA_049242845.1 Prochlorococcaceae cyanobacterium
CTCGGCGTTGGTGTCGCCGCGCACCACGTGATCCACCCGGTAGCCGCCGCCGGGGCCGAGGCGGATGTGCACCGCGTCGGTGCTGCCGAAGAGGTTGTGCAGGTTGCCCATCACTTCCTGGTAGGCGCCTGCCAGGAAGAGGCCGATCCAATAGGGCTCGTCCTCGCGCAGCTCGTGCAGCTCCAGCAGGGGCTTCACCTGGCCGCGGTCGATGAAGCGGGCCAGCTTGCCGTCGGAGTCGCAGGTGAGGTCGGCGAAGCTGCCCAGGCGGTGCGGCCGCTCCTCGAGGCGGTGGATCGGCATCACCGGGAAGAGCTGATCGATCGCCCAGGTGTCCGGGGCGGAGCGGAACACCGAGAGGTTGGCGTAGTAGGTGCTGGCCAGCGAGGCCTGCAGGGCGCGCAGGTCTTCGGGGATCGGCCCGGCGGGGGGCAGGTGCCGGGCGATCGCCTCGGCGCAGGCCCAGCTGAGCTGCTCGGCCCGGGCCCGCTCCGGCAGGGAGAGGTAGCCCAGCCGGAAGGCGGCGAGGGCATCGGCGCGGAATTTGATCGCGTCGTTCCAGGCCTCCTGCAGCCCCTCCAGGGACGGCATCCCTTCGTCTGCCCCCGCCGGGCGCTCCTCGATGCCGGCGAGGGTGTCGCGCAGGTTGCGCACGATCAGCGGCTCGTTCTCCTCCGGGGGCGGCACCGTGCCGGGCACGCCGCTGCGGCCGAGCACGTCGAACACCAGCACCGAGAAATGGCTGGCGATGGCCCGGCCGCTCTCGCTCACCAGGGTGGGCAGTGCCACCCCATGGGGCTGGCAGCACTCCCGCACCGTGGCCACCACGTCATTGGCGTAGTTCTGAAGGGAGTAGTTGGTGGAGGCGGCGGTGGCGGTGCGGCTGCCGTCGTAGTCGATCCCCAGGCCGCCGCCCACATCGAGGTAGCCCATCGGCGCCCCCAGGGCGCAGAGCTGTACGTAGATCTGCCCCGCCTCCTGGAGGGCGTCCTTGAGCACGGCGATGTCGTTGATCTGGCTGCCCACGTGGAAGTGGAGCAGCCGCAGGTCCTGGAGCAGATCCGCCTGGCGCAGGGCCTCCACCGTGGCCAGCACGTCCGGGATCGCCAGCCCGAACTTCGCCTTCTCGCCCACCGAGCTGCCCCAGCGGCCGGTGCTGCGGGTGGCGAGCTTGGCGCGGATGCCCAGGAAGGGGGCGGCGCCCAGGGCACGGCTGGCCTGGATGATCCGCTCCACCTCGTCGGCCTGCTCGATCACCACCACCGGCTGGCGGCCGAGCCGGCGGGCCAGGATCGCGGTCTCGATGTAGCGCTGGTCCTTGTAGCCGTTACAGATCAGCAGGGCCTCGGGATCGTCGAGCAGGGAGAGGGCGATCAGCAGTTCGGCCTTGCTGCCGGCCTCAAGGCCGAAGTGCCAGCGGCGGCCGCTCTCCACCAGCTGCTCCACCACATGGCGCTGCTGGTTGCACTTCACTGGGAACACCCCCTGGTAGCGGCCTTCGTAGCCGTACTGGGCGATGGCCTGCTCGAAGGCGGCATGGAGCCGCTCCAGCCGGTCTTCGAGGATGTCGTCGAAGCGGATCAGCAGCGGCAGGGACAGGTTGCGTCCCCGCAGCCCCTCCACCAGATCCATCAGGTCGAGGGAGCCGCCGCGATCGCCGCGGGGCTGCACCAGCACGTGCCCGCGGGCGTTCACGGAGAAATAGGGATCACCCCAGCGGTCGAGGCCGTAGAGGGCGGCGCTGTCGGCCGGGCTCCAGCCGGAGGCCCCAGCCGGGGCGGCCGCCGTGTCCCCGTTCGAGAAGGGTTGGGCGAGCACCATCGGGTCGGGGGCGGGGCAGAGCCTGAAATCTAGGGAGCGGCTCCGTGGCCATTGTCTCCAGGGCTGCTTCCCTGTGCGCCTGTGCTTGCCAAGCGGCAGGGCCGCCGCGGACGATGGGCCGGATCCGACGTTTCCAATTCCATGGCCGCTGAACGCACCTTCGTTGCCATCAAGCCCGACGGCGTGCAGCGCGGCCTGGTGGGCGAGATCCTGGGCCGCTTCGAGCGCAAGGGCTTCAAGCTGGTGGGCCTCAAGCAGCTCACCCCCAGCCGCGAGCTGGCCGAGAGCCACTACGGCGTGCACCGCGAGCGCCCCTTCTTCGCCGGCCTGGTGGAGTTCATCACCAGCGGCCCGGTGGTGGCGATGGTGTGGGAGGGCGATGGCGTGATCGCCAGCGCCCGCAAGCTGATCGGCGCCACCAAGCCCCTCGAGGCCGAGCCCGGCACGATCCGCGGCGACCTGGCCGTGAACATCGGCCGCAATGTGATCCACGGCTCCGACGCCCCCGAAACCGCTGCCTTCGAGATCGGCCTCTGGTTCCAGCCTTCCGAGCTGAGCGACTGGACCCCCTCCGACCAGGCCTGGCGGATCGAGGGCTGAATCGCCAGGCTGGGGGCTGATGCTCCCGGCCCCATGCGCACCTCCGGACCTCCTTTGAGGCGTCCTGGCCCTACGGCGTCGCGCTTCCGGGTGCGGCGCCGTTTTCTCTGGGGCGCGGCCCTGCTGCTGGCGGCTCTGGTCGGCGTCCTCTCCCTGACGCAAGCTCCCTGGGCCGAGGCCGCCGCTTCTGCGCCCCGGGTGGTGGACGTGCCCTCCAGGCCAGCCTTCGTGCGTCCGCCCGGTCGCAGTGAGCAGCAGGCCAAGGCTAGGCAGGTGCTGGCCGGTCGGTCGGTGCTGCGCACCCAGAAACCCGGCCGCCTGCAGGTGCAGCTGCCCAACGGCCGCAACTTCCGCCTCGGGGGGGATGCGGTACTGCGCCTGGCGCCCTCGGGCCTCGATCTGGAGCGCGGCCAGATCATCGCCTGGGTGGATCCCGGCGCCAAGGGAGGCGCGCCGCTGCGGGTGCGCACCCGCGTGGGCACGGCCTCGATCGAGGGCACCACCGTGTTCCTGGAGGTGGCGGACGACCAGGTGACGTTGTTCAGCTGGGAGGGGCTGGTGCGGGTCACCCCGGAGGTGGGTGCCGGGGGGGCGGACCCCGCGGTACCGCTCGAGAGCGGCTGGCAGATGAGCTTCCAGAACGGCTCCTGGCAGTCTCCGCGCCGGCTCACGCCCAGCGAGGCACGCGAGCGGCGCCGCCAGAGCATCCTGCTGAATGGCTTCGAGGCACCGATGGCCACCCTGCCGGTGATCGAGCGCGAGCTGGGGATCCACCAGCCGGAGCGATGAGTCGCCGGTCCCGGTGGCTGGCCGCCCTGGGGCTGCCGCTGGGGGTGTTCCTGCCGCTGCTGGTGGCCCTGCCGCCCCTGCGGCCCACCCCGGCCGGCCAGGCGCTCCAGGCCCTCGATGCCCAGCTGCGCTCCCTCGCCTTCCGGCTCCAGGGCCTGGGGCCGGCGGCCCCTCCGCCGGATCCGGTGCTGCTTGCGATCGACACCGACTCCCTCGAGCTGCCGCAACTGCTCGATCCGGCCGAACGCGAGGCCTCTCCCCTGCGGCGCCGCATGGGGCCCTGGCCCTGGCCCCGGGCCCTGCAGGCGGATCTCGCCGCGTGGGTGCTGGAGCGCGGCGCGGCCAGGGTGCTGTTCAACGTGGTGCTGAGTCAGCCCAGCCGCTACGGCCCCGCCGACGACCGGGCCTTCGTGGAGCGGCTGCGGCCCTGGCGCGAGCGGGTGGTGCTGGCGGCGGCCTATGCGGCCAGCGAGCAGGAGGGCATCGAGCGGGCCCAGCTGCGGCGTCCGCTGGCGGAGCTGCGCGCCGCTGCGGTGGAACCCGCGGCGCTCACCGCCCTGATCCAGAGCCCCCAGGGGATCACCGAGGCGATCCCGGGGCAGCGCTGGCTGGCGGCCCAGCTCGGTGATTTCGAGCCCCCCTGGCCCCTGCCCCTGGCCTGGCTCGGTGCGGCGTCGCCGGCGCCGCTGCCCTGGCAGCCCCGCTACATCGATTTCCGCCCCCCCGCCGGCTCGAGTGTGGTGGTGCCTGCCTGGCGGCTGGAGGAGCAGCCGCCGGAGCTCTGGCGGAACCGGGTGGTGCTGATCGGGGTCACCGCAGCGGGTCTCGGCGACCAGATGGAAACACCCTTCGGCCCCCGCAGCGGCAGCGAGGTGCAGGCCGCCGCCCTGGCCGGCGTGCTGGCCGGCACCGCCCTGGCTCCCCTGCCGGAGGGGGCCGCCGCTGCGCTGCTGCTGGCCTGGGCCGCCCTCAGCCTGGTCCTGCTTCGGCGCGGCTCCCAGGCCCTGGTCACGGCGGGCCGGGCCGGAGCCCTGGCCGGCGTGGCCCTGCTGGCCGCCGGGGTGGCCTGGGCCGCTTTGCGGCTCTGGCTGCCCCTGCCGACCCTGCTGCTGGTGCCCCTGCTGGGTGGCGGGCTGCGGGCCGCGGGGCAGTGGTGGGGGGAGAGCCGGGAGCGCGCCTACCTTCACCAGGTGCTGGCCCGCCGCGTGTCGCCCGGCCTGCTGCGCGACATCCTCCGCACCCCCGGGCCGCTCGGCACCCAGGTGGGCGGCAGCCGCTGCCGCTGCGTGGTGCTGTTCACCGATCTGGTGGGGTTCACGCCCCTGAGTGCCGCGCTCGATCCGCCGCAGCTGTTCTCCCTGCTGAACCGCTACTTCGAGGCGATCGCCGCGGCGGTGATCGAGGAGCAGGGGCTGCTGGACAAGTTCATCGGTGATGCCCTGATGGCCGAGTTCGGCGTGCCCCGCAGCCGGGGGGAGGCGGTGGAGGCCCTGGCGGCGGTGCGGTCGGCCCTCACGATGCAGCGCCGCCTGGAGGATCTCAACCGGGAGTTCGCCGCCGAGGGCCAGCCCGTGCTGCGGCAGGGCATCGGCCTGCACGTGGGCGAGGTGATCGCCGGCAACCTGGGCTCGTCCCAGCGGCTGGAGTACACGGTGGTGGGGGCGGCGGTGAACGTGGCCAGCCGGCTGGAGGGGCTCACCCGCCGCTTCCCGGAGCACCCGATCCTGCTCAGCGGCGAGTTGGTGGATCTGCTGCCGGGCCTGCTCCTGGTGGAGCCCCTGGGTGAGCAGAGCGTGAAGGGATGGCCGGAGCCGGTGCGGGTGTTCGGGCTGCAGGGCCTGCGGGCCGAGGCAGCCGCACCCCTTCCCCCCGCCACCTGACCTGGGAGAGACTGCCGCCTGTACCCCAGGCCTGTGGCTTCGATGGTCAGCATCGCCTCGGTCCAGCACAGCATCGCGGCCCTGGCCACCGGCCGCCCTCCGGCCCGGCGGCTGTTAGGGCTGTTGGGCGTGCTTGGCACGGTGCTGCTGGCTTCCCCCGTGCTCGCCGCCAGTGAGACCGCCACGGTGGTGGAGATCCTCGATGGGAAGGAGCTCTACATCGAGGCCCGCCCGGCCCGGGTGAACGAGCGGGCCAGCACGCCGGAGACGGTGAGCACCCGCAACAGCCGCGGCCAGCTCCGCTTCCAGAGCGGCGCGGTGGGTCGGATGAACCGCTTCTCCCGGATGAAGCTCGGCGGCCGCTGCTTTCTGCTGAGTCAGGGCGAGGTGCTGGTGTCGGGGGCCCAGAGCGGCTGCACCCAGTCGTCGCGGATGAGCGTGCGGGGCACCAACTACGTGCTCAAGGTGGAGGAGGACGGCCAGTCGGAACTCTCGGTGCTGGAGGGCACCGTGGAGGTGGAACCGCTCCGCGACGGCGAGCCCACCGGCGCGGCACCCACCACCGTGCAGGCCGGCGAGTCGCTCCGGCTCACGCCCGAGGGCGTGGTGCTGCTGCTGCGGCGCCTCAGCGCCGGCGACTACAACGCCATCCTGGGGGGCCCTCTGTTCGAGGGGTTCCAGCTGCCGCTGCCTCAGCTCGGGGCGCTGGAGAGCTACATCCGCACCTCCGTGCCGGGGGTGTCGATCCCCTGGCTGCCATCCGTGCCGTCGGTGCCCTCGGTGCCCGGCATCAGCATTCCACGCTTCTTCTGATCTCTTCGGTCGATCCCTAAGACCACCCCCCAAAGCGTGAGGGTCCGGGGATCGGTGATTGCCAGCACTGCCGGCCTGCCTTTCACTGGGTGAGATCCCTTTCACCATCTCCGCTCCCCGCCATGAAGCGTCCGCCCGTTGCCTTCGGTGTCCGCGCGATCCGTTCGGCTGCCGGCGCTGCCTTCCTGGCGCTGCTGCTGGCGCCAGGCGCCGCCTTCGCCCGCCCCACCGCGGTGGTGAAGGAGATCCTCGACGGCAAGGAGATGTTCATCGAGGCCAAGCCGGCCAGCGTGAACCAGAAGGCCCAGGCCCCCGAGGTGGTGAGCACCAAGGCCAGCCGCGGCACCCTCGCCTTCGACAACGGCTCCCTGGCCAGGATCAACCGCAATTCCCAGTTCAAGCTGCAGGCCAACTGCTTCCTGCTCACCAAGGGACAGGTGCTCGTCTCCGGTCGTCAGAACGTCTGCACCCCCAGCGTGAAGCTCAGCGCCCGCGGCACCAACTTCGTGGTGACCGTGGAGGACGACGGCACCACCAACCTCTCGGTGCTCGAGGGTTCGGTGGCCGTGGTGCCCCACAGCGGGGAAGCCGGCACCTGGATCGATCCGGTACAGCGGGAGGCGGTGCGGATCTCGCCGGAAGGAACCCTGGTGGATCGTCGCTGCCTGGTGGCCAGCGATTACGAGAGCTACCTCCAGGGGGATCTGTTCCGCGGCTTCCAGCAGCCGATGCCTGCCTTCGCCAAGCTCGCCTCCTTCCTGCAGATCAACGTGCCGGTACCCGCCACCGTGCTCTCCACCCTCACCTTCGGCCTCCTCTGAGCCCGGCCGGGTTTCCCCCTCCCCTCCGCCGATGTCCCTGCGCCGCTCCCAGGTCGTTGCCATCCTCGGTGGGGTGACGGTGGCGATGTCCGGCTTCATGGCGGCGGTGCCGCCCCTGGAGTTCCGCTCCTGGGAGCGCAATGCCGAGAGCCTGATGCTGCGCATCCGGGGTGCGCGCAAGCCCCCCGAGGGCGTGGTGGTGGTCGCGATCGACGATTCCACCCTCCAGCAGGGGGCCTGGTTCCTCGACCAGCCCCGGGGGGAGGCGGGCGTGCCTCCCTGGGCGCGGGGCATCAGCACCCTGCCCTGGCCCCGGGCCCGCTACGGCGACCTGATCCGGCGGCTGTTCGAGGCCGGTCCGGCCGCGGTGGCGATCAATGTGGTCTACGAGGGGCCCAGCAGCCGTGGCGCCGCGGATGATCAGGCCCTGGCCGCGGCGATCACGCCCCACCGGGGCAAGGTGGCCCTGGCGGCCGAGATGCTCGAAACCCGTGATTCCGGCTTTGCCGGCCTCACCCTGGTCCAGCCGGAGGAGGTCGTGGCCCGGGCCGCCGGAGAGAACAGCCAGGGCCTCACCAATTCCCTGCCCCCCAACCCCGGCCAGCCGGCCTTCCACCCCGAGGTCTACGGACGCAGCGTGCTGCCGGCCAGCGGCGCGCTCTCCTACCCCTCCCTCACCTCCACCCTGCTGAAACAGGCGGGACGCCGGAGTCTCCAGCCCGATGAGCGGAGGCAGCTCAACTTCTACGGCCCCGAAGGGGCGTTCCCCACGGTGCCGGCCTGGCAGGTGCTCGATCCCGAGCGCTGGCGGCGCCATCCCATCCGCAGCAAGCTGCGGGATGCGGTGGTGCTGGTGGGTCCGGTGGTGGCCCAGGGCGGCTCCGGCACCCCCACCCCCTACGGGGCGATGTCGGGCCTGGAGATGCTGGCCACGGCCACGGCCAACTCGATCGCGGGGGACGGGCTGGCCAACTGGCCGCTGGGGCCGGGCAGCCGGGCCCTGCTGACCATGTTCCCCGGCTTCCTCATCCTGCTGCTGGCCTGGCGGTTCAAGGGCACCGGCGTGCGCCTGGGGCTCGTGGGTGCGGCTCTGGCGCTGCAGCTGCTGGCCGCCTACGGTGCCTTTGCGGAGGCCCATGTGTGGATTCCGCTGCTCCCCCCGGCGGCTTCCCTGGTGCTGCTGGGGCTGCTCTACGGCGGCGATGCCTATCTGCGCGAGGAGGGGGAACGCCGCCGGCTGCGCCGCACCTTCGAGCGCTACGTGGCTCCCACGGTGGTGGCTGAGATCCTCTCCGATCCGGACGAGGCGGAGGGCATCCTCCGGGGGCGTGCCCTGCCGGTCACGGTGCTGTTCTCTGATCTGAAGGGGTTCACCCAGCTCACCCAGCTGCGCAGCAGCCAGGGGGAGATTCAGCTGCACGTGCAGCAGCTGAATGTGTATCTCGGCGCCATGGTGGAGGTGATCACCGCCCATGGCGGCACGGTGGACAAGTTCATCGGCGATGCGGTGATGGCGGTGTTCGGCTCCCCCGTGGGCCGTGGTCCCCAGGAGGAGGCCCAGGCGGCTCTGCGCTGCGCCGCGGCGATGCGTCAGGCCCTGGCGGATCTGAACCTCGGCTGGCGGAAGGAGGGCACGACCGAGCTCGACAACGGCATCGGCCTGGCCAGCGGGGAGGCGATCGTGGGGCAGATCGGAAGCCCCCGGCGGATGGAATTCACCGCCATCGGCGACACCGTGAACCTCGCCAGCCGGCTCGAGGGGCTCACCCGCACCGCCGGTGCGCCGATCCTCTGCGATGCCAGAACCGCCGAGCTGGCCGCCCCGGGGGTGGAGACCCGCTGCATCGGCGAGCAGGCGGTGAAGGGCATGGGGGCGCTGCCGGTGTTCACCCCTGGAGTTGCAGACTCGGTGCTGCCGCCGGTGCCGGTGGCGCCGGGCTGAAGCGATCCCAGCGGAAGGGCTCGAGCTCCGTCGAGAGGCCAGGGGTTTCGCCTGCGTCGATGGCGGTCGCGAGCAGCTCGGCGGTGATCGCGGCCAGCAGCACGCCGTTGCGGTGATGGCCGCAGGCGAGCCAGAGGCCGGGGATGGGCCCGGGGCCCAGCAGGGGTGCCTGATCCGGAGTGCAGGGCCGGAAGCCCCACCACCGCTCCATCGGCGGCCACTGGGCAGCCTCCGGCAGCAGGGCGGTGAGGCCCTCCTGCAGGCTCCGCTGGCCGAAGGGGGTGAGTCCCTCGCGGAACCCCGCCTCCGGTTCGCTGGTGGCGCCCACCACCAGCAGCCCGTCCTCCCGGGGCACCAGGTAAGTGCCCGGGCCGAAGATCACCCGCCGCAGGGCCTGCCGCGGCCCCTGCAGGGAGAGCATCTGCCCCTTCACCGGAAACACCGGCAGTTCGCTCAGGAGCCGGGCGCTCCAGGCCCCGCAGGCCAGCACGGCCCGGTGGCAGGGTCGCTGGAGCCGTTCGCCCTCGGCGGTGCGCAGCTCCACGGCCATGAGCGCTCCGCCCGGACCGCGCTGCAGGGCCAGCACCTCCGCCCCCTCCTGGAAGCGCACCCCCAGCCCCACGCAGGCCCGCTCCAGGGCGCGCATCAGGCGGCGGCGGTTGTCGATCTGGCCGTCCTGCTCGAACAGCAGGCCCGCCTGCCACCCGTCTCCGATACCGGGGACCTCCGCCCGCAGGCCGCCCCGATCGAGGGAGTGGCCGAAGCGGGCGGTGGGATAGGCGTCCCGCTCCGCGGCGCTGCGGAACGGCACCACGATGCCGCAGGGGCGCAGGCCGCAGCCGAGGCCGCTGTCGGCCTCGATCTGCTCCACCCAGGCCGGGATCCGCGCCAGGCTGGCCTGTCCCAGGGCCAGCATCGGCCCTTCCAGACCCTCGGCATGGGGCGCGAGCATGCCGGCGGCCACGAAGCCGGCCGCCTCGCGGCGGTGGCGGCTGAGCACCTCCACCCTGTGGCCCCGCCGGGCCAGCTGGTGGGCGAGCGCCAGCCCGATCAGGCCGCCACCGAGGATCAGCACGGGGTCGGGGCCGGAGGGCGCCATGGCCGGAGGGTGGGGATCGCTGGTTCCAGTGTTTCAGCTGCAGGGCCGCGGCTGGGGCTGCCGCCCTGTCCATAGGATTGCCGCACCCACAGGAGCAGGAGAGCACCGATGGCAGGGGCCGCCGCAACCGCCAACGCCGCCACCCCGGCCGCCGCGGCTCCTGCCGCCTGGGAGGCCGTGATCGGCCTGGAAACGCACGTGCAGCTGGGCACCGACAGCAAGATCTTCACCTGCGCCTCCACCGCCTTCGGCGACGACCCCAACACCCATATCGACCCGGTGGTGTGCGGCCTGCCCGGCACCCTGCCGGTGCTGAACCAGCGGGTGCTCGAGTATGCGGTGAAGGCGGCCCTGGCGCTCAACCTGAAGATCGCCCCGCACAGCAAGTTCGACCGCAAGCAGTATTTCTATCCCGACCTGCCGAAGAACTACCAGATCTCCCAGTACGACGAACCCATTGCTGAGGACGGCTGGATCGAGGTGGAAGTGGCGGAAAAGGGCAAGGAAACCTATCTGAAGCGCATCGGAATCGAACGGCTCCACATGGAGGAGGATGCCGGCAAGCTGGTGCACGCCGGCAGCGATCGCCTTGCGGGATCTACCCACTCGCTGGTGGATTACAACCGTGCCGGTGTGGCCCTAGCCGAGATCGTGAGCAAGCCGGATCTGCGCACCGGCCGCGAGGCTGCCGAGTATGCCTCTGAGATCCGCCGGATCATGCGCTATCTCGGTGTGAGCGATGGCAATATGCAGGAAGGCTCCCTGCGCTGCGATGTGAACATCTCCGTGCGGCGCGGGCCGGATGCTCCCTTCGGCACGAAGGTGGAGATCAAGAACATGAACTCCTTCTCGGCGATTCAGAAGGCCTGCGAATACGAGATTCAGCGCCAGATCAAGGCCTACGAGGCCGGTGAGCCGGTGGTGCAGGAAACGCGCCTCTGGGATGAGAGCAAGCAGCTCACCAAGAGCATGCGCGGCAAGGAGGGCGCCAGCGACTACCGCTACTTCCCCGATCCAGATCTCGGCCCGATCGAGGTGAGCGTGCAGCAGCGCGACGCCTGGCTGGCGGAGCTGCCCGAGCTGCCCGCCGCCAAGCGGCACCGCTACGCCGAGCAGCTGGGCCTCTCCCCCTACGACGCCCGTGTGCTCACCGATGAGCGCCCCATGGCCGAATACTTCGAGGCCGCCGTGGCGGCGGGGGCCGATGCCAAGGCCGTGGCCAACTGGATCACCGGCGACATCGCCGCCCATGTGAATGCCCAGCGCCTCTCCTACGGCGATCTGCCCTTCCGCCCGGAGCAGCTGGCCGAGATGGTGCAGCTGATCGAGGCCGGCAAGATCAGCGGCAAGATCGCCAAGGAGATCCTGCCCGAACTGCTCGAGCAGGGGGGCTCACCCGCCGCGATCGTGGCGGAACGGGGCCTGGGGATGATCAGCGATCCGGCGGCGATCACAGCGATCGTGGAGGAACTGCTGGCTGCTCACCCCGGCGAGGTGGAGGCCTTCCGCGGCGGCAAGAACAAGCTGCAGGGCTTCTTCGTGGGGCAGCTGATGAAGCAGACCGGCGGCAAGGCCGACCCGAAGCTGGCCAACCAGATCCTGCTGGAGAAGCTCAAGGGCTGAAGCCCCCCTTCCGCGCCCCTCGCCTCCCATGGCCCCGCCGCGCCCGCCCCGCTTCGCCCAGGGGGCACCCTTTCAGCTCGCCGAACTGCCGGCGCCGCTGCAGACGGCCCTGGACGCCGAGCTGGCGCAGCTTCGCTTCAGTCCCGTGCCGGAGAAGCCGGCCCTCGATCCGGCGTACGGCGCCGCGGTGGTGGGGGGCATCTCCTCCGCGGAGAAGGGCAGGCCTCGCCTGGCCCATGCCCCGATGGGGGAGGAACTGCAGGAGCTCTTCTATGCCACCCTCACCCCCCTGCTGGAGGCGTGGGCCGGCTGCTGCCTGGAGCGCACCTGGGCCTACGGCATCCGCAGCTACGGCCGCGGCTGCCGCCTGCATCTGCACCGCGATCGCCTCGACACCCATGTGATCAGCTGCATCGTCCATGCCGACGACCGCTCCGATCAGCCCTGGCCCCTGGACTTCGTGGATCACGAAGGGGTGCCTCACCAGGTGTTCTTCCGCCGCGGTTCACTGCTGCTCTACGAGAGCCTCTGCCCCCATGGCCGGCTGACGCCCTTCGCGGGGGAGTACTACCGCAATCTCTATTTCCACTGGCGGCCGGTGGGCTGGGATCCGGCTCCGCTGCAGGGGATGGTGTGCAAGTACCGCAGCCTGGCGCAGTGCCTGGCGGAGTGGTCGGTGGCATCGATTCCGCCCGACTGGCAGGAGTGGTTCCGCCTCAACCGCGACCGTGGCTGCGACCGCGGCGGTTTGATCGAGCGCGGTCTGGCCCAGGGCTTCAGCGCAGCAGCGATCGAGGCGGTGCTGGAGGAGAAGGCCCCACCGGTGCTGGCCGCGGCGCAGCCGTCTCCCGCGGAGCCCCGGGAGACCTGGCTCGGCTGGTTCCAGGCCCGCCTCACCGATTCCCTCCAGCGTCCGCGGGCCTGGCGGCTGGATACGCCCCTGGCGCAGGTGTACGAGATCCCCGGCCTGCTCTCGCCGGAGGAGTGCGCCGCGGTGCGGGAGGCGATCGATGGTTCCCTTCGCCCCTCCACCGTGACCCAGGGACCGGCGGACTACCGCACCAGCCGCACCTGCCACCTGCGGGATGGCAACCCCGCCCTGGCGGCCCGGCTCGACCAGCGGCTGGCGGACCTGCTGGGGGTGGATCCTTCCCTCTCGGAGGGCATCCAGGGCCAGCGCTACGGGGTGGGGGAATACTTCCGCGAGCACACCGACTGGTTCACGCCCGGCACCGAGGAGTACCTCCATCACACCCGCCCGGGGGGGCAGCGCACCTGGACAGTGATGATCTACCTCAACCCCGTGGAGGAGGGCGGCGAGACCCGCTTCCGCCTGCTCGAGCGCACCTTCACGCCGGTGATGGGGCTGGCCCTGGCCTGGAACAACCTGATGGCCGACGGCACCCCCAACCCCTTCGTGCTGCATGAGGCGCTGCCGGTGACGAAGGGCTGCAAATACGTGATCACCAAGTGGTTCCGCGCCGAGCCTGGCCGCAACCGTGATGAGTGTGTTCAACCGGATTGGGAGCGTGCTTTCCAGAAGCGCTTCTGAATCCCTCCAGAGCACTCGGGAGACCATGGGCCTGAGCGGGAATGGGGATTTGCGATAAGGGAGTGGTCCTGCTCCATTAAGGCTGAAGCATCAGCTTGGCTTAATCTCTTGATGCTCGAGTCGTTTCTCAGGAATCTGCTGCAGCTCTTCTTTTGAGTTTGTCACCAGAGTGTTTGCCTGCCTGGGTTCGACCTGGTTTCACTGCTTCCCCATCAGGCAGTGATGTGGGCGTGGGTTCAATGATCTGGGACATGCGTTGGCGTGTGCCGCCTCCCCTATCGATAGGTCCTGCGGCGATGACTGGTGAGGTGTTCTGGTGACCCCTTGCGTACCAGCCGCATCACCGTAGTCTATTGGTGCGAAGCGCCTAGGCCCCTTGGTCTGATTGTCTACTACCGGGTTTCCACTGATCGGCAAGGTCCTTCAGGTCTTGGGCTGGAGGCTCAGCAAGAGCGAGTCGCGCAACTGGCTTCTGACAGAGCGGCTCGATTATTGCCGAATATGTCGAAGTGGAGCGTGCGCGGGAGTCCGATCGGCCTCAGCTTGCCGCAGCTCTGCAAGAGGCCAGGAAGTAGAAGGCGGAAAATTGCGGTTGCCAAACTCGATCGCCTGGCCAGAGACGTGGAGTTGATCTTGAGGCTGAGCCGGGAGTTGAACAGGCTCTCAGTCCGACTCGAGTGAAACGGCTGATTCAAAGGCTAGGGATAGCCAAGGAGGCTTGACATGACAAATATAGTTTCTTCTGCTCTATTGAATAATCGCCATTCGTGTTTGTTTGCTGCCTGGCAGTGTGTTCACGCTGCTTTCTTTTGAGATTCCTGGTAAAGCGGCGCAGATGCTGGCGGACCGGATGGGCACGCAGGGAAATCTTGCAGATTGCGTCAGAAATGTGATTGATCTCAGTCCGTGCTGCTGACTTCTGCATCGCCCCAGCGCGTCAACAACTCAAGGAAGGCAGGGGGCATGGAATGCCCGCGGACGATCGCGGATCTGCTATGTCAACTTGCGACGCTTCGACAGCAAGCGCATAAAGCAGGGCAGCTGCATATTCCCCTCGGATGTGTCAATACATCAGCAAGGCTGGCCAAGTTGTGCTCTTGGCCAGCCTCGCTATGTAGGTTTGTTATTGCTTGTCAGGCAACCAGAGCCTCTGTTGCGATGGTGAACTGTATATCTTGTGCGACGGCGAGTTGCTGGAAGCTGTTCCCGGTCGGCCCGGCCACGCCGCCACCCGCGAGGATGAGATCGACCCTTTCCAGGCTGCGTTCGTCAATGACAGTTGTGCTCGAAGATTCGCCCATCGGGTTTAAGTCTTTCAGGAATGTACCCTGAGCCTGGTTGATTGCTTCCTGGAAGTTACGGGCTTCTTCCTGGGTGAGGATCACGCCTGACGCTGTGGTTTCGTCACCTGTGAATTGGCCCAGCTTTTCTGTCGCTGTGGGGCCTTGTCCGGTGATGGGATCAAATTCAATGCCTTTGCCAGTGATGGTGACGCCAGGAGTTGTTCCGGTGATGTCGTCTGGGACGGGTGTTCCCACTTTCTCAAGTAGGAGGCCGGCCCCTGCAACGAGAGCAGCGCCAATGGTCACCCCTGCCGCTGCGCCGATAATCACAGGGGAGGCGGCGACTGCTGCTCCGGCCGTGGCGACGCCGGCGGCCACTCCACCTACTGCGCCAAAGACAATTCCTACAGCTCCATAAGCTTCCTTTTCCTTCTCAGAAAATCCAAAGATGTTCAATCCCCCGTCTTTTGGATCTGCGCTGGCATTGCCTCCATTGACGCGGCCCTCGTCAAATCCTGGAGTCGTGATGCTTGCAATCAGTCCTCCTGTGGATCCGCCAGTCCCCGTTTGTTGATTCAGATCGTTTCCATTGCCAAACTGAGCTTCAACGTTTGCCCCTTTGATGACATCTGCTGCATCTCTGAGGCTGGCGTCTGAGATGTTCTTGGTGATCTCGCTGGCTGGTGGTGCGACAACGCTGGTTGCGTCAAGCTCCTTGCGAGGCAAGCTTGATGTATTTCTGAATTTTGTCTTGCTGCTGCGCTTGGAGGTTTTGGTGCTGGTTCGCTTGGTCATGGGGTACTCCCCCGTCCGACTCCTTCAGTTTCAGCTAGCTGTTCGGGGTGGTTGTTGATGCAGCGCAAGCTGAGTTGTGATCTTTCTCACTATGGTTCTGTTCTTCGGTAGGTGCATGCGCGAATGCGGGCTGTTTGCTCTCAGGCCACTGGAGTCGGTATTCAGGAGCTCATGAATTGGCTCCGGTCATCTCTCCTGTCTCGCTTCTGGTCAGATGTTCTGTGGCGACCGAGCCAGTGCTGCCAGCGGCTGCGTTGCCATTTGCCTGCAGCCGTTGGTGCCAGCTCCGGACAGGGCAGCCAGCGGCGCGGCCGCTCGGCGGGGCGCCAGCCGCCAGTGAGTTCGGGCAGGGCGTGCTGCAGGAGTTCCCAGTCGGCCGGGTTGCGGCCCCGCACCAGGGCCACCAGCCGCTGCCCCCAGGGCGGCTCCTCCACCCCGAGCAGAAGCACCTCCGCCAGGGGCAGCCCCTGCTGCTGCGCCTGCAGCCGCAGCCGCGCCTCCAGCTGCTCGGGGAAGACCGTCTCACCGCCGCTGCTGATCGCCCCGTCGAGCCGCCCCCGGATCACCAGCCCCAAGGGGGTGAGCAGGCCCGCATCGCCGCTGCTCCACCAGCCGCCGGCGCTGCGGGGCAGGGGCTCCAGCCCCGCGGCCGTGAACCAGCCTGGGCTGAGCCGGGCCGTGCGCACCTGCACGGCGCCGCTGCGGGGATGGAGCCGCAGCTCCACATCCTCGAGCGGCAGCCCGCAGCCCGCGCGGGCGGGATCCTGGGCCAGGAACTGCGCCGGCGGCAGGGCGCACACCATGGCGGCGGTTTCGGTGGCGCCATAGCAGGGGGCCAGCGGCAGCTCCAGGGCGCGGGCGTGCTCGGCCAGCTCGGCGGACAGGGCCGCGCCACCCACCCAGATCACGGCGCAGCGGCGCAGCCAGTCCACGGCTTCGGCATGGGGCAGCAGCCGCGCCAGCTGGGTGGGCACCAGGGACAGCAGCCGCGGCCGCCCCTCCGGCCCGGGGAGCTCCGCCAGCTCCGCGGGCCGGTGAAGCAGGACCGGCGGCAGCTGCCGATGGGAGCCGCCCCAGAGGCGGGCCCGAACCCAGGGCAGCAGGCCGCTCACGTGGTGCACCGGCAAGGGATTGAGGTGGTGGCAGGAGGCCGGCTCCAGCCCCTGGGCCTCCAGCCAGTGGGCCGTGGCCCGGGCCGAGGCCTCCAGGTGGGCCAGGGGCTGCAGGCACCAGCGCCGCCCTCCGGTGCTGCCGCCGCTGCCCACCAGCACGGCCGCTCCGGGAGGGGGCGCCTGCCCGGCCCGCCGGGCTGCCCCCAGCAGGGCTCCGAGCGATGCGGCATCGGCCGGGTCGGCCAGGGCCACGGTGGCTCCCTCGCTCCAGCCGGCCTCCAGACGGGCCAGGATCCGCTCGGACTCACCGGCACAGACCAGCAGCCGGGGGGGCGGGGCCGAGCGGCCGGGATCGGGAGGGCTCATGGATCCCCTCCCGCCAGAGAACGCTGCTCCACGATCCGGTAGCGCGGTGCTCCGGCTGCGGCCCCGACCGCCCCCTCGGCCCAGGTGTAAAGGGCCAGCTGCTCCAGCAGGGCCGGCCGCTGCGGGAGGGGCAGCTGAGCGAGCCGCTCCGCCATCTGCCGGCGCTGCTGCTCCGCCTCCCGCCGGGTCGGGCGCAGCAGGGTCACATGGGGGAGGGGATCCCGCCGCTCCGGAGGGAGGCCGGCCGCCGCCAATGCCGCAGGCCGCCCCCGGGCCATCAGGCCGGTCACCTCCCGATGCCCCTGCGTCAGGGTGAGCCCCCAGGCCGACGGCCGCCCTGGCGCACCGAGGGCGCGCCAGGCTCCCGCGGTGGCGAGCACGGGGGGCTGGCGGAGCACCGCCAGCGCCTCCCAGGCGGCTTGGGCCTGCGCCTGGCCGCAGGGGCCCAGGAAGGCGAGGGTGAGATGCAGATCGGCCGCCGCCAGGCAGCGCAGGCCCTGCGGCAGCGCGGCGCAGGAGGGCTCCACGGCCCAGCCGGCCGCCCTGGGCAGGGGCAGGGCCAGGAACCAGTTGGGGCGAGGGCCGCTCATGGCTGCGCCGCCTGCCACACCCGTTCCGGCTCCGGGCTGGCCAGGTTGCCGGCGGGCTGCCAGCCGGGAGCCAGCCCCGGCACCACCGGCGCCGGGCCAAGGGCCTGCAGGGCCGCCAGGTGGGAGAGCCAGCGGCGGGCGATGCCGGTTTCGAAGGCGGTGCTCAGTGCCAGCCCCGCGGCATGGGGCTCCGGTGGAGCTCCAGCCCTCAGCCGGGCGAGCATGGGGCGGGGATCCCCCTCCTGGGAAGGGCGGCGCACCTGCCAGCCCGGCCAGCGGCCGCGCAGCTCCGGATGGCGCTGCAGCGATTCATCGAGCGCCACCGGTATACGTTCGGCCAAGGCCGAGAGACCCTCCAGATCGTCCGGATCCAGCGGCTGCTCCAGCCAGGCCAGGCGCGGTTCGGCCGCGAGGCGATCGGCCCAGGCCGAGGCGGTGGCGCGGTTCCAGCCGCCGTTGGCGTCGAGGCGCAGGCGGGCGGAGGGTGGCAGCCGCTGCAGCAGCTGCTCCAGCACCTCCCGCTCCAGCCGATCGTGTGCGGCGGCCACCTTCCACTTCACCGTGAGAGCCTGCTCTAGGGGCTCCATCCCCTCCGCCGCGGCCAGCAGGGGCTCCAGGCAGGCCACGGCCACCTCGCCGGCGGGCAGCAGCCGGGCCGAGGGTGGCGCATCCAGCCAGCCGGACGCCATCTGGCCCTCCAGCTCCGCCAGGGCAGCGCCGACGGCGAAGGCCAGGCAGGGCGGTAGCTGCGGCAGCAGCGCCTCGAAGGCCCCGGAATCCGGCGGAGGCCCGGAGCGGCGCCAGCCCTCCAGCACATCCGCCACCGCACCCACCTCCGGTTCCTCAAGGGGAGCCGCCTCGCCCCAGCCGATCGCAGGCCCCGCCGCGTCCGTGAGCCGCAGCAGCCAACCCCGCTTCTCCCTGAGCACGCCTTGGGAGGTCTGCAGGGGCCGTGGCAGGGGCAGGCGAAACGGGCGCCAGTGGCAGTGAACCCCCATCGAAACAGGCGGACAGGGCGGCACCGGCAGACCTCAGCGGCCGAAACCCGTGAGCCAGGGCCCCAGGGCGAGGCCCAGGGCCAGTCCCAGACCATTGAGGGCCTGGAAGCGCAGGGCCAGGAACTTGCTGCCGCTGATCCGGCCGGGATCGTCATGGTGCTCGCGCAGGAGCCGGATCAGGGCCCGGGCCGGCGGCAGACCGATCACCCCCAGCAGCGCCGCCACCGGCCACCAGCCCAGCAGCACCGGCGCCCACTGCAAGCCCAGGGAGGCGGCCACGAACCAGGGCACCAGGGCTGCGGCCCGCTCCCCCCCGAGCTGCACCACGGGGGAACGCTTGCCGTGGGCCGCGTCCTCCTCCACCTGGTGGAAGTGGGAACAGAACAGCACCAGGGTGGTGGCCAGGGCAGGACCACCCCCCAGCACCAGCGCATCGGCCCAGGGGATCGGGCTCCCTCCGGGGGTGAGCGGCGCCAGGGCCAGCAGGGCCGCCGCCGTGGCGCAGGGGCCGAAGGCCAGCCAGCAGAGGGGCTCCCCCAGGCCCCGGTAGCCCAGGCGGAAGGGCGGACCCTGGTAGAGGTAACCGAGGGCGCAGCAGAGCAGCACCAGCAGTAGCACCGCCCCGGAGCTGCGCAGCGCCACCAGGGCCATCAGGGCCAGCCCCAGAGCCAGGCAGCCATGGGCCAGCAGCGCCACCCGGTCGCGCCGGCCGGTGAGGTTCACCACCGAATGGGGCTTGCCGTGGGTGTCCACGCCGGTGTCGGCGTCAAAGACGTCGTTGGCGAGATTCTCCCAGGCAAGCAGCAGCACCGCCGCCAGCAGGAAGAGCAGCAGCTGATCGAACCGCATCGGCAGGCCGCGCCCCAGCCGCCAGCCCGCGGCGAGCAGGGCCGGCATCACCGCCACGGCATACATGGGCCACTTGATCGCCGCCTTCCAGAGGCGCCGCCGGTCCGGGGGTGGGGCCGTGCCGGCGGGCCGAGCGGGGCCGCTCGCGGCGTGAAGGCTTGCGACGACCTGGGGCTCGGACATAAGTGCCGGCGGCTGCTGATGCGAGAAGGTCCATACATTTGAGCAGCCGCTTCGGCGCCCCCCGGTGCAGGCTCCCCCCAGCAGCCCCACTTCCGTCACCCCCAGCTTCACCGATCTGCTGGCCTCCGCGGCTGAAGGGGCCCGGCAGCTGGAGGAGGAAGGTGTGCTCAGCCTGGCGATGCCGCTGGTGCTGCGGGACCCCCTGGCGTTCCTGGCCCAACTGCCGGAGAGGCAGGGCTTCCGTTTCCTCTGGGATGGAGCGCCCGGTCTCAGTCTGGCCGCCTGCGGCAAGACCCACAGCCTGGAGCTGAGCGGCCCCCGCCGCTTCGAGCTGGCCCAGCGCTTCAGTACCGTGAGCCTCAGCCGCCTGGCGGTGGCACCCCAGGCCTGCCCTCCCCTGGCGCGGCCCCGGGTGTTGCTGGCCTTCTCCTTCTTCGACAGCCCCCTGCAGGACGGTAGCGGCATCACCGGCGTGGAGGCGGTGCTTCCACGCTGGCAGCTGAGCCGGCAGGGCCGCCACTGCTGGCTGCGGCTGCAGCGCAGCCTCGGCGGTGCCGTGACGCCCCGGGCAGTGGCGGAGGAGCTCTGGGAGCAGGCGCGGCAGCTGCAGGCCCTGCCCTGCGAGCCGGAGAGCCGGCCGGCAGACCTGGGTGTGAGGATCCTGCGCAGCTCCCCCTGGCAGGAGGGCTACCGCGAGGCGGTGGTGCGGGGTCTGGAGCTGGTCACCTCGGGGCACCTTCGCAAGCTGGTGCTGGCCGTGCGCCAGCGGCTGGAGCTGGATCGCCCCCTGGATCCCCTGCAGCTGCTGGCGGAGCTGCGGCGACGCCAGCCCGGTAGCTGCCGCTTCCTCTGGCAGCACGGCCCGGAGCGGGTGCTGCTGGGGGCCTCGCCCGAGCGGCTGCTCACAGTGCGCCAGGGTCAGCTGCGCAGCGATGCGCTGGCGGGCACCGCGCCGATCGGTCCGTCGGCGGAGCGGCTCACCAGCTCTGTAAAGGACCGCCACGAACACGAGCTGGTGGTGGAGACGATCACCGAGGTGCTGCGCGAAGCCGGCCTCGATCCCCGCCGGCCGCGCCGGCCGCGGCTGGCTCGCCACGGGCAGCTGGTGCACCTGCACACCCCGATCACGGCCCGGCTAGGGGGCCAGCAGCCCCTGGCCCTGGCGGGCGCGCTGCACCCCACCCCGGCGGTGGCGGGTCTGCCGCGGCGGGAGGCCATGAGCTGGCTGCGGAGCCTGGAGCCATTCGAGCGGGGCACTTATGCCGCACCGATCGGCTGGATCGACAGCGAGGGCGACGCCGAACTGCGAGTGGCGATCCGCAGCGGCAGCCTGCGGGGCCGCGAGTTGGAGCTGACCGCCGGTGCGGGCCTGGTGGAGGGCTCCGAACCGGAGCGGGAGCTGCAGGAGGTAGCACTGAAGCTGGGCGTGCTGCAGCAGCAGCTCAATCTGCCGGTGGCCCCGATCCCCCAGTGAGCAGGGGGTCCCCGCCCTGCTGCCGCTGCTTCTGAGCGGTCTACTTGCCAGTGGCCTGGGTACTGGAATGGGGATTCATGCTGCTGTTCTGGTTCGGGTATTCACTTCGGCTGCTGAGCACCACGCAACCAGTGCGCCATGCCGTGAGATTCTCCGGCGTGGTGGAGCTGGTCGCCATCCCGCCGAGCTTCCTGGGGCTGAATGCTCTCGGGCTCGCAGGACTTTCTTTTGGTGTCCATCCTGCGGCTGCTGCAGGTTTTCCGGATCCTGAAGCTGAGGAAATACCTGCAGGAATCGGTGAATCTGAGGCGGGCGATCGTGGCCAGCCGGCGCAACATCTTCGTGTTCCTGATGAAGTTGGTGATCCTCATCGGCGCCCTCACGTACCTGATCGAAGGCGAATCGGGGGGCGTGAACGTTCCGGTGGGGATCCACTGGGCCGTCGTCACCGTGACCACCCTGGACTTGCGATGTGGCACCGGTCATCCCCCTAGGGCGCTGCGTGACCTCGATCGTGATGCTGCTGAGGTTCAGCAGGGCTGGCAGGGGGCAGCAGGTGGATGCCCGCTTCTGCCACCAGTGCGGCATGGCCCTCTTGAGGGGCGCTCCACACCAGGGACAGCATGACTCCCAGGTCTCCTGATCAGTTCCGTAACGAATCCCGCAGCTAGGTTCAACCCAATCCCCGGCAGAGGTGCTCCTGCGGGTCCCCCCTCATCCGCGCAGGCGCCTCCCTGTCCTCCATGGCCGACGCAGACCATCCCCGCTTCAGCCAGCCGCTGCAGATCCTGCAGGCCTCCAAATCCTTCCGCGACGTGCAGGCCTCCGACCTGGAGGGATTCACGCCGGAGGTGGGCCGGATCCGCACCGGCGAGGCCCTCTTCCTCAAGGGCGATCCGGCGGACACGGCCTATGTGATCGAGCAGGGCATCCTCGGGCTGTACGACAGCGTGGCGGTGCATGACGTGCCGCCGTTCCGCAAGGTGGTGCCGGGCGACCTGGTGGGGGAATACGGCCTGCTCTGCGACCAGCCCCGCTCCGCCTCGGCGTTGGCCCTCACCGACTGCACCTTCCTGCGGCTCGACCGGGCCCTGCTGCACCAGCTGCTGCGCACCCACCCGGAGGTGCAGACCACCCTGCTGCGGGAGATCGCCGAGGCCGCCTCCCGCGGCCGGCCCTCGGGCCATGCCGCCATCCGCAGTGTCGCCGTGCTGGATCTGCAGCCCGGGGGCGAGCGCACCGGCGCCGCCCTGGCGGGGCTGCGGCGCCAGCTGGAGCGGATGTCGGGTTCCGCGGCCACCGGCGGCCGCACGATCACGCTGCTGGAGCCCACCGGGGAGGAGGAGTGCCACCGCCAGCTGATCGACAGCGCCACCGACGACGGCATCGGTGTGTTCTTTCTGCAGGACCCGCGGCTGCTCAGCGCCCGCAATCGCCAGCTGATCGACCGGCTGGTGACGGTGCGGGAGGGAAACGCCACGGCCCCGGAGGCCGGCCCCGGCGAGCCGATCCGCCCCGACCTGGCCGTGCGCCTCTGGCCGAAGGACACCGTGCGGCCCCAACCGGCGGGCCGGCCCGAGGGGAGCAGCGCCCAGCCGCTGCATATCCGGCCGGACCGGCCGGAGGAGATGGCCCGCCTGGCCCGCACGGTGCTGCGGATGCACAACATCCTGGTGCTGGGGGGCGGGGGCGCCCGCGGCTTCGCCCACATCGGGGTGATCGCCGCGATGGAGGAACTGGGCCGCACCGAGATCGACATGGTGCTGGGGGTGAGCGTGGGCTCCCTGATCGCCAGCCTCTATGCCTTCAATCTCTCCGCCCAGGAGATCATGGCCCACCTGGAGCGGGTGATCATCCATTCCCGGCCTTACACGATCAAGCTGCCCACCGATTCCCTCTTCACCCTGAACAATTCCCGCCGCGCCCTGCGGGAGTTCTTCGGCCCGTCGGGCATCGAGGACAGCTGGCTGCCGTTCCACGTGTATTCCACCAATCTCTCGCGCAACAGCCTCTACCGCTGGAGCCGGGGCAGCATTCCCGATGCGGTGATCGCCAGCATGTCGGTGCCGGGGATCTTCTCTCCCTTCTGCGATGAGCGGGGCGACCTGCATGTGGACGGCGGCATCCTCTGCAACCTGCCGATCCGGGAGGCCCGCCAGCTCACCAATGGCCAGGTGATCGCCATCTCGCTCGATGCCCTGCCCGGCGAGGAGGAAACCGCCACCCCGGCCGACGCGGAGAGCCGCAGCCGCGAGCCCCGGCCCTCCCTGACCCGCACGATCATCAGCTCGATGATGTGCGCCTCCCACGCCGACAGCCGCGCCCAGGAACACATGGCCGATCTGCTGCTGCGGCCGGAGATCAGCGCCTTCTCCTTCCTGGAGTGGAAGTACTACCGCGAGATCTATGCGGTGGGCTACGAACATGCCCTGCAGCGGCTCGGGGGCGGCCTCGAGACCCTCAAGGCCGCCTGAGCCAGCCGGGCGTTCAGGCCGGTGAGGCAGCCAGCAGGCGCTCGATCGTGAGATCCGCCAGGGGCAGGCCCGCCAGCCGCTCCACTTCCCGCACCCCGGTGGGGCTGGTCACGTTGATCTCGCTCAGGCGCCCGTCGATCACGTCGATCCCCACGAAGAACAGGCCCTCCTGCCGCAGGGCCGGCGCGAGGGCCTCGCAGATCGCCTGCTCGGCGGCGGAGAGATCGGTGATCTCCGGCGCACCGCCCACCGCCAGGTTGCTGCGGAACTCGCCGGGCAGGGGGCGGCGGTTGACCGCGCCGAGCGGCTCGCCATCCACCAGCAGGATGCGCTTGTCGCCGTCGATCACGCCGGGCAGGAACGCCTGGGCCAGCACGGGCAGATGCTCCTGCTGGGTCACCAGTTCCAGCAGGGCCCGCAGGCCGGGGGCGCTGCCGGAGCTGCGCACCACCCCCTGGCCGGCGCGGCCGCCGAGGGGCTTGAGCACCACCTCCCCCTGCTCGGCGGCGAAGGCGGTCAGCTGATCCACCCGGGCACTCACCAGGGAGGGCGCCATCAGGTGGCTGAAGCGGAGCGAACCGAGCTTCTCGTTCCAGGCGCGCAGGGAGGCGGCGCGGTTGAGCACCCGTACCCCGTGCCGCTCGCCCAGCTCCAGCAGATGGGTGGCATAGAGGTAGGCCTCATCCACCGGGGGGTCCTTGCGCATCCACACCCAGGGGAAGGCCTCGAGCGGCACCAGGCGGGGCTCGCCGGCCTCGTACCAGGGATCGGGCACCTGCCAGCCCTGGGGACCGGCCTGCATGGGCGCGAGCCGCAGGGGCTGGGCCCGCACCCAGGGGCGATGGCCGCCGCCGGCCTGCCCGGAAGCCGGGGCCACGGCGGAGAGATCGGAGAGGGTGGCCACCCACACCTCCAGGCCGGCCCGCTGGGCCGCCTGCATCAGCGCCACGCTCGAATCCTTGGCCGGGTTGAGCCGCGCCACCGGATCCACCACGTAGAGCTGGGCGCGGGAGCCGGGCAGGGAAGGGGCACTCACCGTGCCAGCCCCAGCAGCGGATCGAGCTGGCCGGCGCGCTCGAGGGCATGGAGCTCATCGCAGCCGCCGATGCCGCGGCCTGCGATGAAGATCTGGGGAAGGCTGCTGCGGCCGTCGGCCCGCTCGGTCATGGCGGCGCGGGCGGCATGGTCGCCATCGATGGCGTACTCGGTGTAGGGCACCCCCTTGCGTTCCAGGAGCTGCTTGGCGCGGATGCAGAAGGGGCAGTACCGCCAGGTGTAGATCTCGACGTCGGCGGCCATCGGCGCAACGGATGCAGGCTGGATCCTAGAAGTGGCCCAGACCGGCCAGTTCCCTGGGCTGATTCCCCTGCGCTGATACGGTCGCCCCATTGCCGTACCGCCCCCGGTGCTCGACCTCACCGACTTCAAACGCGACCTCTCCGAGCTCACCGACCGCCTGGGCCATGCCCAGGACTGTCTTTGACGTTCCTGCACTGAAAGCCCGCCAGCAGGACCTCGAGCAGCTCGCCGCCCAGCCCGATTTCTGGGACGACCAGCAGGAGGCCCGCCGCCAGATGCGCCTGCTGGACGACGTGAAGGGCCAGCTGGAGCAGCTCGCCCGCTGGCAGGCGGCCGTGGCGGACGCCGAGGCCACCCTGGAGCTCCACGAGCTCGAACCCGACGACGACCTGCTGGCGGAGGCCAACGGCGGGCTGCAGACCCTGCGGGCCGACCTCGACCGCTGGGAGCTGGAGAGCCTGCTCAGCGGCCCCTACGACAAGGAGGGGGCCGTGCTCACGATCAACGCCGGCGCCGGCGGCACCGACGCCCAGGACTGGGCGCTGATGCTGATGCGCATGTACACGCGCTGGGCCGAAGACCACGGCATGAAGGTGAGCGTGGACGAACTCAGCGAAGGGGAAGAAGCAGGCATCAAGAGCTGCACGATCGAGATCGAGGGCCGCTACGCCTACGGCTACCTGC
>JBMLOS010000103.1:0-4893 GCA_049242845.1 Prochlorococcaceae cyanobacterium
TCCAGAAGGGCGAGGTGGCCGCCGAGGTGCCCGCCAGCGCCCTGGCGGACGACACCCCGATCAACCACCACGAGCTGCTGAGCGAACCGCCGGCCGAGATCCAGGCCCACTGGCGCTGGAGCGAAGCGGATCTGCCCGCCGCCGCTGCCGCTGGCATCACCCCCGCCGCCGGCCCCCGCGCCGGCCAGCCCACCAGCTGGAACGAGGCCCTTCTGGCCCTGCTCGACGACCCCACCATCGCCTCCAAGCGCTGGGTGTACCGCCAGTACGACCATCAGGTGCAGGCCAACACCGTGGTGCCCCCCGGCGGCGCCGACGCGGCGGTGGTGCGGCTGCGGCCCCAGCAGGGCGAAGGCGCCATGGCACCAGCCACCCGCGGCGTGGCCGCGGTGGTAGACTGCCCCAACCGCTGGGTGGCCCTCGATCCGGAGCGCGGCGGCATGGCGGCGGTGGCCGAAGCGGCCCGCAACCTGAGCTGCGTGGGGGCCGAACCCCTGGCCGTGACCGACAACCTCAACTTCCCCTCGCCCGACACCGCCACCGGCTACTGGCAGCTGGCGATGGCCTGCCGCGGCCTCTCCGCGGCCTGCAGCGCCCTCGACACCCCGGTGACCGGCGGCAACGTGTCCCTCTACAACGAGACGCGCCTGCCCGATGGCTCCATGCAGCCGATCCATCCCACCCCGGTGGTGGGCATGGTGGGGCTGGTGCATGACCTCGACCAGGTCTGCGGCCTGGCCTGGCGCCAGGCGGGCGATGCCCTCTGGCTGCTGGGTGTGCCCCCCGGGGAGGAGGCCGATCCGCGCGTCAGCCTGGCGGGCAGCAGCTACCTGGAGCGGCTGCACGGGGCCGTCACCGGCCGGCCGCCGGTGATCGATCTCGATCTCGAGCGCCGGGTGCAGGCCTTCCTGCGCGGCGCGATCGCGGCCGGCCTGGTGGCCTCCGCCCACGACCTCAGCGACGGCGGCCTGGCGGTGGCGGCCGCGGAAGCCTGCCTGGCCGCGGGGCTCGGCGCCGCCCTGCACCTGCCGGCGGCGGGCGGGCGTGTCGATCGGCTGCTTTTCGCGGAGGGGGGAGCGCGCCTGCTGGTGAGCGTGTCCGCCGACCAGGCGGCCGGGTGGCAGCAGGCCCTGGAGCAGGCCGCCGCGGCCGGGGCCCCGGTGCCGGCCACACCCCTCGGGGAGGTGCGGCAGGAGCCGCTCCTGGGCATCCGCCAGGGGACCACGACCCTGGTGGAGCTGCCCCTGGAGGAGCTGCGCCGCACCTACGAGCAGGCGATCCCGCGGCGGATGGGTTCCGGAGTGCCTCCCACCGCCTGAGGTCCGGGAGGGGGCCTGGCCGGGCGCGCGGGTGTCCTGAGGCACAATGAATCTGATCAATCCTGAGGTGGGCAGGTCCGTGCAGCAACACCAGCCCGTGATCGGCCGGCCCCAGGACCCCATGGATGCATCGCCCGCCGAGCGCCCCGATAAGCCGGAGGAGGCCTGCGGGGTGTTCGCGGTGCTGGCCCCGGACCAGCTGGTGGCCAACCTCACCTACTTCGGCCTCTACGCCCTGCAGCACCGCGGGCAGGAGTCGGCGGGGATCGCCGTCTTCGACGGCCGCCGGGTGCGGCTCCACAAGGACATGGGCCTGGTGAGCCAGGTGTTCGACCAGCAGGTGCTCGAACGGCTGCCGGGTTCCCTGGCCATCGGCCACAACCGCTATTCCACCACCGGCAGCAGCAAGGCCTGCAACGCCCAGCCCGTGGTGCTCATGACCCGGCTGGGAACCTTCGCCCTGGCCCACAACGGCAACCTTGTGAACGCGGCGGATCTGCGCCACTCCCTTGAGCACCTGGCCGAGGAGATCACCTCCACCACCGATTCGGAGCTGATCGCCTTCGCCCTCCAGCAGGCCGTCGAGGCCGGCCTCGACTGGGATGCGGCGATCCGCCAGGCCGCCGGCCAGTGCCGCGGCGCCTTCAGCCTGGTGATCGGCACCCCGGACGGCCTCTTCGCCCTGCGGGACGGCCACGGCATCCGGCCGCTGGTGTTCGGCCATCTGGGGGAGCCCGACTCGGCCCAGTGGGTGGCCAGCAGCGAGACCTGCGGGCTGGACATCATCGGCGCCAGCTACGACGGCGACGTGGAGCCCGGCGAGATCATCCACTTCCGCGCCGGTGAGGTGGAGCCCCAGCGCAGCCGCTGGTGCGAGGAGCCCGCCAAGCTGTGCGTGTTCGAGATGATCTACTTCGCCCGGCCGGACAGCCGCTTCTTCGGCGAATCGCTCTACAGCTACCGCGTGCGCATCGGGGAGGCCCTGGCGCGGGAGACACCGGTGGAGGCCGACATCGTGATCGGCGTGCCCGATTCCGGCATCCCGGCCGCGATCGGCTATTCCCAGGTGAGCGGCATCCCCTTCGGCGACGGCCTGATCAAGAACCGCTATGTGGGCCGCACCTTCATCCAGCCCACCCAGGCGATGCGCGAGGCCGGCATCCGCGTGAAGCTGAACCCCCTGCCCGATGTGCTGGCCGGCAAGCGGGTGGTGGTGATCGACGATTCGATCGTGCGCGGCACCACCAGCCGCAAGCTCGTGGCCGCCATCCGCGAGGCCGGCGCCACCGAGGTGCACATGCGGATCAGTTCGCCGCCGGTGACCCACCCCTGCTTCTACGGCATCGACACCGACACCCAGGACCAGCTGATCGCGGCCCGGCTCACCCTCGAGGAGATCGCCTCCCACCTCGGCGTGGACACCCTCGCCTACCTGAGCAAGGAGGGGATGGTGGAGGCCGCCCAGGCCAACTCCAAGCACTTCTGCACCGCCTGCTTCGACGGCGCCTACCCGATCGAGATGGACGAGGCCGTGCGCTCCAGCAAGCTCATGCTCGAGCCTGCGGGTCTGGCGGTCGCCCGCTGAAGTTTCAGCAGAGCACCAGCCTCAGCAGATCAGCGGGATCAGGCCCCGCACGCTCTCGCCGGCGCGCAGCGCCAGGGCTTCGCCGCTGCCGGCCGCATCCTGCCGCTCCAGCTGCTGGGGCTCCAGACGGGTGTGGCGCGCCTCGCCCACCAGCACGCTCACCAGCGGTGCCTGGGCGCCGCAGAGGTCCACCAGGGCATCGCCGCGCTGCAGGAAGCGCAGCCCGATCTGGCCCAGGTCGCCCCGCTGGCAGAGCCGCAGGCTGGCCACCTCCAGCCGCTTGATCTGGCCGCCACCGGTGGCGAGCAGCACATCCCCGCCGGCCGCCACGGCCACGGCCCCCACCACCGATTCCCCCGGCAGCAGCCGCAGCAGCATCGGTCCCTGGGCGGTGCGGCCCATCAGCGGCAGGTTGCCCTCCTCAACCGCGAGCCGCAGCAGGCGGCCGGTGCTGCTGGCCACCACCACGTCCTCGCCGGCGCGGCACACCACCACCCGCAGCAGCTGCACCCCGTCCTTGAGCTTGAGCACGGTGGCGGCCCGGCCGGAGAGTTCCTGGAAGTCCTCCAGCGGCAGGCGCTTGAAGCGGCCGTCGCTGCTGAGCAGGCCCAGGGTCACGGCCGTTCCGTCGTTGCCGGCGGTAGGGAGCTCCAGCACCTGCACCACCGCTTCACCATCGAGGCTGTCGGGCAGGAAGCGCTCCAGGCCCCCCGGCTGCTGGCCGGCGAACTCCCAGCGCAGCAACGCCACCCGGCCGCTGCCGGTGAAGGCCAGCAGGTTCGGATGGCTCGCCGTGGGCAGGATCAGCTGCGCCGGCGGCGGCTGCTCCGCCAGGGGCGCGGCCTCCTCCAGGTGGAGCCGGCCCAGCAGCTGGGGCCCCACGATCTTCACGTTGCCGTCCGCCAGGATCAGCAGGCGGCTGTCGCCGGCCAGGGCATCGAAGGCCTGCTGACGCTGCAGCTCCGCGTTCGGCCGCACGGAGGCGCTGCGCTGGGCCACCAGATCGTCGCCCCCCTCCACCAGTCGTGTGCGCCGGGGCGTGGCGTAGCGCTTGCGCAGGGTCCTGAGCTCGCTCACCAGGTGATCGAGCAGAACGCTGCGGTTGTCGAGCAGGCCCCGCAGGCGGGTGCGCTCGCTGCGCAGCTCCTCCGCTTCCTTGCGCAGGCTCTCCTGCTCCAGCCCCGTGAGGCGCCGCAGCGGCATCGCCAGCACCGCATCGGCCTGCCGTTCGCTCAGCTCCAGCTGCACCTGCAGGCTGGCGCGGGCACTGGCGGCATCGGGGGCCGCGGTGATCATCGCGATCACCTGCTGCAGCGCCTCCAGGGCACGGATCAGGCCCTCCACCACCTCCAGCCGCTCCTCGCAGCGGCGCAGGGCATGGCTGGTGCGCCGGATCAGGGTGTTCTCGCGGTACTCGAGGAACTCCTGCAGCATCCGCCGCAGGGTGAGCTGCACCGGCTGGCCGTGGACCAGGGCCAGCAGGATCGCGCCGAAGTTGCTCTGCAGGGAGGTGCGCCGCTGCAGTTCGGCCAGCACCTTGTCGGCATCGGCATCGCGGCGGAGCTCCACCACCACCCGCATGCCCTCGCGGTCGGATTCGTCGCGGATGTCGGCGATGCCGCCGATCTTGCCGTCGTTCACCTGCTCGGCCAGCTTCTCGATCCAGCCCGCCTTGCTGAGCTGGTAGGGGAGCTCGGTGATCACCACGGCGCTGCGGCGGTGCCGCCCCTTGCCGGGCTGCACCTCCTCGATGTGGGCCACGCCCCGCATCGGGATGCTGCCCCGGCCGGTGACGTAGGTGTCGCGCACACCGCTGCCCAGCAGCACCTCGCCGCCGGTGGGGAAATCCGGCCCCGGCACCATCGCCAGCAGCTTCTCCTCCGCCAGGTCGGGCTTGCGGATCAGGGCGATCAGGGCATCCACCACCTCGCCGAGGTTGTGGGGCGGGATGCTGGTGGCCATGCCCACGGCGATGCCGGTGCAGCCGTT
>JBMLOS010000104.1:0-2865 GCA_049242845.1 Prochlorococcaceae cyanobacterium
GGGCACACCTGCAGGCAGATGCCGCAGTCGATGCAGGTGTCGAAATCGATCCAGTAGAAGGCCGTGCCCTTGCGGTTGGCGCCCTGGCCCGGATGGATGCAGGCCACCGGGCAGGCGTCCACGCAGTCGGCCACGCCCTCGCAGACCTGGGTCACGATCGTGTGGGCCATGCGGGCTTGCGGGGGTAGGCGCGGCGATCCTAGGGATCGTGCCCGCGGCCCCGCCGCGGCTCAGGCATCCAGCCAGAGGGCGCCCCGGCAGCCCCGCCGCCCGGCGATCGCCTCGGCCTCGGCCCGATCCCCGCAGTTGCAGGGACCGAGCTCCGCTGGCTCCCCCTCGCGGTGCAGCTGCCGCATCCGCTCCAGCGTGGCCGGCAGGCCCGCGAAGCTGCGGCAGCACACCAGCCAGGGCGTCTCTCCGCCGGCTCCCGGCGCCGAGGGGCCCAGCAGCTCCCGGATCGCCTCCACGGCGAAGGCGAACCCCACGCCGGCGGCGTGCATGGGCTCGCTGCAGAAGCGCCCCACCAGCTTGTCGTAGCGGCCGCCGCTGGCGATGTCCCGCGGGGCGTCGCTCCCCTGGCAGACGAGCTTGATCACCAGGCCGTCGTAGAGCGCGAAGTGGGGCTGGAAGGTAGGATCGAGCTGCAGCTTCACCCCCATGGCCGTGGCGGTGGGGGCCACGCAGGCCAGGGTCTGGGCCAGGTCCTGCAGGGGGGCCATCGGGCCGAGCCACTGCTCCAGCTGATAGAGCACCGCCACCGGCTCGCCCCGCAGCCGCATCAGCTGCTGCAGCCGCTGCCGCAGGCCTTCGGCCAGGGGAAGCTGCTGCAGGGCGAGGGGATCGAAGTCCGTGAGGGCCCGCCGCACGGCGCCGAGCTGGTCCGCCGGCACCGGCGCCAGCAGGGCCGAGAGGATGCCGTGGTGCCCCACCAGCAGGCAGGGGCGATGCTCCGGCCGGAGGCCGAGGGTGGCGGCGGCATCGAGCAGCAGCTGCAGCAGCTCGGTGTCCGCCGCGGCGGTGGGTTCTCCCAGCAGTTCCACGCCGCACTGGAGCTGCTCGCTGATGCGCTGATCGCCGCCGTCGGCGATCGAGCTGCGGAAGGTGTGGCCGCTCGCCCAGAGCCGCAGGGGACGGGGCCGGGCGGCGAGGCGGGTGCTGGCGGCCCGCGCGATCGAGGCGGTGAGCTCGGGGCGCAGGGCCAGGGGATCATCCGCGGCGAGCCGCACCAGTTCGCGCTCGTCGATGCCGCCGCCGGCCTCGAGCGTGTCGATCCGCTCGATCGTGGGGGGAGCCACCTCCTGGTAGCCCCAGAGGCGGAACACCCCGGCCAGCAGTTCCACCAGGGTGCGGTTGCGTTCCACCTCGCGGGGGTTGAGGTCCCGGACGCCGGCGGCGGGTTGGAGGGCCATGGCGATCGGGAGGGGCGGGGCAGGCCGGCCGATCCTATGGACTGCCCTCAGGCCCGATCCAGTTCCGGGGCGCCGTAGCTGGCGCCGCTGAGGGGCCGGCAGGCGGCCAGCCCCTCGATCAGGGCGGTATGCAGGCCGGGGGTACAGGCGATCAGGCGACCGCTGGCCAGATCGAGGGGCCCGCCGTCGTAGGCGCTCACCACGCCGCCGGCCTGCTCCACCAGCACCACCCCGGCGGCCAGATCCCAGGGGGAGAGCCCCCTCTCCCAGTAGCCATCGAGGCGGCCGGCGGCCACGAAGGCCAGATCCAGGGCGGCGGCCCCGGGGCGCCGCACACCCCGGGTGCGGTGGGTGAACCAGGCGAACTCGGCGTAGTTGTTGTCGAGCCGGGTGTGCCGGTCGTAGGCGAAGCCCGTGACCAGCAGCGAATCCCCCAGGGCGTCACAGCCGCTCACCCGCAGCCGCTGGCCGTTGCACCAGGCCCCCAGCCCCGGAGCGGCCCAGTAGATCTGATCGAGGCCCGGGGCGGCCAGGGCCCCCAGCAGCGGCCGGCCGCGCCAGGTGAGCCCCACCGAGGTTCCGGAAAACGGGAAACCGTGGGCGTAGTTGGTGGTGCCGTCCAGCGGATCGACGCACCACTCCAGGTCCCCGCCGCGGCTGCGCCGGCCGCTCTCCTCCGCCAGCACGCCGATCTCGGGGGTCTCGGATTCGAGCAGGGCCAGCACGGCGGCCTCGGCGGCCAGATCGGCCTCGGTCACCAGATCGCCGGAGCGGCCCTTCTCGCGGATCTGGCCGAGCTGTCCTTCGAAGCGGCGCAGCTGGGTGCCGCCCGCCTCCGCGGCGCGGCGGGCCAGGGCCGCCAGCCGTTCCAGTTCACCGGCCGTGAGTCCGCTGGCGGCCAGGGCGGCGTCGGAGTGGCTCCCCTGCACCGCCGGGGCAGGAGGCTGGGAGCGGGGGGTCGCGCTCATTCGTCGTCCAGGGGCAGGCCGGCACGCACCTTGCCACGCCCGAAGTGCCGGCCGAACTGCAGCTCGTACACCTCATCCTCATCCTGGGTCTCCACCTCGAGCGATCCGGTGGCGCGCGCCACGCAGAGCAGGCCGTAGCCGCGGCGGCGCAGTTCCCGCGACAGGCCGAGGGCCTCGCGCTGGTCGATCTCGCCGGAGAGCACCCGTACGGCGCAGGTGGTGCAGCAGCCGTTGCGGCAGCTGAAGGGCAGGGGTTCGCCCTGCTGCTCGAAGCTGCGCAGGATGTATTCCCCCTCCGGAACCTCCTTGCGGATCACCCGGTTGGCCTGGCGCCAGTGGATCGTGATCGGATGGCTGCGGGTCATGCGGGGAGGGCCGGGCCGGCTGAGGGGCTGGCTGCTACATTGCCACTCGGTTGCCCCATTTTGCCCCCGGAGAGGTGGCCGAGTGGTCGAAGGCGCAGCACTGGAAATGCTGTATAGGGGCAA
>JBMLOS010000105.1:0-9656 GCA_049242845.1 Prochlorococcaceae cyanobacterium
GGCCTGGAAGCGGGCCGGCGGGGTGAGCCGCTCGGCGGGCGGCAGCTCCGACGACTTCAGCGCCAGCCCCCCCAGCAGCACGGGGATGCCGTAGAAGACGCCGGCGAGGCTGAGGTTGGGGCTGTCGGTGGCATAGGCGATCGAGCCGATCACCGTGAGGGTGGCCCCCGCGATGGTGACCAGGCTGCCGGGGGAGGTGAGCGCTTGCATGCCGCCATCCTCCAGCAGCGGGGAGCAGGATGGCGATGCCCACCACGCCGCCCCGCCGTGAGCGATCCGAAATCAGGCCCTGCCGCTGCCGCTGCCGCGCAGAACCCCGCGGGGGAAGAGGGCGCCGATGGGGCCCTCAGCACCCCGGAACTGATCGAGCGCCTCCAGGCCGACCGCCTCTGGCTGCTGCGGCAGATCGATGCCGGTCTGTGGCCCCAGTGGCGCCTCGACCTGGCCGCCCTCGAGCGGGAGCTGGGCCAGCTGCTCGATCAGGCGGGCGAGCGCTTCCCCTCCGCCTGAGGCCCGGGCTGGGTTCCTGGTCTGGGTCCCTGGCCGGGTCGGCTCAGAAGCGGTTCAGAAGGGGATCTCGTCCTCGTCCGGCAGATCCGGCACCAGGGGCGAGGCATTCCAGGTGGGGGGTGCCGGCGCCGCGCTGGCGGCGGCCCGGGGCGCCGCTGGGGCCGCAGGAGCCATGCGACGGGGGGCGGGAGCACCGGCCGCCGCCGGCATGGCCGCTGGAGCGATGCTGCCGCCGCCGCCGCCGGCCAGGGGATGGAGCCGGGAGAGGGTGAACTCGGCGCGCTTCTCCTTGATGCCATCCGGGCGGGCCACGGTGTTCATCCGCAGTCGGCCCTCCAGCACCAGCCGCTGGCCCACCTGCACCCGGTTCTGCAGATCCTGGGCGAGGTTGCCCCAGCCCACCACCTTGAGCTGGCCCGGCGGATCGTCGGGGCGCAGACCGTCGAGCCGCACCGTCATCTCGGCGATCGGGGTCTGGTTGTCCTGGGTGTAGCGGATCTGGGGGGCCTCCAGCACCTCCACTTCAAGCAAACAGTGATTCACGCCCCGCTGGCCGGTTGAGGCTCCCATCCTGCTGCACCGCGCCGATCCCCATGCATCCCGCCGATCCCCCTCCCCCCGGCACCTCTTCCGCGGCTCCCGGCGCTTTTTCCGGCGCTGCTTCCGGCGCCACTCCCCGCCTCTGGCTGGTGGCGGGCACCGGCGAGGGGCCGCCCCTGGCGGCGGCGCTGCTGGCCCTGGGCTGGCGGGTGCGGGTGAGCCTGGTGGGTGCCGCGGCAGCCCGCGCCTATGCCCCCCATCCGGCCCTGGAGATCACCCTGGGCGCCCTCGACGGGAACACCCTGGCGGCCGCTCTGGCGCAGGGCCGTGCCGCGGGGGATCCCTTCCACTGGGTGGTGGATGCCAGCCATCCCTTCGCCCGGCGGATCACCGCCCTGCTGCAGGAGGTCTGCCGCGGCCTGGGCCAGCCGCTGCTGCGGCTGCAGCGGCCGCCCCTCGATGGCCCCGCCGGCGGGCCGCCCGTGCAGCTGCTGGAGGGGATCGACGCCCTGGGCCACTGCGGTTCCTGGCAGGGGCGGCGCCTGTTGCTGGCGATCGGCTCGCGGCACCTGCCGGCGGCCCGCCGGGCCAGCGCCGCAGCGCTCCACTTCGCCCGGGTGCTGCCGGCTCCCGACTCCCTGGCCCTGGCCCTGGCGGCCTCGCTGCCGCCGGAGCGGATCGCCTGCCTGCGCCCCGGCGGCAGCGGCGCCATCGAGCGGGCCCTCTGCCGCCGATGGGGCATCACCCATGTGCTCTGCCGCCAGTCCGGCGGCAGCACCGAGGCCCTCTGGCGCGGCCTCTGCCGCGACCTCGCCCTGCCGCTGCTGCTGCTGCGCGCCCCTGCGGAGCCGGCCGGAGCGGTGGCGCTCAGCCCTGGCGAGCTCCTGGAGCGGATCGGGGCGCCTGGCCCGCGGCCGCCAGCATGGAAGTCCGCCGCACCCCCCCCCTGATGGATCTCCCGGATTCCCCGGCGCCCGCCCCTGTTGCTGGGCCGCCGCCGCTGGTGCTGGCCCTCACCACCGAGGCCGATGAGGCTCGGGCCGAGGCCCTGGCGCGCCATCTGCTCGAGCAGCGGCTGGTGGCCTGCGTGGGTCTGTGGCCCGTGCGCTCCCTTTACCGCTGGCAGGGCGCCCTGGAGGAGAGCCGGGAGGTGCAGCTGCTGCTCAAGACCCATCCGGACCGGCTGGAGGCCCTGCGGCAGGCGGTGCTGGAGCGCCACAGCTACAGCACCCCGGAGTGGATCACCTGGTTCGCCTCCGCCGCGCCGGCCTACGGGGCCTGGGCTGCGGAGGCGGTGCTGCCGGAGCGGCAGGAAAGCCCCTGATCGAAACCCGCCTGATCAGGTTGGCTGCGGGCCGAGGTGGCGGGCCACCAGCTCCTGCAGGGAGCCCTGCGGACGGGGGCCCAGCTGGGTGACCACGGCCCCGGCACAGAGGGAGCCGAGCCGGCCGCAGTGCTCCAGGCTGGCTCCCTGGGTGTAGCCGCGGAGGAAGCCGGCGGCGTAGAGGTCGCCGGCGCCGGTGGTGTCCACCAGCGGGCCCAGCACCCAGGGATCCACCGGAATCGTGGCTTCGCCGCTGAGGATGAGGGAGCCCTTTTCGCTGCGGGTGAGCGCCGCCACCCGGCAGCGGCCCCGCACCTGCTCCACGGCCTCCTCGAAGTGGTTGGCCTTGTAGAGGGAGGTGATCTCCATCTCGTTGGCGAAGAGGAGATCCACATGGCCATCCACCAGCTCCTGGAAGCTGTCGCGGTGGCGCTCCACGCAGAAGGCGTCCGAGAGGCTGAGGGCCACCTCACCGCCCACCTCCCGGATCGCCGCGGCGGCGGCCAGGAAGGCCCGCTTGGCCTCCTCGCTGTCCCAGAGGTAGCCCTCGAGATAGAGCACCTTCGCCTGACGCACCAGCTCGAGGTCGAGGTCGGTGGGGTCGAGACCCACCGAGGCGCCCCGGTCGGGGCCCATCGTGGGGGGGGCAGCGGGTGTGACCTGGACCAGGCCGCGGGCCGTGGGGGGGCGGGTGCGGGCCGCGGGGGTGTCGAAGTGGGCCCCCACCGCGCGGATGTCGTGGCTGAAGATCGCGCCGAGCTGGTCGTTGCGCACCCGGCCGATGAAGCCCGCCCGGCCGCCCAGCTGGGCGATTCCGGCGAGGGTGTTGGCGGCCGAGCCGCCGGAGGTTTCCAGGCCGGGCCCCACGCTGGCGTAGAGCCGTTCGGCCTGCTCCTCGTCGATCAGGGCCATGGTGCCCTTGGTGAGGCCGTGGTCGCCGAGGAAGCGCTCATCGGCCTGCACGAGCACATCCACGATGGCGTTGCCGATGCCGACGACGTCGTAGGGGCGGGAAGCGGGAAGCGGCACGGTTTCAGACACGATCACACAAGGTCAGTCAGGATCCGATTCAGACACTCAGCAGGGCGCGCTTGGGGCCGTGGATCGGGTCCTCGACCACGATCGTCTGGTCGCGGCTGGCCCCGAGGGAGACGATCGCGATCGGAACCTCCATCAGCTCCGCCAGGAAGCGCAGATAGCTCATGGCGGTGGGGGGCAGATCCTCCAGGGCGCGGCAGTCGGCCGTGGAGGTCTGCCAGCCGGGGAGGGTCTCGAAGATGGGCTGGCAGCGGGCGAAATCCTCGGCGCTGCTGGGGAAATGCTCGATCCGCTCGCCGTCGAGCTCGTAGGCCACGCACACCTGGATCTCATCGAGCTCATCGAGCACGTCGAGCTTGGTGATCGCCAGGCAGTCGAGGCCGTTCACCTGCACCGCGTAGCGGCCGATCACCCCGTCGAACCAGCCGCAGCGGCGGCGGCGGCCGGTGGTGGTGCCGTACTCACCGCCGCGGTCGCAGAGGTGGTCGTTGAGGCTCCCCTGCAGCTCGGTGGGGAAGGGGCCTTCCCCCACCCGGGTGGTGTAGGCCTTGGCCACGCCGATCACCCGGTCGATCAGGGTGGGGCCCACCCCGGCGCCGATGCAGGCGCCGCCGCTCACCGGGTTGGAGGAGGTGACGTAGGGGTAGGTGCCGTGGTCGAGGTCGAGCAGGGTGCCCTGGGCGCCTTCGAAGAGGATGTTCTGGCGGGCGCGGGCCGCCTGGTGGATGGCGCGGGTGCAGTCCACCACGTGGGGGGCGAGGCGCTGGCCGTAGCCCACGTACTCCGCCACCATCGCCTCGAAATCGAGGGGCTCGAGGCCGTACAGCTTCTGCAGGATCTCGTTCTTCTCTGCCAGCACGCCGGCGAGCCGATCCCGCAGCCGCCCCTCATCGACGATGTCGATCACGCGGATGCCGTTCCGCTCGGACTTGTCGGCGTAGGTGGGGCCGATGCCGCGGCCGGTGGTGCCGATGCGGCGATCCCCGCGGCGCTGCTCCATCGCCTGGTCGAGCAGGCGGTGGTACGGCATGGTCACGTGGGCCGTGGAGGCGAGCTTCAGGCCGCTCACGTCGATGCCCAGATCGAGGAGCATGTCGAGCTCCCCGAGCATCACCTTCGGGTCCACGACCGTGCCCGATCCGATCAGGCAGGTGGTGTCGGGATAAAGAATTCCGGAGGGAATCAGGTGCAGCTTCAGCACCCGACCATCCACCACGATCGTGTGGCCGGCGTTGACGCCTCCCTGGTAGCGCACCACCACATCGGCGGAGCGGCTCAGCAGATCCGTGATCTTGCCCTTCCCCTCGTCACCCCACTGCGCACCGATGACGACGACGTTGGCCAAGGAAGAACACAGCGGCCCGAAGCCGCTTCAAAGCACAATCCGTAAGCCTCTCAGATCGGCAGCCGGTTCGTCAAAGGACGCCGGCTGCCCTCCGGGGATCAGGCGCCGCGCACCACGGTGCGCTCCGCCTTCTGCAGTTCCTTCTCCAGCCGATCCCGCAGGGCGTCGGGCAGGGGACGGTTGGCGTAGCCCGCGTAGTGGCCCGCCAGGGAGTTGAGGGCCGTCTGCATGGTGGTGAACGAACTCAGGCCGTTCACGCTGCTCTGGGGGCGGTAGCGGGCCATGTAGTCGTTGATCAGGGCCCGGGCCTCGGTCTCGGCAGCCGCATGGCCAGGATCGTCCTGGGGAATCTCGATCGTGGCCAGCAGCCGCTGGGCCACGGCCACCGTGTCGTCCACGTAGTTGCCGGTGAGGCCGGTGGTGGAGCCGCAGGCCGAGAGGGTGAGCAGGGCGCAGAGGCCGAGGGCCACCAGGGCGCCACGGAGGTGGTGCCGGATGCGTCTCCAGAGGGCAGCCATCGGTTCCAGGCAGGTCTGGGCGATCCTAGGGATCGGCCTCCGGACCTCCTGTGCTCAGGCGTCCGCCAGGCCGCGGCGGCCCGCCTCGATCAAGGGCACCAGGGTGGACACCAGGTTGCCTGCCGCCAGATCGCGGTGCTCGCCGCCGGCCCGCTCCACCAGCTCCACCTGTCCCTCGGCGGCCCCTCGGCCCACCACCACGCGCCAGGGGATGCCGATCAGATCGGCGTCCTTGAACTTCACCCCGGCCCGTTCGTCGCGGTCGTCGAGCAGCACGTCGATGCCTGCCTGCTGCAGGGCGGCATAGAGGCTGCCCGCCAGTTCCACCTGGCGCGGGTCCTGGCTGGAGGCGATCACCACGATCGCCTCGAACGGCGCGATCGACACCGGCCAGCAGATGCCGTTGCCGTCGTGGTGCTGCTCCACCGCGGCCTGGGCGAGCCGGGAGACCCCGATGCCGTAGCAGCCCATCCACAGGGCCTCGTCCATGCCGGCCTCGTTGGTGAAGCGGGCCTCGAGGGCTTCGGAGTATTTCCTCCCCAGCTGGAAGATGTGGCCCACCTCGATGCCGCGGGCGGCCTCGAGCTGCTGGGAGGCATCGTGCAGGCAGCGGTCGCCGCTCTGGGCGGCGCGCAGGTCGAGGCTTTCGGGGGGGGCGCCGAGCTCGGCCCAGTCGATGCCCACGCGGTGGTGGTCAGGCCGGTTGGCGCCGCACACGAACCGCTCCAGGGCGGTGGCAGTGGCATCCGCCAGCCGCAGGAAGGCCGGGCTCCAGTCCCGGGCGCCCGCCAGGAGCCCATCCTCCAGATCCGGCCCCACGAATCCCAGGGGCAGGGGGGCCAGGCCCTGGCGCTCCACCTGTTCGGGCGTCAGCGGCGCCAGCTCCAGCAGCGGACCCCTCTCGCCCCCCAGCCGCGCCTGCACGGCATTGGCGAGCTTCACATCATTGAGCTGCTGATCGCCGCGAAGGCTCACCAGCAGCGGCTGGGCCGGGCCGTCGGCGAAGCGGGCCAGCAGGAGCAGCACCTTCACGATCTGGGTGGGGTGGAAGCCATGGGCTCCACAGAGCTGCTCGATCGTGGCCTGGCCCGGGGTGGGGAGCTCGCGGGCGGTTTCCACCGCCAGGGGTTCGGCCTCCGGGGCGAGGGACACGGCCCGCTCCTGGTTGGCGGCGTAGCGGCCGTCGGTGCTGGTGAGGATCAGGTCTTCGCCGGCCTCGGCGGTGACCATGAACTCCTGGCTGGCGGAGCCGCCGATCGCCCCGCTATCGGCCTCCACGGCCACGGCCCGCAGGCCGCAGCGGCTGAAGATGCGCCGGTAGGACTGGTCCATCGCCGCGTAGGTGCGGCGCAGGCACTCCTCATCGGCGTGGAAGGAGTAGGCATCCTTCATGATGAATTCGCGCCCCCGCATCAGGCCGAACCGCGGCCGGATCTCATCGCGGAATTTGGTCTGGATCTGGTAGAGGTTCACCGGCAGCTGCCGGTAGGAACGCAGCAGATCGGCCGCCAGGGCGGTGATCACCTCTTCATGGGTGGGACCCAGCCCCAGCTCCCGGCCCTGGCGGTCCTCCAGGTGGAACATGATCCCCTCGCCGGCGGTGTAGCCCGCCCAGCGGCCGCTCCGTTCCCAGAGATCCGCGGGCTGGAGCTGGGGCAGCAGGGTCTCGAGGGCGCCGGTGGCATCGAGCTCCTCCCGCACGATCGCCGACACCTTGCGCAGCACCCGCCAGAGCAGGGGCAGGTAGGCGTAGATGCCGGAGGAGATGCGGCGGATGTAGCCGGCCCGTAGCAGCAGCTTGTGGGAAGGGATCTCGGCCTCGGCCGGATCGTCCCGCAGCGTCACCAGCATCAGGCGGGAGACGCGCATTCCAGGGAGGGCGAGGGGCCTGGGAAGCTACCACCGTCCCTCCGTTGAACTGCCCTGCCGCCGCGGACCGGTTGGGGCCCCTCACCGTGCTCCGGTCGATTCGGCAAGGGGGCGCGGGACGGTTGCCGAAGGGTCTGCCAACGGCCGGAAGCACTGGCGCGCCAGGGAACCTTTGCTAAGATCTGGCCCGATTCCCAGCTGTCCCGACGTCGTCTCATGCCCCCCTTCCCTGGATCATCGGTTGGATCAGGGGGGGTGGCACCGGCGGCGATCTCCCCGGTCGGGGCTTCTGCCTCCGCCGCTCCCACTGCTCCAGCGGGCTTCACGGGGCTCTCCTCCGGGCTGCGCTCCGCCCCCGAGGGCCTGAGCTGTGCTACTGCCGCGGCTGATGCCCCGGGTGTCGGGGATGGCGCCGGCGTGACCCCGGATGGCCTGATCGGCATCGATGAGGTGCAGAAGGCCCTGAACCGTTCGCGGGCCTCGGTGTACCGCTACACCAACACCGATCCGCGCAACCTCAATCCCCCCTTCAACCCCCGCAAGCTCAACCCCGAGTACCGCAGCGACCAGAAGGAGCCCCTGCTCTTCCACCCGAACGAGGTGGCGCGCTTCGCCCGGGACGTGCTGCGGATCAAGGAGGTGACGGTGGAGGTTCTCAACTCCCCTTCCACCGCCACCCAGCAGCTGCTCGGCGCCATCCTGGAGGAACTGCGGGCGATTCGCGGCCGCCTCGATGCCCTGGAGGAAGTGCCCCCCTCCCTGGTGAGCCATCGCGACTCCTACGACCAGGCCCGGCCCGCCGCCTGAAGCACCCGCGACCTGCACCAGCCCGGAGCACCGGCAGCCTGCGGCACCGCCGAAGGGTTGCCGGGGGTGCCAGATTCAGATCTCCCTTTCGATCCCATTCCGGAACCCTCCTCCCTCCGGCGTCCCTGAGGTTCCCAGAAGCTTCAGAGATGCCAGCGGCGCCAAAGGCCCCGCGGGGTTCCCCTCTCCATGGACCAACCTCCTCCTGCCGCCCTGGCCCAGCGTCCTGCCCCGGCTCCCCCTTCCCTGAGCACGGCCGGTCTCCAGGAACCCGGTGCCTCCCTCCTGCAGGCTTCCCTCGAGCCGGCGGAGGAACCCCCCAGTCGGGGCCGGACTTCTCCGTCCCCCGACGGCTCAGCTGGGAGGCGGGATGAGCCTTTCCCCTCCCCCTGGACCCCTTTGCTGGGCTTCGGAATCGCCCTCTCCACCCTGGTCGTGCCGCTCGTTAGCGTGATCGACGAGCCACCGGTCTGGCTGCCTTCGGCTGTGCCGCTGGAGGCCCGGATGTCCACCCCCCTGCGCGATCCGTCCCATGGATCTGAGCCAACTGGCGGCCTGCCCGGCCCCCGGACTGGTCAACCTGATCGTTGAGATCCCGGCCGGGAGCCGCAACAAATACGAGTACAACGCCAAGGCCGGCATCATGGCCCTCGATCGGGTGCTGCACTCCTCCGTGCGCTATCCGTTCGATTACGGCTTCGTGCCCAATACCCTCGCCGAGGACGGAGCTCCCCTCGACGCGATGGTGATCATGGAGGAGCCCACCTTCGCGGGCTGCCTGATCGCGGCGCGGCCGATCGGCATCCTCGACATGATCGACAGCGGCGCCCACGACGGCAAGCTGCTCTGCGTACCCGTGGCCGATCCGCGCCAGGCCGGGGTGAGCAGCATCCGCCAGATCGCCCCCGCCCAGCTGGAGGACGTGGCCGAGTTCTTCCGCATCTACAAGAATCTCGAGGGCAGGGTCACCACCATCACCGGCTGGCTCGATGCCGATGCGGTGCCGGCCCTGCTGCAGCGCTGCATCGAGGCGGCCGATCAGAGGGCCTTCTGCAGCAGGAATCCCTCGTAGTTGAGAGCCTGGAAGATCCGGGCCGGATCCCCGAAGCCCGCTGCGTTCACCAGGGCGGTGAGCCGCGCCAGGCCGATCGGGTGGGTGCCCTGGGTCAGGAGGCTGCGCTCCTCCTCGGCGCTGTCGAGGCCGCTGGCCTGCTGATAGCCCAGCCAGGCACTCTCCACCTGGCCCTGCAGGGGGGAGCGCTCGGGCTGCATCAGGTCCACCAGCACGAGCTGGCCCCCCGGCCGGAGCGTGCGCGAGAGGGCCGCCAGGAAGGCCAGCTTGCTGCCGTCATCCGGCAGCGACTGCAGCACCAGCACCGACAGGGCCCCATCGAAGCGCTCCGCCATGCCCTCGGCCTCGGACAGGGTCTCCACGGTGCTCTGGCGCCACTCGATGCCCTCGCCGCCCTCCAGACGGGCCCGGGCGATGGCCAGCATCTCGCTGGAGGGGTCGGTGGCGGTGAGCTGCCAGTCGGGCCGCTGCCGGCGGGCCTCCAGGAGCTCGGCGCCGGTGCCGCAGCCGGCCACCAGCACCGAGGTGCCGGCCGGACCCGCCTTGGGGGAGGCGGCCAGCAGCGCCACCCCGAGCCGCGCCAGGCTCGCGTAGCCCGGGATCAGGCGCTGCACCACCCGGTCGTAGCCGTCG
>JBMLOS010000105.1:9666-18672 GCA_049242845.1 Prochlorococcaceae cyanobacterium
CGGGTCTGCCTCGGCCACGGCGGCTGCGCGGGATGGGTGGGCCGATGCTAGGCATCGCCCCGCCAGCTCAACACTCCGTTGCAGGCCGATCGAATCCGGCCGGAGAGCCGCGGTGTGTGCCCTAAGTTGGGCGGCGCCCATTCCCCCCGGATCGACCGTGCCCACCATCCGTTTCGAACGCGAAGGCCAGCAGGTCGGTTGCATCGAAGGGGCGAATCTGCGCAAGGCCGCCCTGGATGCCGGCATCAATCCCTACAAGGGCCTCAACAATCTCAACAACTGCGGTGGCCTGGGCCAGTGCGGCACATGTGTGGTCGAGGTGATCGAGGGGCAGCGCAATCTCTCCCCCCGCAGCGACGTCGAGGAGGTGTACCTGGCCGATCGTCCGGCCAACTACCGCCTCAGCTGCCGCACCACCGTGAACGGTGACGTGACCGTGCGCACCCGCCCCGATGCCGGTGTGGGCAAGGGCTCCAACAGCCTGATGGGTGCCATCAAGTCCCTGGTGGGCAAGAAGTGAGGTGAGCGGCTGGCGCCTCTACGCCTACGCCCAGTGCTCCACCTGCCGCAAGGCGCAGCAGTGGCTCCGGCAGCGGGGGCTTGAACCCGAGCTGCTCGACATCACCCGCACGCCGCCCTCGGCCCAGGAACTCGCCGCCGCCCTCGAGCAGCTGGGCCGGCGGCGCCTGTTCAACACCAGCGGCCAGAGCTACCGGGCGCTCGGGGCCGCTGCGGTGAAGGCCATGGATGATGCAGCGGCCCTGGAGGCCCTCGGCGCCGACGGCAAGCTGATCAAGCGGCCGTTTCTGGTGCGCGGAGACGGACGCATCCTCACCGGTTTCGCCCCGGAGGAGTGGGAGCTCTTCTGCGCGCCGGCGGATTGATCCGACCCTTCGTCCGGGGTTTCGAACCACCGCTTGGAACCACCGCTTCGCTCCGCGGTGTCAGCTGGGCTTCTCCTCCGTCTCCGGGGACTCCCGGGGATCGATCCAGGTGCCATCGGCTGAGGGCAGGGTGATCTCCTCGAGTTCCTCGATCAGGGCCGTGATGCTGGCCCGGTTGATCTGCCCCACGTAGGTGCGCTTCATCTGCTCTAGCAGGGAGCAGAGCAGCGCCTGGGAGCGGATCAGCGCCTCGCCTCCCTCCAGGGCCGCCGCCAGTTCCTCCCAGAAGCGGTCGATGCAGCGCTGCAGCAGTTCCAGCTGCAGGTCGTCGCGCTGCTGCAGTCGCTCCCCCGTGCCGCGGGACACCTCCAGCAGGCTTTCCACCATGCCGGTCGCGAGCTGCCGGCTGAGGCCCTCCTCCATCTGCAGCAGCACCTGGATCCGCCGCAGCGGCGCCGGCACGATCGTGTTCTGCAGGCTCTGCTGCAGGGCATGGCCCAGCACCCCCTGCAGTTCCGGCTCCAGCCGCGGCGCCACCCGGTTCAGCAGCAGCGGACCCCAGATCCGCACCAGCTCCACCACCTCCCGCTCCTGGGGCTGGATCACGCTCTGGTGGCTGCGCAGGGCCCGCAGCCGCTCGGGCCAGCGGCGGGAGCGCACCAGCTGCTGCAGGCCGTCCACCAGCTGCAGGGCCAGCACCTCGAACAGCTCCACCGCCAGCATCGCCACCACGCCCCGGCTGATCACGGCCCGCAGGGGCTCCAGGTTGATCAGCCCGCTCGACTGCAGCCGCTCCACCACCGGCACCAGTCGCAGCCAGCGCCAGAAGGGCAGCAGCAGGGGCAGATCGATCCAGCGGCGCAGCAGGGCGTCGCGCAAGCTCAGGCCCGGCAGGCGGCGGCGGCTGCGGATCGCCCGCAGCAGGATGTCCAGCGCGAAGACGCTCTGGAAGGCCACCAGGTCGTAGAACCAGAAATGGTCGGTGGGGCGGCCGTTCTCATCGATCGAGCGCCAGTAGTTGGTGGCCACCAGCGGCAGCACCTTCTCCTGCCAGAAGAGCCGCTCCTTCGTCCAGGGATGGCGGCCGAGCCACTCCGGCGACAGCAGCACCGCCGATGCCTGGCGGGCGGAGCTGAGGTCGGCCCGCTGGCGCAGGAGGTTCTTGATCTTCTCCAGGGTCCCCGAGGCATTCGCCGTGAGGAACGGGTTGGAGTCGATCATCTGCTCCGTGAGTTTCACCTGCCGCGCCAGCAGCAGTTCCTGCTCCGGGCTCAGCACCCCGGGCGAGCTCTGCAGCAGGGCCCGGTCCAGCCGCTCGAACTGCTCCAGGTAGGCCTGGGTCTCCCGGTGGGGCTCGATCCCCTTGATCGGATCCACCAGGGGGGTGAGATCCGGCAGGAAGGGCAGAGGCAGCCGCAGCGGCAGCGAGGGCAGCGGGTAGAGGGTGCGCTGCAGCCAGAAGTTGCGCAGGGGGATGTAGGTGAGATCGAAGCCCACCCAGAGCAGGTTCACCGCTGCCCACAGCGCCACGAAGCGATCCCAGGCCAGGCTGGGCCCGTCACGGCGGCGTGGAGCCTGAGCCTGCCAGCGGGGACGCGCCATGGAACGGGCACCGGGCCGATCTCTGCCTAATCTGCCTGGCTCGGCGCGCCCTGCCGCCCACGAGCACTCCCTTGAGCGATTCCCTGCCCCAATCCTCCGGCGAGCCCGAAGGCTCCCCGCTCCCCCCCCAGGCCCCCGCCGGTCCCACGGGCGGCGGCCCCCAGGAGGACGACGGCCCCAGCCCGGCTCCGGCCGAGAACCCCTGGGCGTTCTGGCGCAGCGTGCTGATCACCCTGGTGGTGGCCCTGGGCATCCGCCAGTTCCTGATGGAGGCCCGCTACATCCCCTCCGGCTCGATGCTGCCCGGCCTGCAGCTGCAGGACCGCCTCCTGGTGGAGAAGCTCTCCTACCGGAGCCGGGAGCCCCGCCGCGGCGAGATCGTGGTGTTCCACTCGCCGTATCACTTCGATCCGGTGCTGGCCACCGACCGCAACCCCAACCCGCTCCGCTGTCTGCTGGTGAACCTGCCGTTCCTCGGCACGATTCCGGGGCTGCAGGTGCCCGCCTGCGATGCCTACATCAAGCGGGTGGTGGCCCTGCCCGGCGAGCAGGTGGCGGTGGATCCCCGCGGCCGGGTGTTCATCGACGGCGTGCGGCTGCAGGAGCCCTACGTGCGCAACTACTGCCCCGTGGACAGCCAGGGCATCGGCCCCTGCCGGACCCTCAACACCGTGGTGCCGCCGGGCCATGTGGTGGTGCTCGGCGACAACCGGGCCAACAGCTGGGATGCGCGCTTCTGGCCGGGCGGGCCCTTCCTGCCGCAGAAGGAGATCATCGGCCGGGCCTTCTGGCGCTTCTTCCCCTTCAACAAGATGGGGAGCCTGGATCCGGCTCCGGCTCCAGCTGCCAGCTCGCCGGCTCCGTGAGTCCGGAGGCCCGCACGCGCCCCGTCAGGGTCTGGCCCCAGCAGAGTTGGTTGGCGGCCCGGGAGGGGCAAGTGCCCTGGTTCCAGGTCCACGAGGCGGCCGGGTCGTAGAGGATCCAGCGCTCGCCGGGGAAGCTGAGCCGTTCGGGCTCCTCCCCCAGCAGGCGGGCGGGTCCCCAGCAGAGGGCCTGCCAGAGCTGGGGCACGCTCCAGCCGCGCCGCTCCACCAGCTCCTGCCACAGCAGCGTGAGGGCGAGGCCATGGCCCGCCACCCCGGCGCGGCGCTGGTCCAGGGGCAGCAGGCGCTCCTCGCTGTCGAGCGGCACGTGGTGCACGGCCACGCCCTGGATCAGCCCCTCGGCGAGGGCCCCGATCAGGGTCTCGCGGTCGGCCGCGTTGCCGAGGGAAGGGGTCACCCGCCAGCCCTCCTCCTCCGGCCGCAGGTTGCCGCTGTCCGCCAGCAGATGCCACCAGCTCACGGTGGCGGGCGGCGGCGCGGGCTGGCGGCGCAGCACCTCCACCGCCTCCTTGGTGGAGAGGTTCATCAGCACCATCCGCACGGCGGGATGGGCCTCCTGCAGGGCCAGCAGGCTCTGCAGGGGGAGGGTCTCGCTCACCACCGGATCGAGGGGCCAGCCGGCCCGCAGGGCCTCCACCCGCTCCCGCACGAAACCCTGGCGGGTGAGGGGCGTGGCCCGCGGTGCCACGAGCAAAGGCTGGGAGCCCATCTCCGCCAGCCGCAGGGAGCTCTCCAGCAGGCCGAGGGAGGGGAGATGGTCGTCGGCTGCGAGGCCCACCGCACCGGCCGTCAGCTGGTCGGCCTGGGGGGCCAGGTCGCGCTCCTCGCCCTCCAGGGAGAGGCTGCCCCACAGACGCAGCCGCAGGGGGGGCTCCCAGGCGAGATGGAGCCGTTCGGGGCGATCCCGCCAGCCGACGGCCCGGGGCAGCAGCGCCACGGTGCCGTAGCCCCCGGCCGCCGCCGCCGCCGCCAGGCTGGCGAGGGTCTCGGCGCGACCGTCGCAGGGCTCCTCCAGCAGGCTGTGGGGATCCACCAGGGGCGGGGCGAGCCAGCAGTCACGGGCGTCGAGTTCGGCCATGGCGGAGCCGGCGGCGCGGCGGTGGGCCTCCTCCCCCTCGGCCAGCAACTGCCGGCCCTCGATCAGCACATCGGTGCGCCGGGGCGGCAGATCCTGCCCCTCCAGCAGATGCACGTTCCGCAGCAGCCGGCGCTCCATGGCGCGATCAGAGGGCGCCGGCGGCGGTGCGGTCGAGCACGCCGCCGAGGTGGGCGGTGAGGTTGAGGGCGCTCACCACCGGCCCGCCCGCCAGGCCGCGGGGGTAATCGATCACGGTGACGCCGCCGTTGCCCTGCTTGATCGCCCAGATGTCCGCCGGAGTGAGGCCGAGCAGGCTGCAGAGGATGGTCTTGTTCACGGCGTCGTGGGCCACCACCAGGGCGGTCTCGGCGGCAGCGAGGCTGCCGGCGATCACCTCCCAGGTGCGCACCGAGCGCTCCCATACATCCTGGATGGTCTCCCCCTCGGGCATCTGCACCGTCTCGGGTTCGCGCTTCCAGTCGGCCAGCAGCTGGGGCCAGCGCTCGGCGATCTCCGCCTCCAGGCAACCTTCCCAGAGGCCGTGGCCGATCTCCACCAGGCCGCGGGTGCTGGTGAGCGGCACGCCGGGATGGTCCTCGAGGATCGTTTCCGCCGTGCGCCGCGGCCGCGACATCACGCTGGTGTAAGCCCGCTGCAGGCTCACGTCTGAGAGGAAGCGGCGGGCTGCATGGGCCTGGGCCAGGCCGTTCCCGTTGAGGGGAATGTCGATCTGGCCCTGGAAGCGCCCCTGGCGGTTCCAGTCGGTCTCGCCGTGGCGTACCAGCAGCAGGCGGACCCCTTCGCCGCGGGGGGGCAGGGCGGTGCCGAGGTGGGCCGTGCCGTTCAGCGATTCCACCTGCACCTCCGGCGCCGCCGGATCGCCGCTGAGGTTGAGCACCGAGATCGAGGCGTTGTCCAGCCGCAGACGCCGGAATCCCGCGGCGGGCAGCCCCAGCAGGCTCAGCAGCAGGCAGCGCAGGATGCCGTTGTGGGCCACCACCAGCACCGTGGTCGTGGCCGAGCTGCCCAGGGCCTGGCGGTGTTCCTCCACCAGGGCGGCCAGCCAGAGGCGGGCCTGCTCCATCAGCTCCACCACCGGCCGGTAGGTGCTGCCATCGGGCCGGCGCAGTTCCAGGGCTTCGGGGGCCTCGCGCCAGAGCCGCTCCTCCTCGGGAAAGCGCTGCTTCAGCTCACCGCGCAGCAGGCCGCTCCAGGGGGCCAGGTCGATTTCCAGCAGACCATCGCTCGGGCTGGCCTGCAGGCCGCCGCCATGGGCCTCGAGCAGGGTGCGGGCCGTGTCGTGGGCGCGGCTCAGGGGGGAAGTGTGCACCGCATCGAGCTTCACCTCCCGCAGGGCCTCCCCGGTGAAGCGTGCCTGCTGCCGGCCCTGCTCGGTGAGGCTCGAGAGATCGTCCCGCCCCTGGATGCGGTGTTCGGTGTTGTAGGTGCTCAGCCCGTGGCGGACCAGAACCAACCGGAGGGGCACGGGGATGCGGCGCGGCCCGGTCATCGTATGGGAGGGCCCCAGAATCCCCAGGCCCGCGGCGCACCCCATGGCCACTCCCACCGGATCCTGGAAGTCCGCCCTGGCCTTTCTCAGCCTGGCCCTGAGCGCCCTGGTGTGGCTGAACGGCCTTCTGGACAGCCTCCAGAGGCCCTCGGTGGCCCTGGCCCTCGACCTGCGCCAGCTCGAGCTGGCCGCCCTGGCGGCGCCGGTGGTGCCCCAGCCCCTGCGGCTGCCGCTGGTGGGCGCCGACCCCCTCGGCGCCCTGCGGGAGGAACTGGCCAGCCTCGATGAGCTCCCCGGCACCAGTGCCTCCCCGGCCCAGAGGCTGCAGTGGGCCCTGCTGGAGCGCCGCGGCGGTGATCCCGCCCGGGCTGAATCCCTGCTCCAGGATCTGCGCAGCGACCCTTCCCTGCCGGCCTCCCAGCTCCCTCTGGTGGAGGTGCTGCTGCAGCGGCCGTCGCCGCCGCTGCCGCCCCCGGCCGATCCGGTCCTGGCGGCGGTGCTCACCCCGGCCGACCGGATCGCCACCCTGCTGGAGCCCTGGGGGCCCAGCCCGCTGCTGCGGCGGCTGGGCTGTGAGCAGCTCGGCGGCGGCGGGGAGCTCTGCCTGGAGCCGGCCCGCTCCCGCTCGGCCCTGTGGCGGCTGCTGGGCATCAATGTGCTGCCGGCCCTGCTGCTGCTGATCGGCATCGGCCTGCTGGTGCGCCTGGGATGGCAGCTGGCCCGGGGCCGCCTGGCGCTGCCCCCGCCCCTGCTGGGGCCCACCCTCTCCGGGGTGGAGGTGACCCTGCTAATCGCAGGAGGCTTCGTGCTGCTGGGTGAGGTGCTCACCCCGGTGCTGCTGCAGCCGCTGCTGGCGGCGGCCCTCGGCTCCCTGGCGCCGGATGCGCCCCTGGCCCAGGGGCTGCAGGTGCTCGGCCTCTACCTGGGGCTGATGCTGGCGCCCCTGGTGCTGCTCACCCTGCAGCTGCGGGGCCTGGGGCCGGCCCCGGAGGGCGGCTGGCTGCAGTGGCGCTGGCAGCCGCTCACGCTCAGCCTCCGCTGGGCGGGCTCCCATCTGCTGATGGTGCTGCCTCTGGTGGCGCTGGTGGGCTGGCTGCTCCAGTGGATCTGGAGCGATCCGAGCGGCAGCAACCCGCTGCTGGAACTGGTGCTCACCAGCGGCGATCCGGCCGCGCTCTTCTGCTTCGCCTTCACGGCCCTGGTGCTGGCCCCACTGTTCGAGGAAACCCTCTTCCGCGGCGTGCTGCTGCCGGTGCTGGCGCGCCGGCTCGGCGGGGGCGGCGCCGTGCTGGGCAGCGCCGCCCTCTTCGCCCTGGCCCATCTGAGCCTGGGGGAACTGGCGCCGCTGTTCGTGCTGGGGGTGGGTCTGGGCTGGCTGCGGCTGCGGGGCGGACGGCTCGGATCCTGCGCCCTGATGCATGCCCTCTGGAACGGCCTCACCTTCTCGAACCTGCTGCTGCTGGGCGGCGGATAGTCCCGATCCTGTGGGGATTCGGAAATGGCTCCCCCTGAGCTTGCTGGCCCTGGCGTTCAATGGTTCACTTGCGCAGATTCCTGCCGGGTCTTGGTCGCCTCCCCCTCCCCCCAGTTCCAGCCGCGCGCCCGGGCCCGACGCTCCCTCGAGCTGATCCAGGGTTCCCTCGCCTCGGGCCGCGCCGAGCGCTCGTCCCCCTGGCTGGCCAGCTTCCACCGCGCCAGTGACGGTGCCCTGGTGGGCCTGGGGCTGGCCATGCTCGGCCTCAGCGCCCTCACCCTCTACTGGCAGGCCCAGTGGGGCCGGAGCTACCAGAAGCTCGAATCCTCCCAGGTGCTGGAGCACCGCCTGCAGGAGGCCACCGCCGTGCTGGAGCAGCATCACCTCGGCCTGGCCCGCACCGCCGGCCTGGTGGAGCCCACCAGCAGTGAGAAGCTGGTGTACCTTCCCGCTCCGCCGCAGGCCAATGGCCGCGGCCAGGCTCCCCTGCTGGCCAGCATCCGCTTCGATCGGATCTCCTCCGGCTACTGAGGGTTCTCCTCCGTCTGCTGTGCTCCCGCGGGGAGCCCCGCTGCCCCGTTCTCCCGCGTCCACCTCGCCATGGCGGCATCGACGAGTGATCCCCGCCCGCGTCGCCGGGGCAACCCTCGGGTGGTGGACCTGCAGCCGATTTCTCCCCGGCGGCTGGTGGCGGTGTATCTGCTGCTGGCGACCGGTCTGGTGGGCCTGGCGGCACGCCTGGCCTGGCTTCAGGTGGTGGAGGCTCCGCGGCTGCAGGCCCGGGCGCGGGCCATCCAGACCCACGCCACCGTGCCGATCGGCAAGCGGCGCACGATCGTGGACCGTTCCGGCCGGCTGGTGGCCCTCGACGAGGAGCGCTACACCCTCTGGGCCCACCCCCGCTACTTCAACCTCCCCGGCGACGATCCGCAGGAGGTGCGTCCCGCTGCCGATGTGGTGGCCCGGCTGGCCCCGGTGCTGGCCCTGCCGCCGGCCACCCTGCAGGACCGCATCGGCGGGCGCCGCTCCGGCGTGAAGCTCGCCACCGATCTGGATCCGGAGACCGCCGAGCGGGTGCGCTCCCTGGGGATCAGCGGCCTCGATCTGGAGGCCTACCCCCAGCGGCTCTATCCCCAGGGCTCCCTGTTTGCCAACGTGGTGGGCTTCCTCAACCTGGAGCGCGTGCCCCAGGCCGGCCTGGAGCAGAGCCGCGACCGGGATCTGCAGCGCCATGAGGCGGTGCTGAAGATGCGCCGGGGCGCCGATGGCACCCCCCTGCCGGAGGGTCTGCAGGCCGGGGTGCTCTACGGCGACGATCTGCGGCTGCAGCTCACCCTCGATGCCCGCCTGCAGCAGGTGGCGCAGCAGGCCCTCACCCGGCAGGTGAAGCATTGGAAGGCCAAGCGGGGGGTGGCCCTGGTGATGGATGTGCGCAACGGCGAGCTCCTGGCCCTGGCCTCCACCCCCACCTACGACCCGAACCGCTTCTGGAAGTTCAATCCCGGTCTGTTCCGCGAGTGGTCCGTGCAGGACCTCTACGAGCCCGGCTCCACCTTCAAGCCGATCAATCTGGC
>JBMLOS010000106.1:0-2581 GCA_049242845.1 Prochlorococcaceae cyanobacterium
CCCCCTCCACCACCACCCGGTCGGCCCGGCTGCCGTGCCAGTGGAAGCAGTTCCGCACCCAGTCGTCACCGCAGAGGAGCGGATCGAGGTTGCGGCAGGGGCGCCCCGCCACCGCGCTCAGCAACTGGGGATCCAGATAATCCGGCCCCACCTTGAACGGCTGCACGGTCAGGGCCCGCCGGCGGGCCAGGGCCGTGAGCATCAGGGTGAGCAGGGTCTTGCCACTGCCGCTGCAGGGCGCCGCGATCAGGCAGCTCAAGGGGCGGCGACGGGCGTAAGGATCGGGGCCAGCCTGCCAGCCGGTGTCCTCACTCCGGCAGCAGTTCGGCCGCCAGGGGGGCGGCGGCGGCCAGCAGCGGATTGGTGGTGTCGTGGCCGCCGCCGAGCAGCCGGGCCAGCTCCCGCTCCTCGCTCTCCTCCGGCAGGGGCACCACCTCCTCGGCCAGTTCCATCGAGGCCATCCCGCCCGATTCCAGCCGCATGCAGCCGCCGGATTCGGAGCAGAGGATCACGCACAGGGGCGGGCGGCCAGTGGGTTCGCAGATCAGCCGCAGGCCCACGATCGCCCCGGGATGGGCCTTGGGCACCCCCACCGGCACGGGCATCAGCTTGAAGCGCACGGTGGCGCCGTCGGTGCGCTGGAATTCGGCGGCGATGCCGGAGCCCACGTCGGCCTCCACGCTCTCGCGGGCCACCAGGTGCCAGCCCAGGCGGTCGGCGATCCAGGCCGCCAGCAGCAGCCCCTTCACCGGGTGCTCCCCCTCCACGTCGATGTCGAGCTGCACCACCCGGCCCAGGGCATCGCGCCGGGAGGGGGGATCGAAGACCATCGCCAGCGATTCGCGCCAGCTGCGCAACCGCAGCCAGTTGAGGTCGTTGAGGGCCTGGCCCCGGTCGATGCGATCCACCAGCACCTCCAGGCAGCGGCGCGGATCGCCGAGGGTGGTGTCTATCACCAGCCGCCGCGGCGGCGGCGCCAGCGCCTCCAGCATCTCCGGCGGTTCGTCGAGGCTGCTGTTCCACCACACCCAGCAGGGGAGATCGTCGCCGACAAGCCCCTGCAGCAGGGCCAGGCCCTGTTTCAGCGCCCCCATGCCGCCCCGCAGCACCACCACGTCGCCGCAGGCGGCCCCACCGATGCCGCCGTCGTCCGGCAGCGGGCAGTAGGCCGCCACCAGGGTTTCGAGGGGATGGCCGTCGTCGAGGGTGGGCGCCAGGGTGATCAGACGGCGCGGCGTGAGGCTGCTGATGGCGCTTTCCACCGTGCGGCCGCGCAGATCGGTGGCCTCATGGCCGCCGGGCTGCTGCCCCAGGGCCCAGGCCAGCCGCGGATCCATCGGCGCCGTGCTGTGGGGAAGGCCCACGAGCGACACGACCTCGCGCGCGGCGTCGAGCACATCCGCCCGGTCGAGCCCGGTGATCGGGCCGTCCACCCGCCCCATGCGCACCAGCTGCTGCTCCAGCCAGGCCGGATCCCACACCAGCAGGGTGAAGGTGGCGGCGCCGGTGGAGCCCTCGAGGCCGTCGTGCCAGAGGCGCTCGAGGTAGGGGGTGACCTCCGCGGGCGGCACCTCGAGGGGCGCCTGGAGGGTGAGCTGGGTGGACATGGCGCGAGGGGGGTGGGGAGCGGGAGGGGCGGAACGGGTGAGGCGCATGGGTGGGGTCCGATGGTTTTCAACTACGGGGCGGGGGGGGCCTCGGGGCGGCGCCAGATCAGGCCGTCTTCGGCCAGCAGGTTGTCGGAGGCGGCCGGGCCCCAGGTGCGGGCCTCGTAGGGATGGACCGGCAGCTGCCAGGGCGCCTCCTCGATCAGTTCCAGCAGCGGGGTGTACAGCCGCCACGCCGCTTCCACCTCGTCGCTGCGGGTGAACAGGGTGGGTTCCCCCAGCATGGCGTCGGCCAGCAGGCGCACGTAGCCCTCGTCGGACGGCTCCCCGAACGATTCGTCGTAGGAGAACGCCATGTCCACCGGGCGGCTGCGCATCCCCGAGCCGGGAGCCTTCACCTCGAACTTGATGTCTGCGCCCTCGTCGGGCTGGATGCGCAGGATCAGCTGGTTGGGCGTGGGGGCGCCGCCGGCGGCGTCGAACAGGTGCACCGGCGCCTCCCGGAAGGTGAGCACCACCTCGCTGAGACGCTTGGGCAGGCGCTTGCCGGTACGCAGATAGAAGGGCACCCCCTGCCAGCGCCAGTTGTCGATGAACACCTTCATCGCCACATAGGTTTCGGTGGTGCTGTTGGGATTCACCCCCGGCTCCTGCCGGTAGCCGCTCAGGGGCTGGCTGCGGCTGCCGCCGGCGGCGTATTGGCCGCGCACGCAGCACTTCCAGGGTTCGTCCTCCCGGGCCAGGTGGGCCGACTGCAGCACCTTGGCCTTCTCGTTGCGGATCGCCTCCGGATCGAAGCGGCCCGGCGGTTCCATCGCCGTGAGGGCCAGGATCTGGGTGAGGTGGTTCTGCACCATGTCGCGCAGGGCCCCGGAGCTCTCGTAGTAGCCCGCCCGCTCCTCCACCCCCACCGTTTCGGCAGCGGTGATCTGCACGTTGGCGATGTAGTTGCGGTTCCAGATCGGCTCGAAGAT
>JBMLOS010000107.1:0-15933 GCA_049242845.1 Prochlorococcaceae cyanobacterium
GCTGCCCGGCGGCCGGCGGGGCCTCACCCTGATCCAGGCCGTGCCGGGCCTGGCCCATGATCTCGTTGCCGGCCGCAGCAGCGGCGATCGCTACGGCGTGGACCGGGAGGGGAGGATCCTGGAGCGGCAGGCGCGCCCGGGCCGGCGCCCCCTGCTCGACGACGCCACCCTGGGCCGGCTCAGCGATCTGGTGCGGGAGCTGGGGCGCCGGCTCGGCGGCCCCCAGGACGTGGAGTGGGCCCTCGATGCGGCGGGGCGGCTCTGGCTGCTGCAGGTGCGGCCGATCACCACCCTGCGGGGCCGCATCGATCCCGACGGCGCCCCGGGGCTGTGGGACAACAGCAACATCGTGGAGAGCTATTCCGGCGTCACCACACCGCTCACCTTCTCCTTCGCCCGCAAGGCCTACACCGAGGTGTACTGCGGCTTCTGCCGCTTCATGGGGGTGCGGCCGGCCGTGATCCGGCGCCACCGGGGCGTGTTCGCCACGATGATCGGCTTCCACCAGGGCCGGATCCACTACAACCTGCTGAGCTGGTACCGGGTGCTGTCGCTGCTGCCCGGCTACAGCCTCAACGCCCCCTTCCTGGAGCAGATGCTCGGCGTGCGCGAGCCCCTGGCGCCGGCGGAGCGGGAACGGCTGCGGCTTGAGCCCCCCAGCGGCCTCCTGCCCGACCTGGCGCGGCTGGCGTCGGCCCTGCTGGGCCTGGTGGGCAACGCCCTCGGCCTGGAGCGCCGCCGGCGGGCCTTCCGCCGCCGCCTGGATCGGGTGCTGCTGACCCCCGCGGAGCTGCGCGCCCTGGCCGATGACCGCCCCGATGAGCTGGTGGGGCACTACCGGCGGATCGAGGCCCAGCTGCTCAGCCACTGGGATGCGCCGCTGATCAACGACTTCTACGCGATGGTGGTGTACGGCGTGCTGGGCGGGCTGATCCGGCGCTGGCGGCTCGATCCGCACGGCGGCCTGCTGCAGAGCTTGATCCGGGATCTGGGGGCGGTGATCAGCGCCGAGCCCCACCGGCGCATCACGGCGCTGGCGGGCTCGCTGGCGGGCGATGCCGAACTGGTGGCGCTGCTGGAGGAGGGCACCCTGGAGCAGATCGAGCCGGCCCTGGTGGAGAGGCCCCGGCTGCGGGCCGAGCTGGATTACTACCTCGATGCCTTCGGCGATCGCTGCCTCGGGGAGCTGAAGCTGGAAACGCGCACCCTGCGGGACGATCCCCTGCCGCTGCTGCGCAGCCTGGCGGCCGCCGCCCGCCACCCTGCACCACCGCCCGCTGCTTCCTCTGCCGGCCCTCCCCCCGCTGCCGGCCCGGGGGCTGGGGACCACCCCCTGCCGGCCCGGCTCATCCCGGCGCAGCGGCTCCTGCTGGGCTGGCTGCGGCGGCGGCTGCGCCGGCTGCTGGCCGAGCGGGAGAACCTCCGCTTCGAGCGCACCCGCGTGTTCGGCCAGGCACGCCGCATCCTGCTGGAACTGGGCCAGCGCTTCGCGGAACTGGGCCTGATCGATCAGGCCGGCGACGTGGTGTTCCTCGAAGTGGAGGAACTGCTGGCCGTGGTGGAGGGCACCGGCACCTGCGACAACCTCGGCGGCCTGGTGCTGCTGCGCCGTCAGGCCTGGCAGGCGCACCGCAGTGCCCCGCCCCTGCCGCGGCGCTTCCGCACCCGCGGCATCCCGAACCTCGATCTGCCCCACGACGCGCCGCCGCAGGGCTCTCCACCGCAGGGCTGTCCGCCGCCGGAGGAGGATCCCCAGGCGAGCTCCTGGAGCGGCCTGGGCTGCTCCCCCGGCCGGGTGAGCGCACCGGTGGCGCTGGTGGCGGATCCGGCCCGCTGGCTGGAGCAGCGCCGCGCCGCCCGGGGCCCCCGGCCGATCCTGGTGGCGGCCTCCACCGATCCGGGCTGGGTGCTGCTCTTCCCCCACGCCGCCGGCCTGCTGGTGGAACGCGGCAGTGCCCTCTCCCACGTGGCGATCGTGGCGCGAGAGGTGGGGCTGCCGATGGTCACCGAGCTGGCGGGCATCGCCGATCGCCTGGCCGACGGGGATCGGATCGAGCTCGACGGCGGCAACGGAGGGGTGCGCCTGCTGGGCCGGGCGGGGGATGGCCACTGAGCCGAGGGAGTCCGTGCCCGGAGAGAACGTGCCCGCAGAGGACGTGCGCCGCTGGAGCCTGCGCTACGGCCAGTGCTGGGAGGACGCCGATCTTCTGCTCGAGGCTCTCCAGCCGCTGGAGGGGCGCACGGTGCTCTCGATCGCCTCGGGCGGTGACAACAGCCTGGCGCTGCTGGCCGAGGGCCCGGCCCGCCTGATCGTGCTCGACCACAACCCGGCCCAGATCGCCCTGCTGGAGCTGAAGCTGGCGGCGATCACCTGCCTCGCCCATCCCGAGCTGCTCGAGCTGCTCGGGGCCTGGCCCCCGGAGCAAGGGTCCCCGGAGCAAAGGTCCCCGGAGCTGTTGCCAGCCGAGCGGATCCAGCGGCGCCTGGAGCTCTACCGCCGCTGCCGCCCCCTCCTCTCCCCCTCGGCCGCGGCCTTCTGGGACGCTCGGCCCGCCCTGATCGGCGGTGGGCTGCTGCGGGCCGGACGCTTCGAGCGCTACCTGGAGAGCTTCCGCCGCTGGCTGCTGCCGCTGGTGCGGGGGCCGGGCGCCTGGCGGCCGCTGCTGGAGGGTGTCGCTCCGGAGGAGCGCGCCGCCTGGTATGCCCGCCGCTGGGACGGGCGGCGCTGGCGGCTGCTGTTTCACCTCTTCTTCTCCCGCCGCGCCCTGGGCCATCTCGGCACCGATCCCAGCCAGGTGCGCTACGGCCGCGGCAGCCAGGCCGCCCTGCTGCTGGAGCGGCTGCGCCATGTGCTGGTGGAACTCGATCCCCGGGACAACCCCTATCTGCACTGGCTGCTGCAGGGGAGCTTCCCCCGGCCAGGGCCCCTGCCGCGGGCGCTGCAGCCGCCGCAGGTGGCGCGGATCCGCCGCTTTCGCCATCGCCTCACGCTCCATCCCCTCTCCCTGGCCGCCTACCTGGCCCGGGAGGAGCCCGCCGCCGGCTGGATCGAGCGCTTCAACCTCAGCAACGTGTTCGAGTACCAGTCGGAGGAGGCCACCACGGAGCTGCTGGCCGGCCTGCACCGCATCGCCGCGCCGGGGGCGCGGCTGGTGGGCTGGAACCGGCTGGCCGATCGCGATGGCCGGCTGGCACCGCCGCACACCTGGTGCTTCGACGGCCCCCGGGCCGAGCAGCTGCACCGCCGCGACCGGGTGTTCTTCTACCGGCGGATGGTGGTGGCCGAGGCCCAGCCGGCGGAGCCCGTCGGCCCGTTTGCGCTGCGGCGGATCGATCCCTCCCCCGGTCTCTGGCCGGCGGATGAGTGCTGGCAGCTCGAAGCGGGCGGCCGCCCCCTGGCCCGCGCCGCGCTCTGGTGGCAGCACACGCCGCCGCTGCAGGGCGAACGGGTGGGGGCGATCGGGGAGCTCAGCGCCGGCGATGCCGCCGCCGCGCGCGCGCTGCTGCGGCATGCCTGCCGGCGGCTCGCGGAGCAGGGCTGCACCCGCGTGCTGGCCCCCATGGACGGCAACACCTGGAACGCCTACCGCTGTCGCACGGGGGCGCCGCTGGGCTTTCCGGGAGAGCCGGCGCCAGGGCCCGAGTGGATCGCCCACCTGCACGCCTGCGGCTTCCAGGTGGCGGCCCACTCCCTCTGCGGCCTCTGTGACCATCTCGAGCACCGGCGGCCCGCCCGCCGCAGCGGCGCGGGGCTGGAGGCGGTGCGGCTCACGAGCCTGGCGGAGCTGCAGGGGCAGGGGCCCCTGGGCGGGGCGCTGCCGCGGGCGATCCACCGGCTGGTGCACGCCGGCTTCGCCGATCAGCCCTTCTTCCTGCCCCTGGAGGAGGCGCAGTTCCTGGCCTGGCTGCAGGGGCCGGTGGGCCGGGCCGATCCGGCCTGCACCCTGCTGGCCTGGGCCGACGGCCAGCTGGTGGGGCTGCTGCTGGCCCAGCGCAGCGGCACCACCCTCGTGGTGCGCACCCTGGTGGTGCAGCCGGGGCGGGCGTGGGCGGGCCTGGGCAACCGGCTGCTGGAGGAGGTCCACCACCGGGCGGCTGCAGTGGGTTGCCGCAGCGCCCTCCATGCCCTGATGCAGGCCGGCGGGGCCTCGCAGGCCCTCAGCGCCCACCACGGTGTGGCCTGCAGTGGCTACGTGCTGCTGGAGAGGCGCCTGGGGGAGGCACCCCCGCAGCACGGCCCTGCGCTCAGCTCCTGATCAGCTCTCCGCCTGGCGGGCGCTGAGCCGCGGCTCCAGTTTCTCGATCAGCGGCAGCCGCTGCTCCGGATCGCCCACCAGTTGCAGCACGCCCGTGCCGGGCCACCAGTTGAGCTTGAGGTTGCTCACCCCGTCGTCGATCACGGCTACCTCGAAGGCGCCCTTGTGCTCCCAGTGGCAGGGCACCTCCAGCTCCTGGAGCAGCTGCTTCAACTCGGGCAGGGTCCCGTTGAACTGCATCCGTCCAGGGTGCGAACCGCTCCACGGTACCGGAGCTGGACCCTCGATTCCCAGGGGCTGGAGCCGGCTTCAGGCATGCCGGACGGGGGTGCGCGTGCCGAGCGCCTCAAGCCACACCAGCACCACCACCCAGTGCAGCAGCACCGGCGGCCAGAGAGAGCCGGTGGCCAGGTAGGCGGCGGTGCAGAGCAGCCCCAGCAGGGTGCAGGCCACCAGGAAGCGCGGGTCGCCGAAGATGCCGCGGCCCGCCGGATACCACCAGGCGGCCGCGAGGGGGTGATAGAGCACGAACAGCCCCAGGCTGAGGGCGGCCCAGGCCAGCAGGTTCGCCGGGGAGGCCCCCTCCAGCGGATGGGGCAGCAGGGCGATGCGGAAGAGCAGCTCCTCCAGCAGGGCCGGCATCACCAGCAGGCCGGCCGCCCGCCATAGCAGCGGCCCCGGCGCAGGCGGGCGGGGCCGGATCGCCAGGAAGCCCGAGCGCAGCCCGGCCGGCACCACCAGGGCGGCATAGACCCCGAGCAGCGCCAGGCTGAGGGCCATCCCGGAGCCGTTCAGCGGGGTGACCAGGGCATCGCCGCAGCGGCGCAGCAGCAGGGCGAGCGGCGGCAGCTGGCCGAGCAGCAGGGTGGGGGCCAGCGGCAGCAGGGTGGGGTCGGCACCGGGCACCTGGTTGGTGCGCAGGAACCAGAGATCGGCGCCGTGGCGCAGGAAGGTGGCCGCGATTTCGTCGTGGGCGCGGCGCGGCAGCATCGAGCGCCAGCTCAGCAGCGCATCGCGCCAGCTCTGGCCCCGCAGGAAGGGCGAGGCCGCGGGCGGTGGTGCCTCCGGGGCGGCCACGGCGGCCAGGGTGGCGGCGTTGTGCTGCCAGTCGGGCCGCATGCGGCCGAAGGGGCTCAGCAGGCTGCGGAGCGAGCGGCTCAGCTCCGCCAGGGAGGCGCTGCCCCCGCCCTGGCGCTGCAGCTGCTCGATCGCGATGAACAGGGCCTGGGCGGAGTCCTGCACGCAGGAGGTGGAGGGGGTCACGGTGGCGATGCCCGTGCCGTCGCCGCTGCGGTAACGGGCGCTGAGCACCTCCGCCTGGGTGGCGAGCTCCCGCAGCGGCGAGAGGCGGCCCGGCCCCGCGGGGGGATCGTCGAGCGCCTCGAGGTGGATCACCACATCGGAGAAGGGCCGGGTGCCGAGCCAGCCCCGCTGCAGGTCGCCGGCGTAGGCGCTCCAGTCGTGGCTGCCCGAAACGATGCCGTTGGGGTTGTTGGCGTAGATCTGGTGGTAGCGCAGATCGAAGCGCGGCTCGCCGGTGAAGGGATCGTTCACCACCCGCGCCTCGCCGAAGGCGAAGTGGCCGGTCACGGTGAAGCCGGCGCTGGGCTCCCCGCCCGGGCCGCCGATCCCGCCGAAGTTGTGCAGCAGCAGCGCCCGCCGCCCCACCGGCCAGGCGGCGGCATCCCCGAGCCGCACCCGCTGCAGGGTGCCGCGCCGCTGGGGCGTGTGCTGCCAGTTGCGGCCGCTGATGTAGCCCAGGCCGGGCCTCTGCCCGGTGATCGCCTCATCGGGGCTGAGCTGCAGCAGGGCCCGCGGCCGCAGGGCCTGCACGGTGAACAGCCCCGCGGCATCGGGTGCGCCCTGGATGTACCAGCCCTGGCGGCCGAGCGGGCTCTCCAGCAGGCCGCGGCTGCTCGAGAGCTGCCGCCCGAAGCGGTCGGGGGGCTGCTGCGGCAGGCGGATCACCTCCTCGGGCCCGCTGAAGCTGCTGCGCGCGCGGCTCCAGTGCCGCACCCGGAAGCGATCCGACCCCGGAGCGACGGGCCCGAGCAGCTGCACCAGCCCCTCCCAGCGGCCCGTGATCTGCAGGGGCGGCCGGCCGATGCGCAGGCCGGCGCCGCCCCCGGGGAGGGTCTCGCGGCTCACCTCCTCCAGGGCCACGGTCACGTCGTCGTGGGGGCGGGCGCCGGCCAGCGACTGCAGCGGTCCCACCCGCCGGCCGTCGAGACGGCGCGGCACCACGTTGCCCTGGCGCTCCAGCGCGTCGGCGGGTTCTCCGAGATGCACCTCGGTGGTCACCGCCTGCACCAGGGCCCGCAGGGAGGGATCGTCGGCCCAGCGCAGCTGCACCCGCTGGCCCGCTCGCAGGGATTCTCCCGCCGGGGCCTGGGCGATCTCCAGCCACACCCAGTCGTCGGGAGGGGCAGCTGCGATCTCCGCCGGCGAGGGCAGGATCAGCCGGCCCATCCAGGCGGCGTGGGGCCGGTAGAGCGCCGGATCGGGCACCCGCTCCAGGGGGTAGTGCTCCGGCCGGTTGAACGGCGCCCGCTGCGCCAGCACGTAGCTGCTCAGGGGCGAGGGCTGCCGCGGGGAGGGGGCGCCGCCGGCCCAGGCCAGCGCCGTGCCGAGCAGCAGGAGCAGCGCCAGGGGAAGCGCCAGTGCGAGCCTTTGGAGGCTGCGGTGGATCCCCGACCGGCGGGGGGAGACGCGATGCACGGCAGCAGCCCGGCGCGGCGGAGCCGACCGTAACGGCTGGGCCCATGTATGGAGCAGCACAGGCTCTCCGGCCGGGTTTCGCCAGGGTGGAAGGGGTGACTCCGCCGCCATGACCGTCGCCGACCGCTGCAGCCCTCCCTCTTCTGCCGGGGACGACGATCCGCTGCTGGCCGCGGCCCCGGATCTGGCGGAACGGCTGCAGGGCCTCCTCCGGGAGATGGACAGCCTGGAGGGGGAGGAGGGAGCGGCCCTCGATCGCGTGGCCCTCCCCTACATCGCCGCCGCCCGCAACCTGCTCGACTACCTCGCCCTCCGCCGCCGGGATCTGCGCGTTCTGCAGAACCAGCTGGCCCAGCTCGGACTCTCCTCCCTGGGCCGCTGTGAAGCCAGCGTGAGACACACGCTCGAGTGCGTGCTCAGGATCGTGCGGCAGGTGGGGGGACTTCCCCGCTCCACGCCGGTCCACCGCCCTGCGGTGGTGGATCACGGCGATGGTGCCGAGGCCCTGGCCCGCAATGCCTGCCGGCTGCTGGGCACCCAGGACGATCCCAGCTCCGCCTCCATCCTCGTGACCCTGCCCGCCGCCGCCGCGGCGGATGCCGCCCTGGTGGCCGAACTGCTCGAGGCGGGGATGACGATCGCCCGCATCAACGCCGCCCATGACGACGAGGCGGTCTGGGAGGGCATGGTCCGCAACGTCCGCGAGGCATCGGCCCGCACCGGACGCGCCTGCCGGATCGCCATGGATCTGGCGGGGCCGAAGCTGCGGACCGGGCCGCTGCAGAACGGGCCGGCGGTGGTGAGCGCCAAGCCCCGGCGGGATGCCTGCGGCCGGTTGCTGCAACCGGCCCGGGTTCTGCTGGTGCCGGTGCGGCCCGGCCAGACCCCCGCTGCCCTGGCGGCGCCGGCCGGGGCCGATGCCGTGCTCCCGGTGAGCGGGGACGGCTGGCGGACCCTGCCGCCCCGCACCGCTCTGCGCGCCATCGATGCCTCCGGACGGCAGCGCACCCTGCGGGTCGAGCGGATCGCTCCGGAGGGCCTCTGGACCACCGCCACGCACCACTGGCATTTCACCCCGGGTCTGCGGCTGCTGGTGGAGAAGCCCCGGCTGGAGCTGGAGATCGGGGCCCTGCCATCCCGCGAGGCCAGCCTGCTGCTGCGGTGCGGTGATCACCTGCGCCTCACGGATGCGGACGAATCGGGCCGCCCCGCCGAGCGCGATGCCGAGGGGCGTCTGCTGCGGCCTGCCCAGATCGGCTGCACCCTGCCGGAGGTGTTCCGCCACGCGGCGCCGGGGGATCGGATCGCCTTCGATGACGGCCGGATCGGGGGGGTGATCCTGGAGGCGGATGCCCGCAGCCTGCTGGTGGAGATCACCAGGGCGGCGGACCGGGGCAGCCGGCTGCGGGCGGATCAGGGCATCAACCTGCCGGACACCTCCCTGCCCCTGCCGGCCCTGACCCCCCACGACAGGGCCGTGCTGCCCTTCGTGGCCCTCCATGCCGACATCCTGAGCCTGTCCTTCGTGCAACGGCCGCAGGACGTGGAGGACCTGCAGCGGCTGCTGCTCCGTGCGGGCCGGCCCGACCTGGGGGTGATCCTCAAGATCGAGACCCGCCAGGCCTTCGAGAATCTGCCCGACCTGCTGCTGGCGGCGATGGCGTCAGCGGCGCCGCTGGGCGTGATGATCGCCCGGGGTGATCTGGCGATCGAATGCGGCTGGGAACGGCTGGCGGAACTGCAGGAGGAGATCCTGCGCCTCTGCGAAGCTGCCCATCTCCCCTGCATCTGGGCCACACAGGTGCTCGATGAACTCGCCCATCACGGCCTGCCCACCCGGGCCGAGATCAGCGACGTGGTGCTCGGGGCCCGGGCCGAGGGGGTGATGCTCAACAAGGGCCCCCACATTGCCAGCACGGTGCGCACCCTGCATCGCATCCTGCAGCGGATGCAGGGGCACCAGCGCAAGAACCGTTCCCTCTTCCGCCGTCTGGAGCTGGCCACCCATCACAGGGCCGGCGTCAGCCGGGTTCCTGCTCCCCTGGCGCCTCCAGGCGATGCTTGAGATTGAGCAGACGGCCTTCCAGGTCTTCGAGCATCTCGAGTCCGAACACCGGCAGCTCCTGGAGGGCGAAGAGGAACTGATTGCGGTCCATCACCAGGGTCTCGGTGTCGGTGAGGGCGGTGGCATTGCCGTAGCGGCGGTGTTCCGGATCCACCAGGGCACCGATCCCGAAGCAGTGGCCGGGCCCGAGGGTCTCGTGCATGGGCCCTTCATCCCAGTCCACGCTCACGCTGCCGGAAACGATGCCGTAGAGGCAGTCGCCCGGTTCGCCGCTGCGGAAGATCCGCTCGCCGGCGGCGTAGGTGCGGGTGTTGGCATCGTGGGCGAGGGCCCGGAGGGTGGCGAGGGCGCCGTCGGGGGTGGAGTTCATCACAGGAGTGGGTGGGATGGGGTGGAGCGGCTGGGCGGCGATCCCGCCGCACAGGCCATCTCCAGGGGCAGAGGCTTCACCTTCCAGATCGTTTCGGCGTATTCGCGGATGGAACGGTCGGAGGAGAAGAAGCCGCTGCGGGCGGTGTTGAGCAGTGAGCGTTTCTGCCAGTCGCTGCGGTGCTGCCAGCTGCAGTCCACCTCCTGCTGGGCCCGCAGGTAATCGGCAAGATCGGCGAGCACGAAGAAGGGATCGTGTTCGAGCAGGTTGTGGAGCAGGGGCTGGAATCGTTCGCTGTCCCCATCACTGAAGTGTCCCGTGCCGATGAGATGCAGGGCTTCCCGCAGCTGCGGCTGGGTATCGAGACTCTCCCACGGGCGATGCCCGTTGCGGCGCAGCACTTCGATTCCCTCGGCATCGTGGCCGAACAGAAAGAAATTCGCAGCCCCGACCTCGCGGCGGATCTCCACATTGGCGCCATCGAGGGTGCCGATCGTGAGGGCTCCGTTGAGGCAGAGTTTCATGTTGCCCGTGCCGGAGGCCTCCAGACCGGCGGTGGAAATCTGTTCGGAAAGATCGGCGGCGGGAACGATGGCTTCACTGAGGCGCACGTTGTAATCCGCCAGGAACACCACCTTCAGCAGGTCGCGGCATTCAGGATCGTGATTCACCACCTCGGCGATGCCGTGAATCAGCCGGATGATCAGCTTCGCCATGGCATAGCCCGGTGCCGCCTTGCCCGCGAAGATCACCGTGCGGGGAGCGAGATCGGCGGCCAGACCGTTCTTGATGCGCAGATAGTCGATCACGAGCCGCAGGGCGTTGAGATGCTGCCGCTTGTACTCATGGATCCGCTTCACCTGCACATCGAACAGGGAGGTGGGATCCACCAGCAGGGAGCAGCGCTCATCGATTTGTTCCGCCAGCCGGCGCTTGCCCTCCAGCCGGCAGGCGCCCCAGCGCTCGAGGAAGCCCCCATCTCCGGCGAAGGTTTCCAGCTGCCGCAGGGCTTCCGGCCGCCGGAGCCAGTCTGTCCCCAGGGTTTCGCTCAGCAGGGCGGCGAGTGGAGGATTGGAGAGGGCCAGCCAGCGCCGGGGGGTCACGCCGTTGGTGACGTTGGTGAAGCGCTGCGGCCAGAGCCGGGCGAAGTCCGCCAGCAGCCGTGTGCGGATGAGGTCGCTGTGTAGGGCGGCGACCCCGTTGATGTGATGGGAGCCCACCGTGGCCAGATGGGCCATGCGCACCGCCTTGTCCCCCTCTTCCTCGATGATCGACATCCGTCGCACGAGCTCCACATCGCCCGGGTGCGACAGCCGCACCTGCTGGAGGAAGCGGGCATTGATTTCGTAGATGATCTCCAGGTGGCGGGGCAGCAGGGAGCGGAAGAGATTCAGATCCCACCGTTCCAGCGCCTCCGGCAGCAGGGTGTGATTGGTGTAGGAGAGAGAGCGGCTGGTGATCTCCCAGGCCTGCAGCCACGGGAAGTGGTGTTCATCGAGCAGCAGCCGCATCAGTTCCGCCACGGCGATGGCGGGATGGGTGTCGTTGAGCTGCACGGCTCAGTGATCCGGGAATTCCTGCAGCGGGATGCCCCGCTTCTGCAGGCTGCGGATCATGTCCTGCAGGGAACAGCTCACGAAGAAATGCTGTTGCCGCAGCCGGAGCCGGCGTCCCTGATCGGTGCCGTCGTTGGGATAGAGCACCTTCGAAAGGGTTTCGGAGGCCACCTGTTCCTCCACCGCTGCGAAGTAGTCGCCCCGATCGAAGGCCTGCAGATCGAACACCTCCGAGGGCGCAGCCCGCCAGAGCCGCAGCCGGCCGCAGGTGTTCACCCCGTAGCCGAGGATCGGCACATCGTGGGGGATGCCGATCACCTGGGTCTGGGGAACCCACCGCACACGGAACCCGCCGTTGCCGTCGGATTCGGTGTGGGTGTGGCCGCCGAAGCCCACCCGACAGATCTTGTCCGGCTGCACCAGCTCCCAGGGCCAGCCTCCCTTCAGCCAGTTGTCGGTGATCTCCACCTGCCAGCCATCCCGGATCGCCTGATCGAAGATGCCGAACTCGTAGCGGAGCCCATACCCGGTGGCGGGAATCTCCAGGGTGGCGAGGGACTCGAGGAAGCAGGCCGCCAGCCGCCCCAGCCCGCCGTTGCCCAGCCCCGGCTCCTCTTCCACGGCCAGCACCTCGGAAAGGCCGATCCCGCCGAAGCCGCGCAGGGCCTCGGCGGCCTGCTCGCGGATGCCGAGCATCAGCAGGTTGTTGCCGAGCTGGGGGCCGATCAGGAACTCGGCCGAGAGATAGGCCACGGCCTTGGCCCGGTGATCTCGCAGGGCGTCCTTGTAGGCCAGGTGCCGTGCCATCAGCCGGTCGCGCACGGCATGGCTGAGGGCGAGATAGAGGTCGTGCCGGCTGGCGTTGCGGGCGCGGCGGCCGAGGGTGAAGAAGAGATGCTCCACCATCCCGTCGAAGAGGTCGCGGGTTGTGAGGCCCGCCCGCTGGGGATCGGTGTATCGAGCGGGTTCCGGTGGCTGGTTCTCCAGGGCCACGGGCTTGCTCATGGGGCGCACCGGGATCTCTCCTCCACGCTCGCCAGCGCGAGTTAAGGGAGGATCAAGGACTGCCACCGGGCCGGATTTCGTTACACGTCCTGCCGCCCGCGATCGCCGCTGCAGCATGGAATCGGCGATGCCTCCATCCCCCATGGCCCGGGAGACCTCCCAGGGTTCGATCGTTGTCTGCGGGCTGGGATCCCTCGGCCAGACCTGTCTGCTGCGGCTGCTGGCCTTCGATGTTCCCCTCTGGGGCGTGGATCGGCTCCGGCCCGTCTGGAGGCATCCCGAACTGGAGGAACTCCTGGAGGGGCAGCTGGTACTCGGCGATATGCGCAGTCCCGCCACCCTGCGCCGTGCGGAGGTCGTCACCGCGCGGGCGGTGCTGCTGGTGAGTTCCGAGAGCACGGTGAACTTCGAGGCTGCCCTGCAGGTGAGGCTGCTCAATCCCACGGCGCAGATCGTGGTTCGCTCCGCGCGGCCGCAGGCCTCGCTGGGGGCCCTGATGGAGCGAAGGCTGCCCGGCATCGCCGTGGTCGACCCCCTGCTGCTCACCGCCAGTGCCGTGGCCCAGGCGCTGGGTTCCGGCCGCCGCGGCGACTCGTTCCTGGCCGACGGCCATGCCTTTGAGGTGGTTCGCCCCGACGAGCAGCAACTCTCCCCTCCGGACCTGCTCGATTCCCGCCAGGTCCGCCCCGTGCGGCTGCCGCCGGAAAGCCACTGGGCCCGCCCGCCCGCGGGGCAGACCCTGCTCGCCCCTGCGGGCTTCCGGCCCCGGACCTCGGGCGGGTCGTCGCGCCCTTCCCGCCGCCGACTCCACGATCTGCGGGAGGGGATGGTCCGCTGGGCCCGCAATGGCGTGCTCTGGTGGCGGCAGAGGCCTCCGCTGTCCGTACTGACCGCGGCGGTGATCGTGGCACTGCTGCTGCTGGGCGTGGCTGCCTTCTCCGGTCGCGAGGGCTGGAAACAGGGCCTGTTCGTCACGCTCGCCCTGCTCAAGGGGGAATACGTGGACCCGGTGAACCTGGTGCTGCACCAGAGCAGCATCGCCGCGGTCGACGAAAAGCTGATCGCCGTCACGCTGCTCTATTCCCTCTTCGGCACGCTGCTCACCTCGGCCCTGGTGGCCGTGATCCTCGATCGGCTGCTGCAGGAGCGGCTGGGGCTGGGGCGGGGGGTTCGTCTGCGGCGGGGCAGTGAGCAGATCCTGCTGGTGCAGGGAGGGGAGCTGGCCATCGAGGTGACCGCCGCCCTGCGGCAGCAATGGTGCGGTGTGGTGCGGGTGGAAACGGAACCGGGGCCCCTGGGCCGGCCCGGTGGCGGGGAGCTGGTGTGCGATCAGCTCGAGGGGGCGCTGCAGCGACTGCGCATCTGCAGGGTGCAGGGCATCGCCCTGCTCTCGGACGATCTGCTGGCCAACCTGCAGGCTGCGCTGAGCCTCGAGGATCGCTGGCCGGATGCCCAGCTGGTGATCCTGGCCCATGCGGTGGAGGCGGCCGAGCGGCTGGAGGAGCTGCTGGGAGGCATCCATGTGGTGTCGATCACGGATCTCGCCGCCGATGCCCTTGTGGCCACCGCCTGCGGCGAGCGGGTGGAAGGGGTGCTGCGCATCAATGGCTCCAATCTCCTCCTGGTTCGTTATCGGGTCGAGGCGGGCGATACGTTGCAGGGCCTGAGCGTGTCGTGGGTCGCGAACGGCTACGGCTTGACCGTTCTGACCCTTCGCCAGGGTTCCGCGGAGGCCCCCCGGGCGTTCCCGCCACCCGAAGTGAGGCTGCTGCAGGGGGATCAGATGCTGGTGCTTGCCGATCTGGCCGGTCTGCGGCGTGTGGAGCTCGGCATGGGTGTGCCTCCGGCCACGCGCCTCTGGTTGCAGTGCCGGCTGCCGGAGGAGGGGCATTTCGAGGTTCGGCAATGCCTGGCCCGCTTCCTCGGCCTCTCTCCGGGGTCCACGGCCCCCTGGCTGGACGGCGAGGAACATCTCATCGATCCGCTCGATGAAGATCTCGCGATCCGGCTGCGCGATCGGCTGCTTCGGCTGGGCATCCGCTGCCGGATCGAGTCGCTGAGTGACGAAGTCAGCGGCTGAGGCCTGCCTCCTGCAGGCAGAGGCGGGCGATCAGGCCCTCCTCATCGGCGGGGATGCGCACCAGCTCGAAGGGCGCCAGCCAGGCCATGGAATCCTGGAGTTCCTGCGGCAGGGCGTCGTCGTGTTCGCCGATGCCTCCGGTGAGCGCTATCACGTCCACCCCCCCGAGGCTGGCGGCCATGGCGCCGATGCCCTGCCGCAGCTGGTGCAGGAACACCCCGATCGCCAGGTTCGCCTCGGCGTGGCCCGCGGCCGCCGCTTCCCGCAGGTCCTTCATGCTGCCGCTGAGGCCCGAGAGCCCGAGCAGTCCGCTGGCTTCGTTCAGGGCCCGGTCGAGCTCCTCCACGCCCATGCCCTGGCGTAGCTGGTGCAGGAGCAGCCCCGGATCGATCGAGCCGCAGCGGGTGGCCATCACCAGGCCCTCCAGGGGCGTGAAGCCCATCGTGGTGGCGATGCTGGCGCCCCCCCGCACCGCACAGAGCGAGCAGCCCGCCCCCAGGTGGCAGCTGATCAGCCGCAGGGGTGCCCCGCCGGGGCCGCAGGGCCCGAAACGGCGCTCCACCGCCTCGCTCACGTGCTGGTGGTTGAGCCCATGGAAGCCGTAGCGCCGCAGACCCTGCTGCCGCCAGCGGGCCGGCAGGGCGTAGGTGCGGGCCTCCGGCGGCAGGGTGCGGTGGAAGGCGGTGTCGAAGCAGGCCCACTGGGGCAGCTCCGGGCGGCTGGCCGCGAGCCAGCGCATCACCCGCAGCGCCGGGCCGTTGTGCAGCGGCGCCAGGGGCACCAGTTGCTCGAGCGCGCGGAGTTCCTCCTCTCCCAGCAGGGTGGGTGCCAGGAAGCGTTCTCCGCCATGCACCACCCGGTGGCCGATCAGCTGCGGTGCGGCGCCGCCGCTTTCTTCGGCGGCCGTGAGCCACGGCGGCAGCAGGCTCGCCAGGGTGGCGGCCGTGGCCTCCGCCGAGGCGGCGGGGTCCCAGGCCCCCTGGGCATGGCGCAAACAGGTGCCGTCGGCGGCGAGCAGGGAGAGCTTGAGGCTGGAGCTGCCGGCGTTCACCACCAGCACAGGCCCACCCTGCTGCACGCTGTCGATCACGTCTGCTGATCCGCCTGCTGCCAGCGCCAGCCTGTCACCTCGGGGGAATCCATGCCGTGGGCATGGGCATAGGCGCGGTGCCGCAGGATCTCATCCTTCATGCGTTCCTTCACGTGGGCGGCGCGGGAGCGCAGGAAGGGAACCCTGTCGATCACGTCGATCACCAGGTTGAAGCGATCGATCTGGTTGTTGATCGCCAGTTCGAGCGGGGTGTTGATGTTGCCCTTTTCCTTGTAGCCGCGAACGTGCAGGTTGGCGTGATTGGTGCGGTGGTAGGTGAGGCGGTGAATCAGCCAGGGATAGCCATGGAAGTTGAAGATGATGGGTTTGTCGGTGGTGAACAGGCTGTCGAAATCGCGATCGGAGAGGCCGTGGGGATGTTCGCCGGGCTGGGTGAGGGCAAACAGCTTCACCACGTTGAGCACGCGGATCCGCAGGTGGGGGATCTCGCGGCGCAGAAGTTCCACGGCCGCGAGGGTCTCCTTGGTGGGGATGTCCCCTGCACAGGCCATCACCACATCGGGTTCGTCGGGTGCTTCCCCCTGGTCGTCATTGCTCGCCCAGGACACGATGCTGACCCCCTTGGCCACATGGGCTCGCGCCTGCTCAAGGGTGAGGTACTGCAGGTGCTTCTGCTTGTCGGAAACAATGATGTTGCAGACGTTGTTCTCCTGCAGCGCCTCTTCGGCCACCGCCAGCAGGGTGTTGGCATCGGGCGGGAGGTAGACCCTCACCACATCGCCGCTCTTGTTGCCGGCCAGGTCGATGAAGCCCGGGTCCTGGTGGGTGAAGC
>JBMLOS010000108.1:0-4090 GCA_049242845.1 Prochlorococcaceae cyanobacterium
GGATCGTGCCGTTGTGGATGCGGCCGATCATGATCCGGCCGAGGAAATCGCTGTAGTCGAGCGTGGTCACCTGCAGCTGCAGCGGCTTGGCGGGATCCCCCACCGGCGGCGGCACATGGCGCAGGATGGCATCGAACAGCGGCTTCATCGTTTCGCTGTCGGTGGCCATGTCGGGCTTGGCGAAGCCGCCCAGACCACTGCCGAACAGATAGGGGAAGTCGCACTGGTCGTCGTCGGCGCCGAGCTCGAGGAAGAGATCGAGCACCTTGTCCACCGCGGTCTCGGGATCGACGCGGGCCCGGTCGATCTTGTTGACGAACACGATCGGCCGCAGACCCTTCTCCAGGGCCTTCTTCAGCACGAAGCGGGTCTGGGGCATGGGCCCCTCATTGGCGTCCACGATCAGCAGACAGCCGTCCACCATGCCGAGCACCCGTTCCACCTCACCGCCGAAATCGGCGTGGCCGGGGGTGTCGACGATGTTGATGCGGATGCCCTCGTAGTCGACGGCAGTGTTCTTGGAGAGGATGGTGATGCCGCGCTCACGCTCCAGGTCGTTGGAGTCCATCACGCAGGTGGGCACCGCCTCGTTGTCGCGGAAGATTCCCGACTGGGCCAGCAGGGAATCGACCAGGGTGGTCTTGCCGTGGTCAACGTGGGCAATGATCGCAATATTGCGAATCGGGGCGCCTTTGATGTCGCCGCTCATGGGCAGATTGTCGTGATGGAGGGGTCTACGGTTCGGGTCCTATGGCTTCGATCTTCCGATGTTTCCGAACGGCCGATCCGAACGGCCGGAAAGAACGGGCTGGAGTCGGGGCCGGCGACCGCCGGCTGCCCCGGGCAGGAATGGTGGAAAGCACCCGAGGGCTTCTGACCGCCAGGGTCCTACCGCCACGGCTGTTCCGGATCAGGCCAGGATCAAGTGATCACCAATGGAGCCAGTCTCCATCCTATCTCAGACACTGGACTGTCCTGAGACCCTCTCCCGCAGGGTGCCGCGCGTCACCCCCAGCCGGCTCTCCAGCTGTTCGCTGCGCCAGAGCCTCCGGCCGCTGAGCTGCCCCTCCAGCACGCTGCGGTAGAGCGCCACCCGCCGGCGGGTCTCCTCTGAGTTCTCCTCGAGCAGATCGAGCCGCAGGCGCCGCACACCGGCCTGCAGCAGCTGGGGCAGGGCTTCGGCGGCCGTCTGGGCCTTGCCGTTGAACACCGTGTTGCGGCAGCCCAGGTCGGCCCGCAGGGGATGCTCCACCCCGCTGCGGTCCCGCAGCCGCACCTCATGCCGTTCGCAGGGCCGGCCGCAGTCGGTGTGGTCGTGCCCGTCGGAGAGAAAGGCGCAGAACAGGCAGTGCTCCATGTGGAACAGCGGCATGTGCTGGTGCACGGTCACCTCGATGCGGCCCGCCGGACAGCCCGCCAGCAGTTCCAGCAGCTGGGGCAGGGCCAGGTCGTAGCTGGCCGTGAGCCGCCGGAGCTTCCAGCGCTCCAGGTACCACTGCGCCGTGAGCGGATTGGCCACGTTGAGAGAGAAATCCCCGAGGCAGGGAGCCAGCGGGGTGAGGCGCTCGAGCTGATCGGCATTGCGCACCAGATAGCCGTCCGGCCGGGCCCGCAGCAGGGGCTCCAGGGTCCAGGCCTCGTCGGGTCGGGTGATGCGGGCCCCCGCCAGCCAGAGACCCTCGGGCCAGCAGCCCTGGCCGATGGCCACCGCCTCCCGCAGCTCAGCGGGCTGCTCCAGATCGGCGATCACCAGCGCCACCGGCTGACCCCGCAGGGCCCGCACCTGCTCGAGGCTGCGGGCCAGCACCACCAGCTCCGGGGCCGCAGGCGGTGCGCCGGGCGTCTCAGGCACGGGCGCCGGAGGTTGCGCCGGAGCGGCCCAATGGAGCAGCTCCGGCAGGGACGTCGGTGGCGGCGGGGCCGGGCGGGCCTCCAGCCCCTCCAGCGCGGCAACGAGTTCACGGCGCAGGCGGTTCAGCTCGGCCACCGGCAGGAAGAGGGCGCCGCTGATCTCCAGCTCCAGCTCCTCCAGCCGCCAGCCGGTGCCGCCGAGACGGCCCAGCTGCTGGCGGAGGCGCTCAGCGTCCAGGGGTGCGCCTTCGGCAGGTTGCAGCGGCATGCGGCTGCTCCAGCGAAGCGGACCCTGGCCGGGGCTCTGCCCCATGAGATCCAGCCCTTCGGCGGCAAGCAGCTCCAGCTCCAGGGGCTGCCCCAGCACGGCACTCACCCGCAGCTGCAGGCTGCGGGGCCGCTCGGGGGTTTCGGCGCCAGCCAGCCTGCGCCAGCGCTTCTCCAGGGCCGGATCGCTGGTGAGCCAGCAGGGGGCACCGGGCTTGAGGGAATGGGGGTCGGGGCGGCCGGGTCCAAGCCGCAAGGCCAGCAGGCCGGGGCCGCGCTGCTCCACCTCCATCACCCGCCCGCCCACCTCCAGCGGCGGCTGCAGCGGATCGGTGCCGGCGGCCTCGAACACCAGGCCGTCGCCGGGCTTGAGCAGAGCTTCGCTCTCCAGCAGCCAGAGGCCGCCCCGCCGCTCGATGCCGGCGAAGCGACCCAGCCAGGGCCCCCGTTTCTTGCTCCAGCGGCCGTGCACCAGGCGGCGGTGGTTCACTCCCTCCAGCCAGCCGCTGCTCAGCCCCCGCGAGAAGCTCAGCTCCAGCTCCCGGCGTGTCTCCGCCGGTGGCGGCGGACCGCCCTGGGGACCCAGCGCATCGAGGCCGCGGCGATAGGCCTCGGTCACGGCGGCCACATAGGTGGGGTCCTTGAGCCGGCCCTCGATCTTGAGGCTGGCCACGCCGGTGCCCACCAGCTGGGGCAGCAGTTCCCAGGCCGCCAGATCCTGGGGGGAGAGCAGGTAGCGCTGCTCCCCCAGGTCGCGCTCGATCCCATCCACGATCAGCTGGTAGGGGAGGCGGCAGGCCTGGGCGCATTCGCCCCGGTTGGCACTGCGCTGGCCCAGGGCCTCACTGGTGAGGCACTGACCCGAATAGGCCACGCACAGGGCCCCGTGCACGAAAACTTCGAGCGGCAGCGGGCAGCCCCTGCGCTGCAGCTGGCCGCGGATCCGCTCCAGATCCCGCAGGGAGAGTTCCCGCGCCAGCACCACCCGCTCACAACCCAGCTCCGCCGCCTGCACCACCCCGGCGGCGCTGGTGATCGACATCTGGGTGGAGCCGTGCAGCGGCAGGTCCGGCACAAGCCGGGCGGCCAGCCGGCACAGACCCACGTCCTGCACGATCACCGCATCCACCCCGGCATCGCGGGCCTGGCGCAGCAGCATCGCGGCCTCCTCGAGCTCCCCCGGGAAGACCAGCACGTTGAGCGTGAGGAAGCCCCGCAGACATCGGCGGTGCAGCCACTCCATCACCTCCGGCAGGTCCTGCCGCTGGAAGTTCTCCGCCCGCAGCCGGGCGTTGAAGGCCTCCACTCCGAAGTACACCGCATCGGCCCCCGCGGCGGGATCGGAGGGAGCCTGGGTGGGGGAGATCATCGGGCCAGCCGCTGGGCGGGTTCGAACTGCTTGAGGGCCTGGGCGGATCCCTCGAAGCGCCAGTGCCAGGGCTCGTAGCTCACGCCCTGGGGGTTGCCCTTGGGAAAGGACAGGATGAAGTGATGGCGGGCTCCGTGCTCCCGCAGCCAGCGGTAGGCCTCGGTGTCCTCGAAGCGCTCCGAGAGATTGGTGCGCGGATCGCGGCCATCCCCCAGGTCCACCGCGTAGCCGGTGCTGTGCTCGGAGAAGCCGGGCGGTGCACTCACCCGGGCCCGCTGCAGGGCGCTCTGGTTCCGCTCCGCCTTCACATCAAAGAAGATCTGCTTCTGGAGATCGATCGGGCGGAAGGCGCTGAGCACCACCAGCTCCACCCCATCGGCGGAGGCATCGCGCTGCATGGCGAGCAGTGCCTCGGCCGCGTCCGGCCGCAGCCGCAGCCCCGGCGCCACCTCCACCAGATCCGCCGCCTCTGCCTCGGGGTAGGGGAAATGGCCCAGCAGCAGCCCATCGGCACTCAGCCGCGCGTCGAGACCCTCCACCGGCAGGGGCTCCAGCCAGCGGCGCCAGGGGCCGGGCACCAGCAGCAGCACGGCGGTGGCGACC
>JBMLOS010000109.1:0-8904 GCA_049242845.1 Prochlorococcaceae cyanobacterium
GCCCTGGCCACCACGATCACGATCGGCTACGACGTTCCCTGGCGGCAGGTGCATGAGCTGATGCTCAATGCCGCCCGCAGCGTGAAGGGCATCACCGATGAGATCGACCCGTTCGTGCTGCAGACCTCACTGAACGATTTCCACATCAGCTACGAGCTCAATGCCTTCGTGCGGGATACCGCCAGCTACCGCCAGACCCTCTCGGAGGTGCTGGCGGCCCTGCAGGACCATTTCGCCGCCGCGGATGTCGAGATCCTCTCGCCTGGCTATCACGCCATCCGCAACGGCAACCCCAGCACGGTGCCTCCGCTGAACGCTCAGCAGCCTGAATCGTCCGGGAAGTAAATCCTTCCCGCCGCTCAGGAGATGGCGAGCTGCCTCCGCCAGCGCAGGAACGGGATGTGAACTACTACGGTGACAAGCACATACAGCAGGATGGCCAGCTTCAGCCCCTCCATCCGGGGCGCATAGAGGCCGGCGAACAGCAGGGCCAGGCCGGGATTGCGCATCGAGCTCACGAGAGCTGCGGTGGTCTGCTCCTCGGGGTCTTCCCCTGCGAGCAGGAATCCGATCGCCATCGAGGCGATCACCAGTGCGGCCATGAAGGCCAGGGCCAGCAGATTCCGGCTCATGAAGGGGATCAGCAGGTGGCCGGTCTTCAGCAGCACGGCCGCCACCACGATCAGCAACAGCAGATTGGCGATCCTGTCGAACAGGGCACAGCGGCGTTCGGCCCAGAGTGGCCACAGGCGCCGCACCAGCACGCCGAGGGCAAGCGGCAGGATCTGGGAGATGCCGATCTGGCCGGCCACCTGCTGGGGAAGGATGTCCCATCCCTTCACCCCGTGCAGGGCGCTGAGCACCGCCGCCATCAGCGGGATCGACACGATCGCCGCCAGGGCCGCGCTCACCTGCAGGGTGGCCGCCAGAGGGCTGCTGCCGCCGGCCTTGCCGGCCTTGCGCAGGGTGAGCGGCGCGCTGGGGCAGATGGCCATCAGGGCCAGGCCGAAGCGGGCGGGGCCGGACAGCAGTGCGCTGAGGGGCAGCTCCAGCAGCAGCACCGCCACCAGGGGAACGAGAAAGCAGCTGCCGAGCAGCACCCGCAGCAGCAGCATGCGGCGCCGGGCGATCAGTGCGCGGATGCCGACCGGCAGCCCAAGCCCGAGCGCGAACATGATCGCGAAGAGCGTGGCAGGAACGAGCAGCGCTGCGGCCTGGGCCATGGATCAACAGAAGGAGGGAACAGGAAGGCAGCACGGAGGCCGGCTGAGGCCGCTCAGCGCGGGATGGCACCCAGAATGAGGATGAGCAGTGCCAGCGCACCGATCACGATCAGCGCGATGGCGGTGCCTGTGGAGATCGACGGTTCCTCGACATAGACATAATCATCCCGCCGGATCTGGTGGAGATCCTTCTTGTGCTGCCGGATCGCAGCCGCCATCGCCACGATGCCGATCAGCACGAAACCCATCGACAGCAGCCGCACACTCAGATCCGCATGGCTGCTGCTGCCCAGCCGGGTGCGGTTGATGGCGCCGATGATCTTGTCGAGGCCGAAGCCGAAACTGATCAGCGACAGGCAGGTGCGGATCCAGGCCATCAAGGTGCGCTCGGCCGCGGCCCGGTTGCGCTGCTTGGCGAGTTCGTTGGTGAGATTCATGGCTGGAGGATGGGGTTCATCGAGGTTCATCGGGGTTCTCATTCGCGTGCTTCTGTCGGTTACCGCTCGATCTGCGGTGCCCTCGGCAATTCCGTCTGCCATTCCCTCTGCAGCTTCTGTTCCGCCTCGATCTCCCGCCCCAGGAACACGTTGAGGAAGGTGCGCACCACCGCCACACCGGCCAGCTGAATCAGGTGCTGTCCGGTGGGAGCGGTGGTGGTGGCCACGATGTCGGCACCCAGCTGGAATTCCAGCGCCATCGACAGCCAGCTGCCGAAGGTGAGGCGCACGCCGGTGGATGGCAGGGGAAGGCGGCGGGGCGGTTTCGTCGATGCGGCCAGGCGCAGCACCACCAGCAGGCCGGCGAGCACGCAGAGCACCGAGAGGGATTCGAGCACGAAGCGCACCCAGCCGGCCAGCACCTCCAGGCCCGGCTCCAGCTGCTCGAGCAGGTTCATGGGATTCAGGGAGATGGGCTTCAGGCAGAGGGGTTTCAGGCTGAGGGGTTTCAGGTGGTGGGGGGGACGCGCACGATGCAGCGAAACCCCAGGTGGCAGGTGGAGGTGTCGATCCCCTGGGCCATCCGTGCCGCGGGGCGGTAGCGGCGGCAGTAGCTGGGGGCACAGAGAAACGACCCGCCCTTCACCACCTTGCGGGGGATGGTGCCGTGCTGGGAGGCCGGATCGATGCTCTGCTCCCGCCGCGATCCGCGGGGGTTGTCGATCGTGCAGCAGCCCCCAGCCGCCTTGTGCTCCCCCACCCTCACGGCATGGTGGGCGTACCAGTCGTCGGTCCACTCCCACACGTTGCCGATCATGTCGAGCAGGCCGTAGCCGTTGGGGGGGAAGGAACCCACCGGCGAGGTGCGCTCCCAGCCATCGAGGCGGCTGTTGTGATGCGGGAACTCCCCCTGGAAGGTGTTGGCCAGCGGCCGGCCGCCGGGGTGGAGTTCCTCGCCCCAGGCGTACTCGACTCCCTCCAGAGCGCCCCAGGCCGCCCGTTCCCACTCCGCCTCGCTGGGCAGCCGCTTGCCGGCCCAGGTGGCGTAGGCAAGGGCGTCCTCGTGGGCGACATGCACCACCGGATGCTGCTCCTGGCCCTTGATCGAGCTGCCGGGACCTTCCGGATGGCGCCAGTGGGCGCCCGGCACGTACTGCCACCAGCGGTAGGGATCGCCGGTGCCCACCGGCCCCGGCGGCGGCACGAACACGATCGAGGCGGGGGCCAGCAGTTCCGGCCGGGCATCGGGGTACTGGGCCGGATCCGCGGACCGTTCGGCCAGGGTCACGTGACCCGTGGCCTTCACGAACTTCTGGAATTGGGCATTGGTGACCGGGGTGCGGTCGATCCAGAAGCCCTCCACCTGCACCCGGTGGGCCGGCGCTTCCTCCGGGTAGTGCTGATCGGATCCCATCGTGAAGCAGCCCCCCGGGATCCAGGCCATGTCCCGGCCCGGGGGGCGCCCCGGTGGTCGGCTCCGGGAGCTCTGGGGTGAGGGGGCGGTGGCGGTCATGCCGGCACGGGGGAAGGGAGGAGCGGGGGAAGCTGCACTGGGGGAGGGAGGTCTTGCGCGCGCAATGCGGGTCCAGGGATCCGTCATGCCGGACCGTCAGGGGGGGCGGCCTGCGCAGCGAGCTGGGCGAAGCCTCCAGGAATCGATCGAGGGCCACCGTGAGGCTGGCGGGCATCCCCTCCTCGCCGAGGCGGTGTCCGAGGGCACTGCGGCGCACCATCGCCTTCACACCGGGATTGAGGCCCGCCAGCCAGAGCCGGATGCCCTCGTGCTCCAGCCGCTCCTGGTCCTCGGTGAGCATCTTCAGGGCGGAATACTCCAGATCGATGATCGCCCGGCCATCGAGCGCCACCACCCGGGGCCGGTGCTGTTCGATCAGGCTGCGGATCCGCTCGGCCACCCCCTGGGCATTGGCGAAGAACAGCCTCCCCTCCACCCGCACCAGCAGCAGATCCGGCCAGGTCTGATCCTCGGGGTGGCGTGCGGCGGGGCGGAAGGCCCCGGTGGCGCTCTGGCGGGCCAGGACATACACGGGGGGATGCATCTCCTGCTGGGCCAGCGACAGCAGCGACACCACCACCGCCACCAGGATTCCCTGGAGGGTGCCGAGCACCACCACGCCCGCCAGCGCGATCACCGCCCAGCGGAATTCCGGGTGGCGCACCTGCCGGATGGCCAGGAATTCGCCCGGGCGGATCAGATCAAAGGCGTACACCAGCACCACCACGGCCAGGGCCGCCTGGGGCAGCAGCGAAAGGGCCGGCGCCAGCAGCAGCATCACCGCCAGCCCGGCCCCAGCCGTGACCACCGAGGCCAGCGGCGTGCGGGCCCCGGCCTGGCGGTTCACGGCGCTCTGGCTGGTGCCGCCGCCCGCCGGCAGGCAGCCGCTGAGCCCCCCGGCCAGGTTGGCCAGGCCCAGGGCCAGGAGTTCGCGGTTCGGCCGGGGCCGGGGCTCCTGCGGGCCCTGAAAGGCGCGGGCGGCGGCGATGCTCTCGGTGAAGCTCATCAGGGCGATGCCCAGGGCGCCCGGCCAGAGCCGGGGGAACAGGACCGTGTCGGGCCACTGCAGCGCCGGCAGTCCGGAGGGCACCGCGCCCACGGTGGCCACCCCGTGATCGCCCAGGGACAGCAGGGCCGAAGCGGCGATGGCCAGCGCCACCACCAGCAGCGCGGCGGGGATGCGGGGGGCCAGGCGGGGCGTGAGCAGCATCACGCCCAGCAGCACCACCGACACCAGCAGAGTGGACCAGGAGCTGCCGGGCAGCTGGCGCAGCAGAGCCAGCAGGTCGCGGAAGAAGCCTTCCTTCGCGATCCCCAGGCCGAACAGCTTGGGCAGCTGATCGCCCAGGATCACCAGCCCGATCCCCGCCTTGAACCCCACCAGCACGGATTCGGAGAGGAAGCTGGCCACGAAGCCCAGCCGCAGCCAGGAGGCCAGCAGCAGCAGGGCCCCCACCAGCACCGTCACGCTGGCCGCCGTGGCCACCAGGGAGGCGGCATCCGCTCCGGCGGCCAGGGGAGCCAGTTCCCCGCGCAGCAGGATCGCCAGCGTGGTGGTGCTGCTCACGCTGAGCACCCAGGAGCTGCCGCACAGCGCGTACACCAGCATCGGCACCACGCAGGTGGCCAGCCCCACCTGCACGGGCAGGCCGGCGATCGCGGCGAAGGCCATCCCCTTGGGGATCACCACCGCCGCGGCCGTGAGCCCGGCGATCGCGTCGCTCTGCCACCAGTCGCGGGGGTAGCCCGCCCACCAGGGCTGACCGCCCCGCTCGGCATCACCACCGGCGGCGTCCGTAGCAGCGTCCGTCATCCGCGCCTCGGCTGCACGGTGCTGCCTGGCTCAGGAGTGCCCCGTGGTGCTGGCCATCTTGTCCATCACCTCCTCGAGCGAGAAGCTGGCCGCCTTCTGACGCGGCGGGAACTCCTGGAACGTGGCCAGGAAGCGACCCACGATGGTCTGGGCGGGGACGAGCATGAAGGCGTGATCCAGCATCCAGTCCCAGTAGGTGTTGGAGGTGATGTCGGCCCGCTCGTAGGGATCGGTCTTGAGATTGAAGATCTTCGGTACCCGCAGCGCCGTGAACGGCTCGGCCCACACCTGCAGCGTGCCGGCGGCCCGCTGCTCCATGAACACGATCTTCCAGTTGTCGTAGCGCAGCGCCGTCAGATCGCCGTCGTCGGAGAAGTAGAAGAACTCCACCCGCGGGCTCTTGTCGGTCTTGCCCGTCCAGTAGTCGAGCATGTTGTAGCCGTCCAGATGCACGTGGTAGTGCTTGCTGCCGGCCTGGTGGCCGGCCTTGAGCTTCTCCTTGATCTCCGGTTCACCAGCGGCGGCCAGCAGGGTGGGCAGCCAGTCGAGATGGCTCGCGATCTCCGTGAACAGGGTGCCCGGGGCGATCTTGCCGGGCCAGCGGATCAGGGCGGGCACCCGGTAGGCCCCCTCCCAGTTGGAGTTCTTCTCGTTGCGGAAGGGGGTCATGCCGGCGTCGGGCCAGCTGTTCATGTGCGGCCCGTTGTCGGTGCTGTACATCACGATTGTGTCGTCGGTGACGCCCAGCTCATCGAGCAGATCGAGCATCTCGCCGATGCACTCGTCGTGATAGATCATCACGTCGTGGTACTCCGATTGCCAGCGGCCTGAGCGCCCCACATCCTGCGGGCGGGCATGGGTGCGGAAGTGCATGTGGGTGGTGTTGAACCACACGAAGAAGGGTTCACCGGAGGCCACCGCCTCGCGGATGAAGCGCTTGGCCTCGCGCAGGAACTCCTCGTCGCAGTTCTGCATCCGCTGCTTGGTGAGCGGGCCGGTGTTCTCGATGCGCTGGCTGCCGTCGGGATTGGCCCAGCAGTGCAGCACGCCGCGGGGACCATAGTTCTTCTGGAAATTGGGGAAATCCTCCGGCTGCGGATAATCACGCAGCTCCGGCTCCTCTTCAGCGTTGAGGTGATAGAGGTTGCCGAAGAACTCATCGAAGCCGTGCATCGTCGGCAGATGCTCGTCGCGGTCGCCGAAGTGGTTCTTGCCGAACTGGCCGGTGCGGTAGCCGAGCGGCTTGAGCAGGCCGGCGATGGTGGGATCCTCGCCCCGGTAGCCCAGCTCGGCGCCGGGGAGCCCCACCTTGCTGAGGCCGGTGCGGAACACGCTCTGGCCGCTGATGAAGGCGGCGCGGCCGGCGGTGCAGCTCTGCTCGGCGTAGTAGTGGATGAAGCGGCCGCCCTCCCTGGCCACCCGGTCGATGTTGGGGGTCTGGTACCCCATCAGGCCGTCGCTGTAGCAACTGAGGTTGCTCTGGCCGATGTCGTCGCCCCAGAGGATGAGGATGTTGGGCTTTCCGTTGGGCATGGAGGGAATCACCCTGCGGGTGGAAGCGGGAGGGAGCGAGGGGAGAAGGGGGGCCGGGATCGTCGCGATCGTGGCCAGGCCTGGCCGGACCAGGCAGCCTGCACAGCGGTGGCTTGCTTCCCGGGGCTGCCGGGAAGGATCCGCGCGAGCAGCATCTCGATACTGAACACGGCCGGGCCCGGGTGCCACTCAGAACGTGCATTTCCTTGCCCGTGCACCCGCCCTTGCCCCCGCCCCGGATCGGCCTGGTCCAGGAGGCCCAGGGCTGGATCGAGGCCCACACCGGCGAACCCTTCAGCCTCGAGGACCTCTGCCGGGAGGTGGCGGCTGGCTGCCGCAGCCTGCTGCAGGGATTCCGGGAGCACCTTGGCATGGGTCCGATGGCCGATCGGAAGATCCGCTGCCTCCATGCGGTGCGCCGGGATCTGCTGATCTCCGAGCCGGGGCGGATCCGGATCGCCGAGGTGGCATGGCCTGGGGGTTCCTCAATCCGGGCCCTTTCGCCCGCGACTACCGCGCCCTCTTCGGGGACTATCCCCACGCCACCCTCTCCGCTCCTGGATCGCTGGAATGATCCGCAGCGCAGTGGAGAGCCGGCGTCTTCGGCGGATGCGCATACGATCCCCGCACGTGTTCCGCCTGCTCCTCGCATTCCCTGCCCGATGCCGCTTCCATTTCCCCGCCGTCTGCTCCCGGCGGGAAGTGTGCTCGTGATCCTGCTGCCTGGGGGAGGCGCCCTGGCGTCACCGCCGCCGCCGCAGGCGCTCTCGCCGCAGTCGGCTGCCGCGCCGGAATCGTGGATCGGGCAGGAGATCCGTCTGGAGACCCCGGCCCCCGCTCTCTCCGGCGACCCTCCTGCCCCCTCCGAAGCCAGCGAGAGCCTGTGGAGGGGAATACTGGAGCTCTATGGCTTCGCGCCGCTGCGCACCACCGGCACCACCACGATCCGGGGGCTGTCGGCCGACGTCGACCTCGACCTCGGGCAGGTGCTCGATGCCCTCCAGTTCGCCGCTTCGGCCCGCGGCAGCGTCGAATTCGGGCGCTGGGGCCTGCTGGGGGATGTGTTCTACGTGGATGTGGCCGACGAGACCGCCCGGCTGGCGGGACCCCGCTCCCGCGTGCGGGTCGGCGCGGAAGTGGGCCAGGGCCTGGGGGTGTACGACCTTGCCGTGCGCTATCGCTTCGGGGCCCCCGAATCGGCCCTCGCCGGGCCCGGAACGTTCAGCGTGATTCCCTATGCTGGCATGCGCCTGATCGATGGACGGCTGGATCTCGCCGCCAGCCTGCAGGGCCCCCGCGGCCGAACCGTTCTGGACACCGATCGCTCCCTCCAGCGCACCTGGGTGCAGCCCCTGGTGGGCACCCAGGCCACCGTGTTCCTGTCCCCGCGTCTGCGGGCCTTCGCCCGGGGCGATGTGGGCGGCTTCGGTCTGGCGGGCCAGCAGGACCTCACCGGCAATGCCCAGGTGGGCCTGGGCTATGCGATCGGCGACAACACCGATCTCAACCTCTCCTGGCGCTACTTCGGGCTGGAGTGGAACAACGGCGCCGAGCGCGCCAACGGCTACACCTCTTTCCAGAACGGCATCGAGGTGGGGGTGAAGTTCTTCTTCGGCGGTGCCCCGGCTGCCCGGGCCAGCCAGGCGCCGGCCCCTGAGCCAGTCCCGCAGCCCCAGCCGAAGCCCCAGACTCAGCCGTAACGGGTTCCGTTGCGGGCGCCCTGTGCCTGTGGATTCAGGGGCTGGGCAGCTGCAGCATCAGCTCGCACAGCTGCCGCGAGGGCATCGCCTGCCCCAGCAGCGGCGCCACCAGGGCGGCCACGGGCCGCAGGCGGCAGGGCCAGATGGCGCGCTCCGTGAGCCGGCCGGCCTGAAAGCTGCCGGCGATCAGCACCACCAGCAGCAGGTTGCGTTTCAGCGGCCGCAGGTTCACCGGCGCGGCTTCAGGCGGCGGCGCCCTGGAGGGCGGGCTGCTGTTCGGCCGCCAGCAGCGGGAAGCCCAGGGCCTCCCGCTCCGCCAGCCACGCTTCCGCCACCTGGCGCGCGAGATGGCGAATGCGGGCGATGGTGGCGGTGCGCTCGGTCACCGAGATCACGCCACGGGCCTCCAGCAGGTTGAAGGTGTGGCTGCACTTGAGCACGAAATCCAGGGCCGGCGCGGGCAGCCTGCGGGCCACCAGATCGGTGGCTTCGGCTTCATACAGGGCGAACAGCTGCTGCAGGCGCTCCGGGTTCGAGGCCTCGAAGTTGTAGGTGCACTGGCCCTTCTCGAAGGGCAGCCAGATCTCGCCGTAGCGGCGCTCGCCGTTCCAGCTCAGGTCCCAGATGCTTTCCACATCCTGCAGATACATGGCCAGGCGCTCAAGGCCGTAGGTGATCTCGATCG
>JBMLOS010000110.1:0-3604 GCA_049242845.1 Prochlorococcaceae cyanobacterium
GGCCTTCCCCGGAGGTTTCACCCCGGTTTCGCTCCAGCGGCGCCGCAGCACCTGGGTGAGGCGGCGGAAGCGGGCGGGATCGAGCACCCCGCGCGCCTCGCCGCCGCGGCTGCGGCGCGCCCGCCAGCCCAGGGCGCTCACCAGGCTGTTGTGCGCAGCGATCCCGAGGGGGCTGTCCCCGGATTCCCCCTCTCGCCGCACCGCGCCGGCGGGACGCAGGGGCAGGGGACCCCGCTGTTTCTCCAGCGCTGCGGCCATGGCCACCAGCTCCTCATCCATGCCGGCCCGCCCGAGGATCTCCAGGCCAATGGGCATGCCCCGCCCGTCGAGGCGGATCGGCAGCACCACCGCCGGCACGCCCGCATTGCTGCTCACGAAGCAGGTGAACGCCTCGGAGGCCTCACGGCGGGCTGCCCCGCGGCGATAGGGGAGCAGCACCAGCCCATCGAGCCGCCGCTCCGCCAGCAGGGTTTCGAGCATCCTTCGGTTGGTTCGCACCACCTCCCGCACACGGGCCACGGCGGCGGCGTCGCTGCGGAAGAGCTCCAGGCAGCTGGCGGTGGTCCAGTCCGGCGGGATCCGCCCGGAGCGGCACACCTCGGCCCAGCTCCGCCGGCTGGCCGGATAGCTGGCCAGCAGGGTGTCGATGCGCGCGGCGGCCCCCCGCAGGAAGTCCGGCCCCAGGCGGGGATCGAAGCTGGCCAGCTCCACCGGCTCCACCACATCGGCCCCGGCGGCGCGCAGCAGGGCCATCCCCTCCTCCAGCGCCTGGCTGGCTTCGGCTTCTGTGGGCTCCAGGCTGGCGCTGCCTGCCCGGCGCAGCACCGCCAGCCGCCGTCCGCGCAGGGCATCGCCCTGCTGCGCCGTTGCCTGCCGCCATGGATCGGCGATCACCGCCAGCCCCGCCTCCAGGGTGGGCAGGTCGCAGGCGATCAGGCCCGGCGTGCCGTTCACGAATCCGATCGGGAAGAACCCGTCGCTGTCGAAGCGGTCCTGGGTGGGGCGCAGCGACACGGCGCCGTTGTACACGGCGGGCAGGCGCAGGGAGCCGCAGTTGTCGCTGCCCACGGCCATGGGGACCCAGCCCGCTCCCACCGCCACGCCGGATCCCGAGGAGGAGCCCCCGGGGCTGTTCCAGGGATCCACCGCGTTGCCCGTTCGTCCTGCGGCCCCGGAGAGCCCGCGGATGCCGAAGGCGAACTCGTCCATGGTGGTCTTGCCCACCACGATCGCCCCCGCCGCCCGCAGCCGGGCCAGCAGGGCCGCATCCCGCTCCGGCTGGTTGCCCAGCAGTGCCAGCGAGCCCACCGTCATCGGCAGATCGAAGCTGGCCACGTTGTCCTTCACGGCCAGGGGAAGGCAATGGAGCGCCCCCGGCCGGGCGCCGGCCGCCACGGCCCGATCCAGGGCCTCGGCCTGGGCCACGGCCGAGGCATTCAGGCTCTGGAAGGCGTTGAAGGGGGGGCCGGAGGAGGTGTCGAGGTTGCGGGCCAGGATGGTCTCCAGCACCGCCGCGATCCGGGCCCGGCAGGAGGAGGGAGCCTCCTCGCCGCCGGCAGGAGCCGCCAGCAGGGCTGCAGCGGCCAGGGAGGCTCCGGCCAGGGCCACCACGGTCGCTTGAAGAGGGCTTCCCATCCCCGTGGTCCGTCGATCACGCCCGTAGCTTGGCCAGGCCGGCCGGATTCAGGTGGTGGGGATGGGCCCCCAGCCCCCGATCCCGCAGGCTTGTCCCGTCGCCCTAGAGCCCGCGCTCCATCAGGCGGCCCATCAGATCGCAGGCGCGCTGCTGGAAGCCGGCGAGCTGGTTGGGCTCCAGGCCCCCCACCGCCAGCCGCGCCATCTCGTAGATGTGACGGCTGAGGTCGGCGGCCAGTTCCTGGCTGGGGGAGGTGCCGCCGCTGCCGGTGATCACCGCACCGGCCGAGAGCTGCAACATGCCCTCCACCAGGCGGTGGCGGCGGTTCACCAGCAGCACGTGGTGCTCGGGCAGGCCGGGCAGGCGCTGCTCCATCAGGGCGCCCATGTCGTTGATGCGGCGCATCTGCTCGGGCAGCAGGATCAGGGCCGCCGGGGCGTTCTCGCCCTTGAGCGCCTGCACCTGGATCGTCACCTTGTCGTCGCCGAGGGCGCCCTTGAACAGATCGCGCAGCTTCTCGGAGGTGTCCTTGCCTTCGGCATCGGTGATCTCGCTTTCCTGCTCCTGCAGGGAGTCGTCGAGCTCACTGTCCACCCGCTGGAACTTGAGTTCCTCGTGGCGGTATTCCAGCCAGGGGATGAACTGGGTGTCGATGAAGGTGTCCGCCAGCAGCACTTCGGCGCCCTGGCTCTTCCAGAGGGCCAGCGCCCCGGCCTGACCGGCCTCATCGGTGCAGTAGAGGATGCGCTTGTCGTTCTCGGAGCCCAGGCGGGAGCGATAGCCCGCCAGGGTGGTGTAGGCCTTGCCGCCCCCGCCGGGGATCGGATCGAGGCTCTGGGCATCGCCCGAAGACTCGCCAGAGGCCTCATCTTGCGTTGCCTGCTGCTCCTGGGCCGGGGCCGTGGTGCCGAACAGCACCAGATCCGCCACCTGGTCGGCGAATTTCTCATCCTCCATGGCGCCGATCTTGATGAAGGGGGCCAGGGATTCCCAGATCTCGGCGTAGCGCTTCGGGTCGTCCCGGTGCAGTTCCTTCAGCCGGTCGCCCACCTTCTTGGCCACGAAGCCGCCGATCGAGCGCACGCGGCGGTCGGTCTGCAGAGCCGAGCGGCTCACGTTGAGGGGAATGTCCGGCGAGTCGATCACGCCGCGCAGGGGCAGGAGGTAGCGGGGCACCACCTCCTTGATCGAGTCGCTCACGAACACCTGGTTGCAGTAGAGCTTGATCTCGCCCTTCTCCCAGTCGGCGCGGCCGCTGGATTTGGGGAAGTAGAGGATGCCCTGCAGGGTGTAGGGGTAATCGGTGTTGAGGTGAACCCACAGCAGGGGATCGCCCTGGAAGGGGTAGAGATAGCGGTAGAGCTCGATGTAGTCGTTGTCGCTGAGCTCACGCGCGCTCTTGCGCCAGGGCGCCTCGCGCTTGTTCACCGTTTCCCCCTGCAGCTGCACCTCCACGGGCAGGAAGTCGCAGTAGGTGGTGATCAGGGTGCGGATCCGGGCGGGCTCGATGTACTCGAGCTCCTCCTCCATCAGGTGGAGGATCACATCGGTGCCGGGCTCGCTGCGCTCGGCCGCCTCGAGGTGGAAGGCCGGCGAGCCGTCACAGGTCCAGCGCACCGCCTCGGCGTCCGGGCGGGCGCTGCGGCTCACCAGCTCCACCTGCCGGGCCACCATGAAGCTGGAATAGAAACCGAGGCCGAAGTGGCCGATGATGGCGTCGCTCTCCTGCTTGTACTTCTCGAGGAAATCCTCGGCGCTGGAGAAGGCCACCTGGTTGATGTAGCGCTTCACCTCATCGGCGGTCATGCCGATGCCGTTGTCGGAGATGGTGAGGGTCTTGTTCTCGCGATCGATCGAGATCTGGATCTTTCCTTCCTGCCCCTCGCTGCAGTCGCCGGCCATGGCGGCCATGCGCCGCTTGCTGATGGCATCGACGCCGTTGCTCACCAGCTCCCGCAGGAACACCTC
>JBMLOS010000111.1:0-3221 GCA_049242845.1 Prochlorococcaceae cyanobacterium
CTGGTGGCCATGTGCGTCAACGACGTGATCACCAGCGGCGCCGAGCCCCTGTTCTTTCTCGATTACATCGCCACCGGCAGGCTCAGCCCCGAGGCCATGGCCGAGGTGGTGGAGGGCATCGCCGACGGCTGCCGCCAGAGCGGCTGCGCCCTGCTGGGGGGGGAGACCGCCGAGATGCCGGGCTTCTACGGCCCGGGGCGCTACGACCTGGCCGGCTTCTGCGTGGCGGTGGTGGAGGAGGAGGAACTGATCGACGGCCGGGCCGTGGAGGCCGGGGACCGGATCGTGGCCGTGGCCAGCAGCGGCGTGCACAGCAACGGCTTCAGCCTGGTGCGCCGCATCCTCGAGATGAACCACGTCACCGCCGACACCCCCCTGCCCGGGGGCGAGGAATCCCTGATCGCGGCCCTGCTGCAGCCCACCCGGCTCTACGGATCCCTGGTGCGGGGACTGCTGCAGCGCGGCCTGCCCCTGCACGGCATGGCCCACATCACCGGGGGAGGCCTGCCCGAGAACCTGCCCCGCTGCCTGCCGCAGGGCCTGCACGGCCGCATCGACCCCGGCAGCTGGGAGCGTCCTGCTCTGTTCCAATGGCTCCAGCAGGCCGGAGCCGTGCCGGAGAGCGACCTCTGGAACACCTTCAATCTGGGGGTGGGCTTCTGTCTGGTGGTTCCCCCCCAGGAATGCGACACCGTGCTGGCCGCCTGCGCGGAGCTGGGCCACCGGGCCTGGCTGCTGGGGGAGGTGCTGGAGGGCCCGGCCCCCGGCGCAGACTCCCTGGTGGGACTGCCCCACTGAGGGGCTAAGGATCCCGGCGAAAGGGAAATCCGCACCGGGTGGACCGCGGCACCCTGACTAACCTGCCCCAGCGGCACCACCGTCCGATCCCGATATCCCGGGGCAGGGCGGCACCAGTGCCCCGTTTCGTGAAACCTCGATTAGGAAATGTTCGATACCTCCAAGCGCATCACCCGGCGACGTAGTTCCGCCGGCCCCGTTCCGCCGCTGCGGCCCCAGCGCCCCCGCGACGGCTTCAGCGGTGCCCGCAGCGGCGGCCTCCGCCCCACCTTCCTGGCGCTGCGGGACCACGGCAAGGTGTACGTGGCCGATCTGCCCCGCCTCTCCGATGGGCAGCTGGCCCATGTGGCCAAGGAGGCCCACGAGGTGCTCGAGAGCCTCCGGCGCCGCCTCGAGGAACTCGAGACCCGCGCCTTCCTCACCGAAACCGAGCAGGACACCCGCATCCGTGCCTCCACCAAGCGGGACGTGACCGAACGCTTCATCGGTGCCATCCAGGAAGAGCAGGAACTGCGCCGCAGCAATCCGGCCCTGCGCGCCGCTGCGGGGGAATCCCTGGCCCGCGCCTTCCTGGAGGTGGCCCGTCACCGCCTGCCCGGAGCCACCTTCGACTCCCTGCTGCAGGAGGCACTGGCCGCCTGCGGCCCCTCCGAGGCTCCCGAGGCCCTGGAAGTCCACACGACGGCCCCGGCCGAGGGCGGCCAGCCCCTGCTGCGCCGGCTCGAGGGCGGTGCCGAGGAACGTCCCCCCGCCCTGCCGGTGGTGCTCACGCCCGCACCGGTGCCTGTCCAGGCAGCCCTCTGAGGGGCATCCGCCCCTCTGCCCCTCAATCGCTCTGAAACGGATTGGCGGGCATGCGCACCTGCTGGGCCAGGGCGAGGCGATCCAGATCCTGCCGCTCCTCGGGGCTGAGCTCCCAGGCCAGGGCGGCGGCCACTCCATCCACCTGATCCGGCCTGCGCAGGCCCGGAATCGGCAGGGCGCCATGGGCGCGGCACCAGTTCAGCGCCACCGCCGCCGGCGAGGCGCCCCGGGCGGCGGCGATCGCCCGCAGGCGCTCCTGCAGGGGCTGCGCGGCCGGAAGCAGCCGGCGGCGCAGGGCGCCGCGGGGCCCGGGGGGCAGCGGATCCCCCTGATCCGCGCCCAGGGCCAGGAGGCCGAGGGCCAGCGGGCTGTAGGCGATCAGCTCGATCCCCAGGTTCCGGCACACCTCCGCCACTCCCCCCGGAACGATCGGCTCGGGCGCCAGCAGCGAGAGCTGCACCTGCAGGCTGCGCAGGGGCACGCCCCGCTCCGCCAGCACGGCATGCATCCGCCGCAGCCGCTGGGGACCCATGTTCGAAACCCCGAGGGAAGCCACCTCCCCGGCCTGCACGAGGTCGGCCAGGCCCTGCAGCAGGGGCTCCTCCTGCCAGGGGGCGTAGCGGGCGGTGCTCCAGTGCAGCTGCACCCGATCGAGCTTGCCCTGCAGGCGGCGGCGGGAGGCGTCGAAGGCGCGGCGGAAGCCGCCGCGGCCGAGGCGCCAGGGAAAGGGCGCCAGCTTGGTGGCCACGGTGACCCGCCGGCGGTCCGCGTCGCTCAGGGCCGCGCAGCACTGCCCCAGGAGCTCCTCGCTGCGGCCGTTGTAGCGGCCGGTGCCATAGGAATCGGCGGTGTCGAAGAAGGTGAGGCCGCAGGCCAGGGCCCGCCGGAAGGTGGCGGCGATCTGGGGGTCTTGGGCGGGCTCGTAGCCCCAGAGGAAGCGGTTGCCCCAGGCCCAGGTGCCCACCCCGATGCCGGGCCGGAGGGCGGCCGCGGCCGCGGAAGCCGGAACCGAGGGCGGGGAGGACACCATCAGGCGAAGGCGGGGGAGGAAACGCCATGATCGACCCGCCCCCCAAGCCTGTGCTGCTGCCCATGTCATCGAGCCCCGAGGGAGCCCCGAGGGCAGCAACAGCGGTGCGGCCGGCCAGTCCGGAGTCCCCCGGGGCCAGCCCGGTCCCCGCATCCACGCCTGCTTCCGCGCCCGTCACGGCCGCAGTGCCCGCCGATCCGGTGCTCTGCGGGCATTGCGGCCGCACCGCCAGCAACGGCATCAGCTGCCAGGGCTACTGCGTGGCCGATTCCGGCTACTGAGCACGCCACGGGCCGGTCCGGCGCCGATGCCAGCATGGCCCCGCCCTGGGAGCCGCATCCGGTGAAAACGGCCCTGGCGCTCCTGCTCGCTCTGGTGCCCCTGGTGAGCGCCGGAGGCGCCGCCCTGGCGCAGAAGCCCGCCGGCGACAGCCCCCCCCGGGGCGGCCCCGACGACTTCGGCCGCTGGGAGACGAACCTGCGGGAGTGCCGCTGGGATGTGCGCCGGCCGGAGCCGCCGCGCAGCCGCCCGACACCGGCGATCCCGCAGGGGGAAGGCGGCCGTGCCGCCACGGTGCTGCGGCGAAGCC
>JBMLOS010000112.1:0-29380 GCA_049242845.1 Prochlorococcaceae cyanobacterium
GGCGCAGGATCGCGTGGGTCTGGCCGCCGCAGACCTCCATCAGGGTCCAGGGACGGCTCACGGTGTCCGCCAGCCGGCGGGCCAGCGCCTGCACCGCGGCACCGTCGCGGCCGCTGCGGACCGGCACTGTTCCCGCTGCGGCATTCACCACGGCCCGGGAGCCGAGGCCGCCTCCGACGGCCGGAAGGTCTGCACCGCCTGCAGGTACTGGGCCCGCTCGTACTCGCTCGGATCCGGGCAGCGCCGCTGGCCCATGCAGCCGATCAGATCCCGCACGGCCGGATGGTCGTGCTCGGCCATCCAGCGGCGCAGCTCCTCCTCCAGCCCCGCCAGCCGCTGGGGGCCATGGCGGAGCAGGGCGCCCACCACCTGGATGGCCCGGGCTCCGGCCATCAGCAGGCGCACGGCGTCGGTGCCGCGGTGCACTCCGCTGCTGGCGGCCAGATCCAGCGGCTCCCGGCCCTCCAGCAGGGCGATCCAGCGCAGCGGCAGCCGCAGATCGTGGGGGGTGGAGAGCAGGAGGTTGGGCCGCAGCGAGAGGGTCTCGATGTCGATGTCCGGCTGGTAGAAGCGGTTGAACAGCACCAGCCCATCGGCGCCGGCGCCGGCGAGCCGGTGGGCCAGGGCCGCCAGGTTGGTGAAGAACGGGCTCAGCTTCACCGCCAGCGGCAGGCGCACCTCGCTGCGCACCTCCCGCACGATCTCCTCCACCTCGGCCTCGATCGCCGCGCTGGAGAGCAGCGGATCGGTGGGCACCGCATAGATGTTCAGCTCGAGGGCTGCCGCTCCGGCGGCCTCCATGCGCCGGGCCGTCTCCAGCCAGCGGCCGGGATGGCTGCCGTTGAGGCTGGCGACCACCGGCACCGTCAGGTGCGCACAGGCCCACTCCAGATGGCGGAGGTAGAGATCCTCGCCGGCGTGGCCGTGGGAGGCCTCGGGGAAATAGCTGAGGGCCTCGGCATAGCTCTCGCTGCCCTGCACCAGATGGCGGTGCAGCTGCAGCTGCTCCTGCTCGATCTCCTCCTGGAAGAGCGAATGCAGCACGATCGCCCCGGCGCCGGCCCGCTGCAGCGCCAGCAGCTGGGCGGGCTCCTCGCTGACGGGACGGGCGGCGCCCACCACCAGGGGGCTGCGCAGCTCCAGGCCGAGGTAGGTGGTGCTCAGATCGGGCGTCATGGCTGGCCCTCCTGCGGGGGTGTGCCTGGGTGCCGGCCCGCCTCGGCGAGGCCGCGGTAGAGGGCCCAGCGGTGATCGAGGTCCTGCTGGGCCTGCAGGGCGAGCTCCCGGGCGCGCTCGGGCTGGCTGTAACGGAGCATGCGGAAGCGGTTCTCCTCCCCCATCACCTCCGCCAGGGGGCGGCGGGGGCTGCGGCTGTCGAGCTGGAGGGGGTTCTCGCCGCGCTCCCCGCGGCGCGGGTCGTAGCGGTAGAGCAGCCAGCGGCCCGATTCCACCGCCGCCCGCTGGTGCTCCATGCCGTGGGCCATGTCGATGCCGTGGGCGATGCAGTGGGAGTAGGCGATCAGCAGCGAGGGACCCGGATAGCTCTCCGCCTCCAGGAAGGCGCGGATGGTGTGCTCGTCGCGGGCGCCCATCGCCACGCTGGCCACATACACGTTGCCGTAGGTCATCGCCATCAGGCCGAGGTCCTTCTTGGGGGCCCCCTTGCCGGCAGCGGCGAACTTGGCCACGGCCCCGCGGGGGGTGGCCTTGGACATCTGCCCACCGGTGTTGGAGTACACCTCGGTGTCGAGCACGAGCACGTTCACGTCGCGGCCGCTGGCGAGCACATGGTCGAGCCCGCCGAAGCCGATGTCGTAGGCCCAGCCATCCCCGCCCACCAGCCAGACGCTGCGCTTCACGAGGGCATCGAGCAGATCGAGCAGGCGGCGGGCCTCGGCTGCCCCTGCCGCCTCAGCGGGCTCGGCCGCCAGCCGCTGCAGCAGCAGGGTGCGCAGCTCCGCCACCCGCTGCCTCTGGGCTTCGATGCCGGCCTCATCGCCCTGGTCGGCGGCGGCCAGCGCCTCCGCCAGCGGCGGCGGGATCCAGGGGCTGCCGGAGGGATCGGCCAGGCGGGCCACCAACGCCAGCGCCATGGCCCGCTGCTGGTCGATCGCCACCCGCAGACCAAAGCCGAATTCGGCGTTGTCCTCGAACAGGGAGTTGCTCCAGGCCGGCCCCCGCCCTGCCGCGTTGGCGCTCCAGGGGGTGGTGGGCAGGTTGCCGCCGTAGATGGAGGAGCAGCCGGTGGCATTGGCCACCAGCATCCGGTCGCCGAACAGCTGGCTGGCGAGCTTGAGATAGGGGGTTTCGCCGCAGCCGGCGCAGGCGCCGGAGAATTCGAACAGGGGCTGCTGCAGCTGCTGCTGGCCGATGCGGTGGAGGTCGAGCTGCCCGCGCGGCACCTCCGGCAGGGAGAGGAAGAACTCCCAGTTCCCCCGGGCCCGCTCCCGCAGGGGCCGCTGGGGCTCCATCTGCAGGGCCTTGCGTTTGGGCTCCTGGCGATCGCGGGCCGGGCACACCTCCACGCAGAGGGAGCAGCCGGTGCAGTCCTCCGCCGCCACCTGAATCGTGAAGCTGCGGCCCTCAAAGGCGTGATCCCGTGCCGGGGCCGTGCGGAAGCCCTCCGGCGCCTCCGCGAAGGCCTCCGGCGGGGCCACCTTCGCCCGGATCACGGCATGGGGACACACCAGCAGGCATTTGCCGCACTGCACGCAGAGATCGCTCTCCCACACCGGCACCTCGGCGGCGATGTTGCGCTTCTCCCAGCGGGCGGTGCCCACCGGCCAGGTGCCGTCGCAGGGGAGGGCGCTCACCGGCAGGGCATCGCCGCGTCGCTCCAGCAGCGGAGCGATCACCTCCCGCACGAAGGGCGGCGCGGCCGCCAGCCGCTCCGCCACGGGGCCGCCGGCCGCCGGCAGAGGCGCGCTCTCGGCGGAGACCTCCGCGTCGAAGGCCGGCCAGTCGAGCGGCTGGAGCTGATCCAGGGTGGCCTCGAGGGCCCGCAGATTCATCGCCACCACCGCCTCCCCCTTGCGCCCGTAGGTCTTCACGATCGAGGCGCGGATCCGCTCGATCGCCTCCTCGCGGGGGAGCACCCCGCTCACGGCGAAGAAGCAGGCCTGCATCACGGTGTTGATGTGGCCGCCCATCCCCGCCTCGCGGGCCACCCGGTGGGCGGGGATCGTCCACACCCGCAGACCCCGGCTGCGCACCGTGCGGCGCAGGTTCTCCGGCAGCCGCAGCCAGGTTTCCCGCGGCTCGAAGGGGCTGTTGAGCAGGAACACCCCACCGGGTTCGATCCCGGCCAGCAGATCGAAGCCGCCCAGCAGATCCCACTGGTGACAGGCCACCAGGGTGGGGCGCTGAATCAGGTAGGGGGCATGGATCGGCCGCGGCCCGAAGCGCAGGTGCGAAACGGTGACGGAGCCGGATTTCTTCGAGTCGTAGACGAAGTAGGCCTGCGTGTGCAGATCGGTGCCCTCGCCGATGATCTTGATCGTGCTCTTGTTGGCCCCCACGGTGCCGTCGGAGCCGAGGCCGTAGAACACCGCCCGCACCTCATCGCTCTCGCCGGTGGCGGCCGTGCCCTCGATCACGAACTCCGGCTCCACCGGCAGGGAGGCCTGGGTGAGATCGTCGTGGATACCGACGCTGAAGTGGTGCAGCAGCGCCGCCGCCGCCGCGGCATCAGGGGCCTGCTCCAGCCGCTCGAGATGCTCCACCACCGCGTTCACCATCGCCGGGGTGAACTCCTTCGAGCCGAGGCCGTAGCGGCCGCCCACCACCCTTGGCAGGGGGCGCTGGGGATGGCGGGCCGGCCAGGCCTCGGCCAGGGCCGCCAGCACGTCGAGGTAGAGGGGTTCGCCGCTGGCGCCGGGGTCCTTGCAGCGGTCCAGCACCGCCACGGCCCGCACCGTCTCCGGCAGGGCCGCCACGAAGCGATCCGCGGCGAAGGGGCGGAACAGGCGCACCTTGAGCAGCCCCACCGGTGAGGGGTCCGCCGCGCCGCCGGAGTCGGCCGGAGGATGGTGCCGCAGGTAGGCGAGGGTCTGCTCCACGGTTTCGCAGCCCGACCCCATCAGCACCAGCACCCGCTGCGCATCGGGAGGGCCCACGTATTCGTAGGGGGCGTAGCGGCGGCCGCTGAGGCCGGCGAAGCGCTCCATCACCGCCGCCACCCGGGCGGGGGCCGCCAGCTGGAAGGGATTCACCGATTCGCGGGCCTGGAAGTAGACATCCGGGTTCTGGCTGGTCCCGCGCACCACCGGATGATCCGGGCTCAGGGCACGGGCCCGGTGGGCACGGATCGCCTCCTCCGGCACCAGCTGGCGCAGCAGTTCGTCGTCCAGAGGGGCGATCCGCTGGATCTCGTGGGAGGTGCGGAAGCCGTCGAACACATGCAGGAAGGGCAGCCGGCACTCGAGGCTGGCGACAAAGGCGATGGCGGCGAAGTCGCCGGCCTCCTGCACCGAGGCGGAGCAGAGCACGGCGCAGCCCGTGCCGCGGGTGGCCATCACATCGCCGTGGTCGCCGAAGATCGAGAGCGCCTGGGTGGCCAGGGCCCGGGCGGCCACGTGCAGCACCACCGGTGTCAGCTCCCCCGCCAGCTTGTAGAGGTTGGGGATCATCAGCAGCAGCCCCTGGGAGGCCGTGAAGGTGGTGGTGAGCGCCCCGGCCTGGAGGGAGCCGTGCACGGCCCCGGCGGCACCCGCCTCGCTCTGCAGTTCCACCACCGTGGGCACCGCCCCCCAGAGGTTGGGCCGCCCCTCCCCGGCCCAGGCATCGGCCCACTCGCCCATGGGGGAGGCAGGGGTGATCGGATAGATGGCGATCACCTCATGCAGGCGGTAGGCCACCCGGGCCACCGCCTCGTTGCCATCCACGCAGACCGTGGGAATCGCGGCAGGCTGCGGGCTCATGGGTTCTCCTCCACCAGAGTCAGGGCCAACCCCACGTGCACCAGCACCCGATCCCCCACCCGTGCCTCGGGCAGGCAGGCGAGGCTCACCTGCTGGCGCACCCCACCGAAATCCACCTCGGCCACGCGCCAGAGGGGATCGGCCGGATCGGCGGGCCTCTCATCCGGCTCCGCTGACGCGGAGCGGGGGGAGTGCTGTTCGATCGAGAGGATGCGACCAGGCAGGGCCAGGCACATGGGCACGCTGCGGCGGGTGGGTCGGCTTCGCTTTCGTTGTAGCCAGGGTTGCGGCAACGGCCCAGATCTGCCCGAGGGCGAGGCCGGCGTCGCTGCAGGGCACCTGCTCCGACCAGAGCGGTTCGAGGGTTTCAGCCCGCAGGGCACGGGCGCAGCCCTCCAGCAGCAGGCGGTTCTGGAAGCAGCCCCCCGCCAGCAGCACCCGCCGGGCTCCCCAGCGCGGGGCCGCCGCGGTGGCCATCGCCGTGAGGCCCCCGATCAGGGTGGCGTGGAAGCGCGCCGCCAGCCGCTGCCGCTGCTCCGGCGCACGCAGATCCGCCGCCAGTTCCGCCAGCAGTGCCTCCTGGAGGGGCTCCCAGTCGAGCCAGCCCAGGGGCAGCTCTGCCGCGGCAGGGGCAGCCACCAGGGGCAGGGGGTAGGGAGGTGGCAGCGCGGTGGAGGGCCCGGCCGGAGTGGCCAGCGCCTGCAGGGCCAGCCCCCCCTCCCCCTCGAAGCTGATCCGCTGGCGGAGATCCAGCAGCGAGGCCACCGCATCGAAGAGCCGGCCGAGGCCGGAACTCCAGGGGCAGTTGCAGCCGGCCGCGATCGCCTGCTGCAGCAGGGCGCGATCGCAGGGGCGGAACGCCCGGCGGGTGGCCACCGCACCGGGGTGATCGAGCCGCTCCGCGCCGCCGGCCGTGAGCCAGCCCAGGGCCGCCCGACGCGGCTCCACCGCGGCGCGATCGCCGCCCGGCAGGGGAAAGGGGCGCAGCCCCGCAAGGCGCTGAGCCGAGATCGCACCGGCCGGCCCGGCCGCCTGGAGCAGCAGCAGCTCGCATCCCCACAGTGCCGGCGGAGCGGCACCGGCCCCGGGGGGCGCCGCCCCGAGGCCATCACAGGCAAGCACCAGCAAGGGTTCCTGCTGCAGCACGCTCCCCAGCCCGTGCTCGGCGAGCACCGCCAGCCCGTGGGCGAGGTGATGGGGCACCGGCTGCAGGGCCACGCCCCCCGGGGCGTCGGCGAACTCCTCAGCCAGCCGGCGGATGCGGTACTCGGGATGGCCGTCGCAGAGCAGGGTGGTCCGCGAGGAGCCGGCACCGGAGCCGGCCAGCTCCGCTGCCACCCCCCGCCGCAGGCGCTCCAGGGAGGCGGCATCGGCGAGATCCCCAAGGTGGGCCGCCAGCCATACCCTGCCGCCCCGGGCCAGGGCCGGCGCCGCCTTGAGGTCTCCCCCCAGGGCCAGGACACCCTGCTCCGGGGGCAGTGGCGGCGGTTCCGGCAGCTGCAGGGGCTCGGGGGCATAGCCGCGGGCACGGCGCAGCAGCACGGGGCGCCCCTCGATCAGCTGCAGCACCGAGTCGTCGAGCCGGCGGGCGATCGGCAGGGAATGGGTGAGGAAACCGTCGGCGATCCCCCCCAGCCGCTCCAGGGCTTCGGTGGGGTCGAGGCAGAGGGGCTCGCCGCTGGGGTTGCCGCTGGTGGCCACCAGGGGCCGGCCGCAGGCCCGGCTGAGCAGCCAGTGCAGCGGCGAGGCAGGGAGCATCACCCCCAGCAGGGGGCTGCCGGGCGCCACGGAGGCGGCTACCAGCGGATGGGCCGCGGAAGGCTGGCAGCGCTGCATCAGCACAATCGGTGCGGCCGCCGCCTCGAGGCTCTGCCGTTCGGCCGGATCGAGCCGCACCTCCCCGGCCAGCCAGCCAGGATCGGCCACCAGCAGGGCCAGGGGCTTGGCGGGGCGCCGCTTGCGGCGGCGGAGCCGCTGCACCGCCGCCTCCGCCGTGGCATCCACCAGGAGCTGGAAGCCGCCGACCCCCTGCAGGGCCAGGATGCCGCCGCCAGCCAGCAGGACGCTCGCTGCTTCGATCGGATCCGCGGCGGCGACCTCGGGCATCCCCACTGGGCCCTGGAAGCGGAGCCGGGGGCCGCAGGCAGGGCAGCTGATCGTTTCGGCATGGAAGCGCCGATCGGCGGGATCACTGAATTCCCGCTGGCAGGCCGGGCAGGGCGGCAGGGCCGCCAGGGTGGTGTGGGCGCGGGCGTAGGGCTCGGCGGTGGCGATCGAGAAACGCGGCCCGCAGCGGCTGCAGCTGATGAAGGGATAGCGGTGGCGGCGGTTGGCGGGGTCCGCCAGCTCCGCCAGACAGGCGGGGCAGGGCGCCCGGTCGGCCGGCAGGGAAACAGCGAACAGCGCCTCCCCCAGCGGCCGGGGGGCGGCATGGCGGATCCGCACCCCCGGGAGAGAGGGCACCACGGCCGGCGGTGGTTCCCACCGGGCCTCGAGCGACTCCAGCCGGGCAGGGGCCGGCAGCTCCCGCGGCAGCCGCTCGAGGAAGCGCTCCAGATCCGCCCGGCGGCCGCAGAGCGCAAGCCGCACCGCCCCGTCCAGGTTCTCGGCGCTGCCGCGCAGCGCGAGCGCGGCGGCCAGGTGGTGGACCCAGGGGCGGAAGCCCACCCCCTGCACCACGCCGCGGCAGTGAAGCGTGAGGCCGGCTTCAGGCTGGAACGCCATCGGCCTGCAGCAGCCGGCCGCGGCAGAACGCCACCAGGGCCTCCAGACCCCGGCCGGTGCGGGCCGAAACCTCCAGCACCGGCACGCCCGGCGCCACCCGGGCGATGTGGCGGTGCAGCGCGCCGAGATCGGCCTCCACGGCGGCGGCCAGATCCACCTTGGTGATCAGCACCAGATCGGCCCCCACGAAGGTGGCGGGGTACTTGAGCGGTTTGTCCTCCCCCTCGGTCACGGCCACCAGCACCACCCGCAGGTGTTCGCCGAGGTCGTACGCGGCGGGGCAGACCAGATTGCCCACGTTCTCGATCAGCAGCAGCCGCACCCCCTCCAGCGGAAGCTGCTCAAGCGCCCGGGCCACCATCGCCGCCTCCAGGTGACAGGCCTGGCCGGTGGTGATCTGCACCGCAGGCAGGCCGGCGGCCGCGAGCCGGCGGGCGTCGTTGTCGGTAGCCAGGTCCCCCACCACCGCAGCCATCGGCACGCGGGAACCCCAGTCGCGGCTGAGGCGCTCCAGCAGGGCGGTCTTGCCGGAGCCGGGGGAGGAGAGAAGGTTCAGGGCCGTCACCCCCGCCGCGTCGAAGCGGGCCCGGTTGGCCTCGGCCTGCTGGTCGTTGCGGCCGAGCAGGGCCTGCTCCACCGCCACGGTGAAGCTGGGCGCCGCGGCCACAGGTGGATGGCCGCAGGAGCAGTCGAGGCACATGGCGCGCTGCAGCGGACGTCCTGCCGCGACCCTAGACAGGGCCGCCGGGATCGGCAGCAGGCCTGACGCCGCGGAGCGATCCGGCCCGGCTTGACGCTCACCGGCCTCTGGGCAAGCTGAGGCTTCATGGGTGCACTGCGATGGCCCGCCGTCCCGTCCAGGACTTCTTCCTCTTCCTGCTGGGCAGTGCCCTCTTCGCCGGCGGCATCGTGCTCTTCACCAGCCAGGTGACCGTGGGCAGCGGCATTCTGGGCATGGGCTGGGGGCATGGCTACGGGCGCGGGCGCGGCTGGGGCGGCTGGATCGGGGCCGGCGAGGGAGCGGGCTTCGGCCTGCTGATGCTCCCCCTGGGCACGGGCCTGGCCCTGCTGCTGGCGGATTCGCTGCGCCGGGTGGGCTGGCTGCTGGTGTGGGGTTCGGCGGCCGCGATCGGGGTGCTGGTGCTGCAGAGCCTCACCTTCCAGTTCCGCCCGGCCAGCCTCTGGAGCCTGCTCACGATGGTGGCGATGGTGGGCGGCGGAGCGGGGCTGATGTTCCGCTCGCTGCGGGGCTACGAGGAGCGGGAGCGGCCCCAGGCCGACAACCAGGATCTGCGGGAACTGCGGGAGGAGCTGACGCGGCTGCGGGAACGGCTCGACGAGCGGCAGCCCTGAGGGCCTGCTGCCGCGGCAGCGCTACCGTGCCGGCCCTGGCCGCCGGGGGGAATCGGTGTTCAACCCAGCGCGCCTGCGGGTGATCGCCGTGGGCAAGGTGCGCAAATCCTGGGTCCGGGAGGGGGTGGAGGTGTATCGCCGCCGGCTACCCGGCCTGGCGGTGCAGGAGGTGAAGGATTCCACCCCCGCCCGCGAACGCGATCAGATCCTGGCCCTGCTCCAGCCCGACGAAACCCTGGTGGCCCTGAGCGAGGAGGGGGAAACCCTGGACTCGATCGCATGGGCCCGGCGGCTGGAGGCCCAGGCCTCGGGCCGGCTGGCCTTCGTGATCGGCGGCGCCGTGGGCCTCGATCCCGAGCTCAAGGCGCGGGCCCGCTGGACCCTGAGCCTCTCCCCGATGACCTTCCCCCACGAACTCGCCCGGCTGCTGCTGCTGGAGCAGATCTACCGGGCCCAGAGCATCCTGCAGGGGGGGCCGTATCACAAACAGTAGGGATCAGAGCAAATCCTGCTGCTGAATTCGGGCGTAGACAGGAAGCCTGACGTCACGCATCAGGCCAGGAGGCAGTCAGCTGATGTCGCGGTAAACGAGACAGCACGGAAGGAAGAACGACGAGAAACCGCCGAAGGAAGCCGCCGGACCAATCAAAGACGTCACACCCTGAAGAAAAGAGAAACCACCCGGATCAGGGAGCCCCGCGCAGATATCACGGGCCTTCTCACCCGCACCAGTTCTCCACAGACCCGATTGGAACCCTCTCACTCCAACCGACGAAGCCCCTTCAGTAAATGGAGAGGAAGAAAATCATCCGACTCAATTGGATCGATACGAATGTAGCGAATACTGTTCCAAGAGACAATGTACAGCTCTCCCTCGACTTCGAGCATCAGCTTGTCCGAAGACGAAAGCCTGCTCAACAAGGAAACCCGCTCTGCCGGGACCTCGCGCTGAATCGGAAAGGAAAAGCTGAGGCTCTGGCCATCACAGAACTCGATGGTCAGCCGCCGTTCGGGAATGGACATTGACTCCCCGGGAGGTCCCGCGAAGGCTAGGCGATGTGCCTGTTCCTGGCCATCCACTGGAGCCTCTCTCCACCCACCGACCCCATCACCCAAGGAGAGACTCCAGACTCTGGGGATCAACTTCTCCCTGTGAGCGGAAGAATCAGTCGCCGCCTATCCCTCCCCAGCGATCCCTCTCCGCTCATCCCTGCGGCAAAGGCTTGATCCGGGTCTCGCCCTCAGGAGCACTCGTCGACCTCAAGCCTTTCGACACCAATCCGATCCATTCGACCTCAATCCTGTCGACCTCGATCATTCGGCCAAGCCTGGAACCCCGTCGCGCAGGACGACCATCGCGATCTCCCCCAAGCCTCCGGATCCACCCCATCCTGAGCAAGCGGGATGCCCAGAGCGATAGGGCCCTGAGTGGGGAGGGAACCCTGGGTTGGCCTGGGGAAGCGCCTTAAGGTCGAATCCGGAACCAATGCCGCACCTGCCATGGCTGGCCAACGGTGGTGGCCCCTGCTGGGGCTCGGGGGCCTGCTGCTGGGGGCAGGGGGCTGCGGCAGCCACCCGCTGGCCATCACACCGCAGGGCTCCGCAGCGGCCACCGCCGTGCTCTCCGCTCCGGCGGATCCCGCCGTGGATCCCCTGGCTGGCACGCCGCCCCTGCCCAGCGATCCCTCCCTGCCGCGCGCGGCCGACGGCCGCCACTACCCCCTGGTGCCCGCCGATCCCCAGGAGCTGGCGAACCTGCTGGTGGCCGTGGAGGAGGCCCTGCGCAGCGACTTCACGCCGCCGCAGGCCCTGCCGCGGCTGGGGCACCAGCAGCAGGTGCTCTACCGCTCCCTGGCGCGGGATCCCCGGCGGACCGCCGCCGTGAGTCCCCTGCTGCCGCCCGCCTGGCGGCAGGTGTTCGACCACCACGTGGCGGCGCGGCGGGAATTCCTGGCGATGCATGCCGGCAGCCGCGGGGCGGCCACCCTGCCGGCCTGGCGGATCCAGGCGCCGGAACCGGCCGAGAACCTGCTGCGCTACTACCGCGAGGCCGAAGCCGCCACCGGCATCCCCTGGGAGGTGCTGGCGGCGGTGAACCTGGTGGAAACGGGCATGGGCCGCATCGATGGCGTGTCCGTGGCCGATGCCCGCGGACCGATGCAGTTCCTGCCGACCACCTGGGCCGAACCCGGCATCGGCAAGGGGGACATCCGCGATCCCCACGATGCGATCCAGGCCGCCGCCCGCTACCTGGTGCGGCGGGGCGGGCTGAAGGACATCCGCCGCGGCCTTTGGGGCTACAACAACAGCGACCACTACGGCCGCGCCGTGCTCCATTACGCCGCCCTGCTGCAGCAGGATCCGCGCGCCTACCTGGGCCTTTACCACTGGGAGATCCACTACGCCTCCACCGCGGGGGATCTCTGGCTGCCGGTGGGCTACGCCCAGCCCGCCCTGCTGCCGGTGGCGGCCTACCTGAAGCAGTGGCCGGTGAGCGCCCCGCCGCCTCTGCGCGGCTGAAGCGGCGCCCCGCTCAGGAACCCCTCAGGAGCCCAGCAGCGCCGTGCACTCCAGCCGTTCCTGGCTGGCATCGCGGCTGTGCTGCCGCAGGCGGATCGCCTCGGCGAGGTATTCGGCATCCCGCGCCACGCCACAGAAGCGGCCCGAGCCCCAGGTGTGCAGCCAGGGCAGACCGAGAAAGTAGAGCCCCTCGCTGGGGGTGATGCCCCGCTCCTGGGCGGGCTGGCCGGAGCCGTCGAACACCGGCACATCGATCCAGCGGAAATCACTGCGATAGCCCGTGCACCAGATCACCGCCGCCAGCGGCTCCTCGGCCAGATCCAGGCCCGGGTCCCGGCCGGGCGCCGGTTCCCAGCAGGGCACGTAGGGCGGCTCGGTGGGCGCCTCGAGGCCCTCGCGGGCGATCCAGGCGTCGATGCTGGCGCGGATGCGGGAGTACACCGCATCGGCCTGGTCCAGGTTGGCGGCCAGATCGTCGGCGAAGCGGATGCGGCCGGGCTCCAGCTCCAGCAGCCGGCCGTGCAGCTGCATCCCCTCCAGGGCCCGGCGCCGCAGGTCGATCTCCCGGCCCCCATCGCGGCCGGTGAGGTAGTGGTTGGTCTTGCCGCGCACGGCCCGCGGGTCGGCGTGCTGGGTGATGGGCTGGTCGTAGTAGCCCATCCGATCCAGCCAGTCCACCACGTCCCTGCCGCGATAGCGGCGGGGGGAACGGGGAGCGGAGCCCACGCTCAGATGCACCCGCCGGCCGGCCAGGAAGAGGTCCTCCGCGATCTGGCAGCCCGACTGGCCGCTCCCCACCACCAGCACCGGCCCCGGGGGCAGCTGCTCGGGATTGCGGTAATCGCGGGCATCCAGCTGCACCATGCCGGCGGGCAGACGCTCCGCCTGGGGATGGCGGCGGGGGGCGTGGTAGGCACCGGTGGCCACCACCACCTGGTCGGCCTCGATCTCACCCTCGCTGGTGAACAGCCGGTAGCCGCGGCCGTGGCGCAGCAGCCGGCTCACCTCCACCCCCTCCCGCACATCCACGGCGATGCGGGCGGCGAAGCGGCGCAGGTAGGCCACGATCTCGGCGCGGCCCATGAATCCCTCCGGATCGCTGCCGTCGTAGGGGAAATCCGGCAGGCGGCACTGCCAGTTCGGCGTGACCAGGCAGAAGGAATCCCAGCGCTGCTGCTCCCAGGCGTAGCCGATGCGGTGGCGCTCCAGCACCAGCGGCCGCAGCCCCCGGCGCTGCAGGGCATGGGCCACCGAGAGGCCCGCCTGGCCGCCCCCCACCACCACCACCGGGTGGCGCATCGCACCGGAGGAGGCAGTGGCAGGAGTCAAGGAGGAACCTGGGAGGGGAAGAATTCCATGGTTCCTGCAGATCGGCGAGGCTCCGGTAGCGCACACCACGGAATCGGGGGCTTCCGGCGAAATCCACACCCGCCGATCGGCGCGGCAGATCGCCTGCGCTCCGGCGCGATTCGGTGGCGATCGCGACAAAGAACAAAACTTCATCCGTGCAACGGTCGCGTGTCGTTGCCCCGGCCCCCGCTGCCATGCCCGAAGTCACCCATCCCGCCCACCAGGCGGGAGAGTTCCTTGTGGACTACGAAGAGAAGGTCTTCCCTGATGTGAAGGCCGAACCCGGCGAGAAGGCCCTGGTGACCTTCCACACCGTGGCCTTCGAGGGATCGATCGGGCTGGTGAACCTGCTGCAGGCCAGCCGCCTGATCAACAAGGGCTTCGAGACATCGATCCTGCTCTACGGCCCGGGCGTGACCCTCGGCGTGCAGCGGGGCTTTCCCAAGCTCGGAGATGCCGCCTTCGACGGCCACCTCAACTTCAACGCCCGGCTGCAGAAATTCATGGATCAGGGCGGCAAGGTCTATGCCTGCCGCTTCGCCCTGCAGGCCCTCTACGGCCACGGCGAGGGTGCCCTGATTCCCGGCATCCGCCCGGTGAATCCCCTCGATGTGCTGGACATCATTCTCCTGCACCGCAAGGAGGGTGCCTTCATTCTCGACACCTGGACCCTGTGAATTCCACCCCCGTTCCTCTGCTGCGGAGATCCGCCTGATGAGCCCAGCGATCAGCCCATCCTTCAGCGGTTCGATCACCGTGGCGGCGGCCCAGATCCGTCCGGTGCTGTTCAGCCTGGAGGGCTCCGTGGCCCGCGTGCTGGAGGCCATGGCCGAAGCGGCCGCCGCCGGGGTGGAGCTGATCGTCTTCCCCGAGACGTTCCTGCCCTACTACCCCTACTTCTCCTTCGTGGAGCCACCGGTGCTGATGGGCCGCTCCCATCTGCAGCTCTACGAGCAGGCGGTGAGCCTGGGCAGCGAACCGCTCCAGCGGATCGCCGCGGCGGCCCGCGAGCAGGGTCTGCACGTGCTGCTCGGCATCAACGAGCGTGACGGGGGCAGCCTCTACAACAGCCAGCTGCTGTTCGACGACAACGGCGCCCTGCTGCTCAAGCGGCGCAAGATCACCCCCACCTACCACGAGCGGATGGTGTGGGGGCAGGGCGACGGGGCCGGCCTCAAGGTGGTGCCCACCCGCCTCGGCCGGATCGGTGCCCTGGCCTGCTGGGAGCACTACAACCCCCTGGCCCGCTTCGCCCTGATGACCCAGGGGGAGGAGATCCACTGCGCCCAGTTCCCGGGCTCGCTGGTGGGCCCGATCTTCAGCGAGCAGACCGCCGTGACCCTGCGCCACCACGCCCTCGAGGCCGGCTGCTTCGTGATCAGCTCCACCGCCTGGCTTGATCCGGCCGACCACGCCCGGATCACCCCCGATCCGGCCCTGCACCGGGCCTTCCAGGGCGGCTGCCATACGGCCGTGATCAGCCCGGAGGGGCGCTACCTGGCGGGGCCGCTGCCGGAGGGGGAGGGTCTGGCGATCGCCGAGCTCGACCTCAGCCTGATCACCAAGCGCAAGCGGATGATGGACAGCGTGGGCCATTACAGCCGGCCCGATCTTCTCAGCCTCCGCTGGAACGATGCCCCGGCGGTGCAGATCACCCCCACGGCGGCCAGCGCAGCCGCCCCCGCACCCCTGCAACAGGAGCCGCCCAGCGCCCCCGCCTCCTCCATGGCCGAGCGGCTGGAGGTGGCCCATGGCTGATCCCACCCTGCTGCCGGAGGAGGAGCGGCTGGCAAGGGCGCGGCTGGTGACCGCCCTGCAGGTGGAGGGCGTGGTGGATGCCGCCGTGCCCGGCAACCCCGGCCGCCGCGGAGGGGCCGGCCCCTCCGACCACCGGGCCCTCACGATCGACGGCACCACGGTGATGGTGCCCGTCTACAACAGCGTCTCGCAGCAGTCGCCCTACCGGCTCGAGGCCAGCGCGTGCGGCGCGGTGCAGCTCCACCAGGAAGGAGCGGAGGGGGGCGCACGGGTCGAGACCCCGCCGGAGCCCCGCTTCTACGACCTGCGCACCGCCGAGGGGATCCCCTACCGGGCGATCGCCCTGCTGCACGGCCGCGACGTGCTCGCCACCACCCTGCTGCAGACCTGCATCCGCTTCCGCGAACCCGGCGGGGCCTGCCAATTCTGCGCCATCGAGCAATCGCTGGAGGAGGGACGCACCGTGGTGCGCAAGACGCCCGCCCAGGTGGCCGAGGTGGCGGAGGCCGCCGTGCGCCTCGACGGCGTGCGCCAGCTGGTGATGACCACCGGCACCCCCAACAGCGACGACCGCGGCGCCCGGCTGATGGCCGAGACCGCCGCCGCCGTGAAGGCGCGGGTGGACCTGCCGATCCAGGCCCAGTGCGAACCGCCGGATGATCCGCGCTGGTACCGGGTGATGAAGGAGGCCGGGGTGGACAGCCTCGGCATGCACCTCGAGGTGGTGGAGCCGGAGGTGCGGGCGCGGATCCTGCCGGGAAAGAGCGAGCTCACGCTCGAGCGCTACGAGCAGGCCTTCGCCGAGGCGGTGGCCGTGTTCGGCCGCGGGCAGGTGTCCACCTACCTGCTGGCCGGCCTGGGGGACCGGGCCTCCTCCCTGATCGCCTGCAGCGAGCGCCTGATCGATCTGGGCGTGTACCCCTTCGTGGTGCCCTTCGTGCCGATCGCGGGCACGCCGCTGCAGCACCATCCGGCCCCCTCCACCGACTTCCTGCTGGAGGTGTACACGGCGGTGGGCGCCCGGCTGCGGGCCTCCGACCTCCATTCCCAGGCGATGAGCGCCGGCTGCGCCAAGTGCGGCGCCTGCTCCGCCCTCTCCCTGTTCGAGACCGCCCCGGCCTGAAGCGTCGCCCTTCATGTTCTTCATCGACCCGAGCAGCCACGACATCGGCCGCAGCCCCTGCTCCGCCCCGCGGGCGTTCACGCCCTCGGTGCGCTGGGGGCTGGCGATCGACGCCGACGACTTCCGCCTCTCCCCCACCGCCTCCTCGGAGCGGTTCTCCTTTCATCTGCTGCGGGGCGGCTCCCCTCTGCAGGAGGGCTACTGGCGGCTGCGCAGCGCCATCTTCTGCGAGGAGCAGCACCTGTTCGAGGACTCCGACCGCGACGAGCTCGACCGGATCGCCTACCCGATCGCGGCGGTGAGCCACGACGGCGCCGATCCCGGTGGCGTGGTGGGGGTGGTGCGGATCCTGGAGGAGAAGCCCGGCCTCTGGTACGGCGGCCGTCTGGGGGTGGATGCCCGCTTCCGCCGCCACAACCAGATCGGCAAAGGGCTGATCTGGAAGGCGGTGACCACCGCCAACGGCTGGGGCTGCGATCGCTTCCTGGCCACCGTGCAGCGGCAGAACGTGCGCTTCTTCCAGCGCCTGCACTGGCGCTCGATCGAGGAACGGCAGATCCGCGGGCTGCCCCATCACCTGATGGAGGCCGACCTCACCTACTACCGCCCCGGCCGCGAACGCAGGCCCGCCCTCGCCGGCACCACCCTGCTGCCGGCCGCGGCATGAGCGCAGCCCCGGAGCTCGAGAGCCTCTGCGCCGGGCTCCGCCGCCCCGCCGGCCTGCTCGGCAAGCGCGACATCCAGGCTCCGGCGGGCACCTTCGCGCACCAGCCCTTCCCGGAGCTGGGCATCGCCGCCGCCCTCGGCGATGACGCCGCCCTGCTGCCGGCGAAGGGCTCCCCCCTGCTGCTGGCCTGCGAAGGTCTGCAGCCGGAGCTGGTGGAGGAGGACCCCTGGTTCGCCGGCTGGTGCGGCGTGCTGGTGAACCTCAGCGACATCGCCGCCATGGGCGGCCGGCCCCTGGCACTGGTGAACAGCCTCTGGTGCCGCGATCCCCAGCGGGCGGAGCCGCTGCTGGCGGGTCTGCGGGAGGGCTGCGAACGCTTTGGTGTGCCGATGGTGGGCGGCCACACCAACCTGCGCAGCCCCTACGACGCCCTCTCGGTGGCGGTGCTGGGCACGGCACCGGGGCCGGTGCTCTCGGCCCGGCTGGCGAGCCCCGGCCAGCTCTGCGTGCTGCTGATCGATCCGGCGGGGCACTTCCACCGCCACTACCCCTTCTGGGATGCGGCCACTCGGGCGGAACCCGCCCGCCTGCGCCGCCAGCTGGAGCTGCTGGTGGAGCTGGCGGGAGCGGGGCTGGCCCGGGCCGCCAAGGACATCAGCATGGGCGGGCTGGTGGGCACCGCGGTGATGTTCGCGGAGGCGGCGGGCGCTGCCCTGGAGCTCGATCTGGGCGCCATCACGCCGCCGGAGGGGGTGAGCCTGCAGGCCTGGCTCACCTGTTTCCCCAGCTACGGCTACCTGCTGGCCTGTGATCCCGGCCGGCTGGAGGCGCTGCAGGCCGCAGCCGCGCCACTGGCGCTTCTGTGTGCGCCGATCGGCCGGTTCCTGCCGCCCGCGCCGGAGGGCAGCGGCCTCTGGCTGCGGCAGGGGGCGGAGCGGGCCTGCCTCTGGCGGGCGGACACGCCGCTCACCGGCTTCTCGGCCCTGGAGCTGTAGCGCGCCGGAGGGCGGGATGTCGCGATCGTCACCACGGCGCACCGGGAAGGCCCGCAGGATCAGGGCCGTTGTGCACCACGCATCGATGCCGGAAGTGCGCCTCACGCTCGCCTGGCCCGACGGCCTCACCAGCGAGCTCTACTCCCCCTCCACCGTGATCCTCTGCTTCCTGCGGCCGGGCGACCAGCTGCCGGTGGGGGAACTCCGCCGCAAGGGCAGCGAAGCCCTGCAGGAGGCCTCCCAACGGGTGCGGGCCCGCTACGGCTTCGCCTGCACCCGCACCGATGAGGAACAGCGCAAGCTCGAGCAGATCGCCAGCGCCTACGGGCCCGCCGAGATCGTCAAAATCGGCGCGGCCGCCTGATGGGGCTGCTCCACAAGCTGCGGGGCGCCGGCGCCCCGCTTCCCCCCCGGCCGCCCCTGCGGCCGATCCTGCTGGCCTGGCTGGGGGTATTCCTGGCGATCACGGCCGTGGGCCTGCTGAAGCTGAGCCTGGCCCAGGAGTTCGTGCTCGGCTCCTTCGGTGCCACCTGCGTGCTCGCCTTCGGCTTCCCGGACGTTCCCTTCTCCCAGCCCCGCAACATCGTGCTGGGCCACACGCTCAGTTCCGCCTGCGGCCTGGCCTTTCTGAGCGTCTGCGGCAACACCTGGTGGGCCATGGCCGCGGCAGTGGGCACCGCCATCGCCCTGATGATGGCCACCGGCACCGTGCACCCACCGGCCGGATCCAACCCGGTGATCGTGTTCCTGATCCAGCCGGGCTGGGCCTTCCTGTGGATGCCCACCCTGGCCGGGGCGCTGGTGGTGACCCTGGTGGCCCTGTTCTACAACAATGCCGTGCGGGAAGGCCCCTATCCCCGCTACTGGTGAACCTGCCTTTCCGCGTGAATCAACCCGCCCCCTCCCTGCCCGCCGGCATCTCCCCCGGCAGCGGCCCCGCCAGCCTGGAGGCGGTGCTGGCCTGGTTCGACAGCCTGCCCCCCGTGGCCCTGGAGCAGCTGCAGGGCCTCTGGAAGGGCCGCGAGATCGCCACCGGCCACCCCATGGACGGCTGGCTGGAAGCCTCGGGGTGGTTGGGCAAGGAATTCGAGGATCCGGAAACGGTCCATCCGCTGGTGTTCCGCGCCGCGGACGGCAGCCTGCTGCGGGTGCGCCCCCATCCCTGGGCGATGCGCTCCCTGCGCAACCTGTCGTTCCTGAAGGCCCCGGCCTGGTGGGGAACCCTGCGGCGCACCACGGCCCTGCTGCGCAACCCGCGCAGCCAGGCCCGGCTGCGGATGGTGGAGTATCGCGGCGTGGTCAGCGCCGCCATGCTCTACGACGAGCTGCCGATCATCGACTGCTTCCGCCGCATCAGCGACGATCAGGTGCTTGGGCTGATGGATGAGAAGGGCACCCCGGAGCCCTATGCGTTCCTGCTGGAGAGGGTGGACCGCACCGGCATTGGGGTTCCCCGCCCTTCCCAGAAGCCGGCGGCGGACCCAGATTGACGGAACGATTCAGAAGACGTTCGTCCGATTCCTGTGATGTCATCAGGCCTCCGGCGCATGCTCCCCCCGTCCCTCCGGCAACTGCCCCGCCGGCTCGGCCGGGTGCTGCTCTCCTGGGGCGAGGCCCTCGCCCCCCCTTCCCTCCCTCCTGCCACCACCACCTTCGAGTCGATGAGGCGGGAGCTGCCGCCACTCACCAAGGTGCCGCTGCCGGAGGAGGCCCAGTGCCCGGCCCTGCGGGAGCCGCTCTCGGTGGAGAAGGCGGTGCTCAGCCGGGACATGACCCTGCTGAAGCGGGAGGTGGCCGATTCCCTCGCCGCCCTTGCCGCTGCCCACGCCGTGGTGACCTCCGCCCGGCTGGCCCAGATGCAGGCCCTGCGGTCCGAGGTGGAGGCGGGACAGGCGCAGGGCGATGCCCTGATGGCCCTCGCCGCCGACTACCAGGGCTGGCAGAGCGACCAGGTGCGGCTGTTCGATGCCCTGGCCCTGGTGCTGCGCATGAAGGTGCCCCTCGGCAATGTGCTCGAACAGGTGGATCCCCGCCTGCACGAGCAGGCCCGCTCCCACCTCGAAGCGCTCTCCCTGGAATACCAGCGCGGCCTGCTGATGCAGCAGTTTCCCAGCCAGGAGTGAGGGCCCCGGGCGGCCGGCCCTAGGGCGATACCCGGGCGCTGCCGTGCAGCTGCACCATGCCGCCCTCGAGGTTCGCCCGCTCGATCGTGATGTTCCGGTCCATCGGCAGCCTGGCCGCCAGCTCACCGTCCACGGCGCGGATCTCCACCGTGCCGTCCACGGCGTGCAGATCGGTCTCCCGCTCGATCAGGCCGGGCTGGCCCACCCCCTGGGCGGCGAGCACGAGGCGGTCCTGCTGGATCCGCAGCCGCACCAGCGGCGTGAGCCCCAGCAGCTGCTCCCCGAGGCCGTCACCGAGGGAACGCCAGGCGGGCTGGCAGAGGGAACGGGAGAGTCCATCGGCGGTGAAGGCCACCTGGCCGCGAACCTGGAAGGGATGCTCCAGCTGCAGCGACTGGCCCCGCAGCAGCTGCCCCATCGCCACCTGAATCGGCTCGGAGGAGAGCTCCACCAGTTCGATCTCCAGGTCCTGATAGCGCACCCGCCGCGCCATCAGGCGCACCCCCTGGAGCCGGCCGCGCAGCAGCTGCAGGGCGGAACCCTCCAGCTGGATCTCCAGGCTTCCGATCGCCTGGCACTGCTGCCGGATCCAGAGCTGCAATCCACTGGCCAGAAGCTGCATCACCGGGCCGGAGCCCCGGGCCTCGCCGGCGGAGGCAGTCTCACTGGCAGGAGCTGGGGCGGGAAGGAGCTCGTCCGGTTCAGGGGTGGGCAGCGCGGAATTCATCACGGGCGGCGCCGCCCTGGCGGGCGCAGGTTGCGGGGTTGCGGCGGGTCGGCCAGCAGCAGGCGCACGTCCCACCGGTTCTCAAGAGAGATCACTCTAGAGGGGGCTTCCCAAGCACCGGACCCCGGCCTCAATGGGCCTCCAGGCGGCTGGAGAGGCAGTAGGTGTTGCGGCCCTCCTCCCAGCAATAGCTCACCTGATCCACGGAGGTCTTCACCAGGAACAGACCCAGACCGCCCACGGAGCGCTCCTGGATCGGAACCTCCACGGCAGGCGGCTCGAGGCTCTCGAGCTGAGGATCAAACGGGGTTCCGTTGTCGGAGATGACCAGATCGAACCAGTGCTCCCCCTGGCTCTGGCGGCGCTGCGCCGCGATGCGCACCCTCACCGGCAGGCTTCCTGAAACCGCAGCCTCGGCCTCAGCTTCGTTCTCGCGGATGATGTTGGAGAGCAGTTCCTCGCTGGCCAGCAGGAGCCCATACGACTTCTTTCCCTGCGCCAGGGCGTCATCGGCCTGTCGTTGGACGAAATCGATCAGCAGCTCCCAGTTGTCCATCGAAGCCACCACTTCGATCTGATCCACCGGTGTGATGCTGGCATCAGCCATCTAGGGGATCTCCTCGACGCTGGCCACCAGGATCAGGGCCTGGGTAAGGCCAGTGCGGGTGATCACATCCACCACCTCCTCGCGGGCCCCGATCACGATCAGGCGGGAGTCGTAGGGCATCTTCTGCTTGGCGAACACCAGCGCGCGCAGACCGGCGCTGCTCATGAACTGCAGACCCTGGAGATCCAGGCGCAGTTCATTCAGGGCCGCAAGGCCCAGCTCGGTGAGCGCCTGCAGCAGCTGGGGTGCGGTCTTCGTGTCCACTTCTCCCTCCAGACTCAGGAGCGTGAAGCCGTCATCCTGGGTTGCGAGGATGTTGAGGGTCATGGTGTAGGGAAATGGAATCAGGAGGTGGATCGGTTCAACGATCCCGGCAGGCCTTCAGGATGGCCACGGAGCGATCCCCCACCAGGAGGCCGCCCGTCTCGAGGGGGGGCAGATGCGAAAGCACGGCTCCATTGCTGTCGCCTGTGTTGATGGCCACATGCCAACGATAGACAGGGGGCGCGGCGGGAAGATCGAACCAGCTACCGAAGTGCGCCATATTCGCGATCACATAAACCACATCCGCCTCTTCGGCAGGCTCACGGGCCGGGGCTGTCATCATCCAGGCCAGCTGCCTGGACGACTCCGACCAGTCCGGCCTCCACGGGCAGGTCCCATGGAAACTGATGCTGGGGTAATCGAACTCGGTGGCGGCGGGTCCCTCGAACTCGTTCACCCGCAGGGAGGGATGGGCATGGCGGAACCGGATGAGCTCCCCCACGAAATCATGGAGAGCGTGGTTGCTCTCCAGCAGGGTCCAGTCCACCCAGGAGAGGGGTGAATCCAGGCAATAGGCATTGTTGTTGCCCGCCTGGGAGCGGCCGAACTCATCTCCCATCAGCAGCATCGGCACGCCGCGGGAGGTGAGCAGCAAGGCCATCGCATTCATCATCTGTCGCATTCGCAACTGCAGGATCGCCGGATCATCCGTCCAGCCCTCGGCGCCGCAGTTCCAGCTGTAGTTGTCGTCTCCACCATCGCGGTTCCCTTCGCCGTTGGCTTCATTATGCTTGCCGTTGAAGGACACCAGATCCGCGAGGGTGAAGCCGTCGTGGCAGGTGAGGAAGTTCACGGACGTGGCCGGTGCTCGGCCACTGCAGCGGTAGAGGTCCGGGGAACCCTGCACGCGCTGCGCCCATTCGCCCACCATGCCCACATCCCCTTTGAGGAAGCGCCGCGCACAATCCCTGTACTTCCCATTCCACTCAGCCCAGCGGCCAAAGGCTGGAAAGGAGCCCACCTGATAGAGGCCACCGGCATCCCAAGCCTCGGCGATCAGCTTGCAGGAGGAAAGAATCGGATCGAACGCCAAGGATTCCAGCAGGGGCGGATTGGAGAGCGGAGCCCCCCATGGATCCCGACCAAGGATGGAGGCAAGATCGAAGCGGAATCCATCAATGTGATACTCGGAAACCCAGTACCGGAGACAATCCAGCACCAGGGATCGAACAACCGGATTGTTGCAATTGAGGGTATTCCCCGTTCCACTGAAGTTGAAGTAATACCCCTCAGGTGTAAGCATGTAGTAGGTCTTGTTGTCCAGGCCCTTGAAGAAGAGCGTGGGCCCATTCTCATTGCCCTCTGCCGTGTGATTGAACACAACATCGAGGATCACCTCGATGCCGGCGGCATGAAGAGACTTGACCAACTGCTTAAACTCATCCACCTGCATACCGAACTTGCCTGTGCTCGCGAAGCCGGCCTTGGGAGCAAAGAAACCAAGCGTGCCGTAACCCCAGTAGTTGTAAAGGCGCTCTCCAGTCTCGGCGTGGATGCGCGAGTTTTCGAATTCATCGAACTCAAACACCGGCATCAACTCAATCGCATTGATGACCAGCTTCTTGAGATAGGGAATCTTCTCCACCAGCCCGGCGTATGTCCCAGGATGGCTTACTCCAGAGGTCTCGGAGCGAGTGAATCCCCTCACATGAGCCTCATAGATCACCAGGTCGCTGGGAGGAATACGCAGGGGGCGATCTCCTTGCCAGTCGAAATCATCGAAGGAAACACGTGCCCGGTAGGGATAGAGATTCTCCCAATCGGGAATCTGCCCCCAAAGATCCCGGCCAGAAATCAGCCTGGCGTAGGGATCCATCAGCACCTTCCGAGAATTAAAGCGATGGCCCGCTGCCGGATCATGGGGACCATCTACCCGATAGCCGTACTCCAGATCTTCATAATCGAGATCAAAGACAACCATGCAGAAAACATCGCCGATGCGATAGCTGTCCGGGAAGGGTATCTCGGCATATGGCAGTGCCTCACCTCGTTGAAAGAGAACGAGAGTGCAGGCGGTTCCCGCAGAGGTGTAGATCGAGAAATTCAGCCCATTCGACACATGGGAAACACCAAACGGAAGAGGCTTGCCAGGCCTCACGCGGAAGCCCTGGATCTCATCGGTGGGAAACGTGTCAATCCGCTCGATCACGCGCTCACCTCCTTGCTCGGAAGAGACGGAAGATCTGGATAGGACGTGAAGTATTCATAGAACCCAGTAACTTTCATCGTATCCACGATCAGCTCATTCAAACCCACCAGGGCAAGGGCAACACTGAGTTCCTCTGTACGGCGGTGCAACATCAGCAGGGTACGAAGACCCGCACTGGACATGAACGGAACTTCACTCACGTCCAGCGCAACCGGCAAGCCAGCGCTGATTTCCTGATCGAGATAATCCCGCAGATCGCCGGCCGTCTTGGAGTCAATCTGACCCACCACCTGGATCACCTGCCAGCCTCGATCCACAGACCTGGAAAGCTTCATCGCGGGGATCCTCCGGGAGATCAGTGAGGTGTGAGCGTCACCTTGACGCGCACACGATGGTTGGTATCCGGCAGGCTCACAGTGAGAGCTGCTGGATCATAGTGGGGATAGGGCTGATCATCCACGCAACAGGCTGTGATGCTCACACCATCCCGGGGGAGGATGTCCGGTGCCACCCTGAGAATATTGTCCTTGAAGCCGTTGGGGAGGGGCTTGAAATAGAGATCAAGAGGGCGCTTCTTGATCAGCAGGTCGATATAGACTGTTGACAGGAAGCAAAGCTCTGTGGAGTGATACGCACTCATGGAATGGCTGCCCTTGAAGCGCTCCGTACCGAGAAGGTAGGGCACACCATTGGCGAGAACGTTAAAGTAAACCCCGCCGTCGTTGTGATCGAGGAAGAAGGCGTTGTAGAAAGCAGCCGACTCATCGGCATACTTCCTGTAGTCGTCCTTGTGCGGCAGGTGGCCCAACAGGATCAGGTAGGCCAGAATTCCCTGCTCCTGCTGCCACCAGGCCTTGCGGTCGTGCCAGGCGTAACGGTGGAACTTCTGCCCTGGCTGAAGCACCCGCTCCACCACGTCATACCAGCCGAAACGCTGCTTGTCGTAGCCAACCGCAGGCATCAGACCAGCAATCTTCTCGGCGAGGGCCACATACTGATCCTTCGGCTGCAGAGCCTGAAAGCGCATCAGATTCCAGGCGATCTTGAGGTTATGGCCCACCACCGCACGGTTCTGCTGCCAACCCCACTGCTGGTCCTTGGACCAGTCGTCGAAGAACTTTTCCTGCACGAAGGGGCTTTCATCATAGTCCGGGAAATGGGCGCAGATGGTGTCGAAGGTATCCTCAAGCATCACCCTATAGCGCTCCTCCTCGGTGGCCAGCCAGAGGTTGATCAGATAGGCGGGCGCATGATCACCCACGGAGTTCCAATTCTTCTTCGCCTTGTTGCGCCCCAGCGATTCCTCGTGGGGGCTGAGGGTGACAGCGTGAACATGGGAGTAGTAGCCACCCTTCTCCTTGTCACGGAAATAGGCGTCAAAAAGATCCACCGTCTTCTCGGCATCCTCAAGGATTCGCGGATCTCCCGTGAGGCGATAGGTCTGGATCGGGCCGGCCAGGGCATAGATCTGCTCGTAGGCCGGGATGCAGTCGTAGTCGTCGCCGAATTCAGAAACCAGAAGCTTCTGCTCCTGGCCAGTGGCACTTACCCTCTGGCCGTGATACCAGTAGATCATGCCGGTATCGGTATCTACGAAGCGCATCTTCTCGCGCAGATACTCCGTACCCTTCTCGGCGGCCTCCAGAAATCCATCCTTGCCCGTGAGCATGTAGGCCGATGCCATGCCATACACCATCCGGGAGATGGTATCGGTCTCCTGCAGGTAATCAGCGTCTTTCTTGCCGCCGGTGAGGCTGATCAACGTGCGATACTTGGTATAATCGATGGGTTCCGCAGGGGCGTTGAACTGCCACTTGATGTATGCATTAGCAATGCAATCGATCTGGCGGATCCACCAGCCTTGCTCCGCATAGCGAAGCTCATCCGAGCGGTCGCCGGCAAAGACGATGAAGTTCACCTCAAAGCTCGTTTCTTCCTCCGGGAAGAAGGTGCCGTACAGAAACACCATCTGGCCCGGCACGAGGAGGTGATCAAGCTGTCCACCCCGATCCATCCAGCCCTCATCAAGGTTCTGGGTCTGCTTGGCGTAGGTGTTCTCCGTCAGCTGGGCGGCGTAATCCCTGCCATCCGAGGTGACCAGCTCAATCCGTCGCTGCTGCGGGTCATAGGAGCTGACATACCCCGAGATCAGGTCGGAGAAGGGGAAGCTGATCGCATTGACCATGGCAGATGGAGACGGAAGAAAGAAGCAAAAAAATTCAAGGAAAGGTCAGGCAAGCGCAGCCATTTTTTCCACGAAGATCCTGTTGAATACCTCCACCACACCCGGATGGCGGCCACTGACGAGCAGACCATCACATGCCGTTTCGGCCGTCTCCTCGCCTACGTAAACGATGCTACCGCCGGCGTTCTTGACATCGCAAACGATGTTATGGGCACAGGTGACGGATCTTCCCTGCAGCAGAGAGGGATCGGCGCAGAACAGCCACAAAGAATGGCAGATGGTGCCAATCACAAGCGCACCAGCATCGAGGCGCGCCACCGCCTTACGCAGCAACTCCACGGCAGGTGCCCTGCTGGGGCCGGGATGAAGAGTGGCCTGATAGCGGAGCCGGTCCATGGCATATCCGCCGATCAGGATCAGGCCGGCGTAGTCCTGCAGATTCACCTGGGTCACACAGAGGCTCACCTCGACCTTGCTGGTCTTGTCGTTGCCTTCAAAGGTGAGAGAGGGTTGACCCCAGAGATAGGAGGCATACTCAACCTCATATCCCTGGCTCGGAAAGAAAGTATTGAATACGTTGAACTCCGTCTCGTCGTAATGTTCTTCAATCAGAACCAGCACCTTTTTAGCTGTCATGATGGAAAATACTGAGGGCCGGGCAGGAAGATCACAGCCTTGACCAGCCAAAGCTTTGAGCAGCTACAGGCTTGAGCGAGTTGCACTGACCCTGGCCCAGTTATCAATATTCATCGTATCCATCCCATCAGAACCGTCAAGCCAACAGAAAACAGATGCAACCCCCACTGCAATACCAACTCCCTCATCACTAGACCTCCATCCGCGGGACCTGCCCAAGCCACCGGGTTCCGCTCTTCCGGCGCAGAAAGGGGCTCAGCCGGTACCAGCGAATTCCCACCAGGTCTCCGCCACCTTCTCGGGTTGATCGATGTGGGGGAGATGGCCGCAGTCGTCGAGTTCCTCCACCCTCTCCCCCAGCAGGGCCAGGGCCGCCCGCTTCTGAGGTGGACGCAGGATCCGGTCGTTGCGGCCCCAGAGCACCCGCAGCGGCTGGGGCGGCAGGGGAGCACCGCAGCCGGCAAAGCCGCCGGAGCGGGCGAAGCGCCGCAGGGAATCCCCCCAGCCGGGCGTGGCCAGGTGAGCTGAGGCGATCTCCAGTTCAGGCTCCCCCACCTCCTGCTCGGGGCGGGCGAAGGCGCTGCGGCAGAGGCCCCGCCGCACGCCGGGCAGGGCCAGGAAGCGCACCCCCAGCCCATCGAGCACCGGCGGCAGGGGCATGGGGCGTCCGGTGAGACCGGCCGGGGCCAGCAGCAGCAGCCGATCGATCCGGGCGGGCTGGCGCCGGGCGAGCAGCAACGCCGCCGAGCCTCCCATCGAGGCACCGATCAGTCCCACGGGGGCGCCGTTGCCCTCGGCCGTGAGCCGATCGAGCAGGGCCTCGAGGTGGTTCAGCACCCCGGTGGGGGAGTAGTCGGCCCCGTGGGGGCGCGGACTGAAGCCGAAGCCGAACAGGTCGGGGATGTAGAGCCGGTGGCGCCGGGCCAGCAGGGGCGCCAGCCGGCGGAATTCGAGGAAGGAACTGTCGAAGCCATGCAGACAGAGCAGCGGCGGGCCCTCCCCCAGCACGGCCACCGGCCAGGTGCCGGCGGGTGCGACCGGGGTGAGAGAGGGCAGGGGCCACCACTGCACCTGGGCCGCCAGGGCGCGGCCGGCGGGATCGAGCAGGCCGGTGGCCGCCGCGCGCACGAGTGCCTCGCCGCCGGCACCCGGCAGCGGGGGGGCAGCGAGAGGGGGATCGAGGCTCTGGGTCACGCCGGGGTGCGCTCCGCGGCGGTGCTCACCAGGGCGGCGAGCAGGTCGTGGTTGCCCACGGGGAAGGGGAGATGGTGCAGATCCGATCCGCCGCGGCAGGCGAAGGCGCACACGGCCTGCAGCTCCTCGAGGCTGGCGCCCGCGAGCCCGAGATCCTCCAGGCAGACGGGCAGGCCGAGGGAGCGCAGGAAGGGCAGCAGCTGCCGGCGGGCCTGGGCCGCCAGCTGGGAGCCGCCCACCATCTCCTCGAGCCTCAGCTGCACGAGGATGCCGAAGCCCACCTTCTCGCCGTGCAGGGCGCCGTGACAGGCCGGCAGCTGGGTGAGGCCGTTGTGCACGGCATGGGCGGCCACCGTGCGGCACCGGGCGCCGCCGATGCCGCCGATCAGCCCGGCGGTGAGGGCACAGGCCTCCGCCACCCGCTCCCAGACGGGTCCGCTGGGATCCTCCAGGGCGGCCTTGCCATCGAGCAGCAGCTGATCGCGCAGCACCCGGGCCATCTGCACCGCCTGCTGCACGAGGCCATCCTCGCTGGCGCCGCTGCTCACGGAGGCCTCATACCACTTGGCCACGGCATCGGCGATGCCGCTGGCGAGGGTGCGGGCAGGCGCCTGGCGCACCAGCCCGTGATCGAACACCAGCAGCTCGGGGCAGCGCTCCAGCGCCACATCCCCCTGGAAGGCGCCGGCGGGGGAATAGAGATTGGCCAGGGCGGTCCACCCGGCACAGGTGGCGGCACTGGTGGGCACGGTGATGCAGGCCAGGCCGAGCCGGTGCGCCAGCAGCTTGCCGGCATCGAGCACCTTGCCGCCGCCGGCGGCGATCACCGCATCGCAGCGTTCGGCGGCGGCCTCCTCCGCCAGGGCGGCGAGATCCTCCTCGCAGCAGTCGTGGAGCAGCTCAGCGGCGCTCGTGCACAAGCCCAGGGAGGTGAGATCCGCGCTGAGGCGGCCGGCGCGCAGGCTACGGGTGGCAGCACTGCGGCCGAGCAGCAGGGGGCGGCGGGTGAGCTCCGGCAGCTGGGGCAGCGCCTCCGCCCAGGCCCCCGGCCCGCGCAGCACCCGGCCCGGGGCGATCGCATGGGCGCTCAACGGGGAGACAGCAGCGGGCTGCGGAGGGGAGGCCGAAGGCAGCGGCATCGGCGACTCCATGGACTGGGGCATCGGCGCGGGAAGAGCAGCGAAGGCGAACAAACGGCGCCGGAGCGGGTCGCGGGCGACGACCGACTTCATGCCTCGTTTCAATCTAGAAGCGGCTCCAGCCCCGGCGCCCGTGAAGATGTCCGCCGCAGCACCCTTCAGAATCCCAGGACCCGAGAGGCTTCCATGCCCTTCCTCGCCAGTGGTCTGCAGATCGTGGGCGGCATCCTCGTGCTCTTCGGGGGCGGTGAGCTCTTCGTGGCCGGCTCGGTGGCCGTGGCCCTGCTGCTGGGCATTCCCCAGATCGTGATCGGACTCACCGTCGTGTCGCTGGGGACAAGCGCCCCCGAACTGTTCGTGAGCCTCCTCTCCACCCTCCACGGAGATCCGGCCGGTGACGCCATCGCCGTGAGCAACATCGTGGGCAGCAACATCTTCAATGTGCTGGTGGTGCTGGGCTGCAGCGCCCTGGTGATGCCCCTGCGGGTCCAGAGCCGCCTGGTGAAGCGCGACGTGCCCCTGTTGCTGGGGGTGTCGATGGCGGTGTGGGGCATGGCCTCCGGCGGCCGGCTCACCTGGCAGGCCGGCGTGGCGCTGCTGACGGGCACCGTGATCAACCTGGTGTGGGAAAGCCGCACCGCCGGCGAGCACCCGGAGGAATCCCCCGAGGAGATGAACCCGGAGCAGGCCAGTTCGGCCCAGGTCGCCCTGCTCAAGCTGGCGGCTGGCCTGGCCCTGCTGGTGGGCGGCTCCAAGCTGCTGGTGGATGGGGCCACCACCGCGGCCCAGGCTCTGGGGGTGAGCAACACCTTGATCGGCCTCACGATCGTGGCGGCGGGCACCTCGATGCCCGAACTGGTCACCTCCCTGGTGGCCGCCTACCGGGG
>JBMLOS010000113.1:0-5849 GCA_049242845.1 Prochlorococcaceae cyanobacterium
CCACGAAGTGCTGGCGGTAGTCGAACGGCAGGATGCCGCGGGCGTGCTCCTCGGCGAAGCCCTCCTCCAGCAGGGTCGCGTAGCGCTGCGCCGCTTCGGCGCAGATCTCGAGATCCACGGCCCGCTGCTCGGCGGCGTAGCTGTACTTCTTGCCCTGGCGGTCGCTGTACTGCCCCACGGGCCGCAGGTAGAACACCTCCTCGAGCTCCACCTCCCCCCGGGCGGCGCGGCAGATGCGCTCGCCGGTGTAGCGCATCGACTGCACATCGAAGCTCACGCCCACCCGGTGGGTGCGGGCCTGCTGCATCACCGAGTGGGGGAACCAGCCCACGTTGAGCACGATCTGGGCATGCTCCAGCGGGCCGTAATGGCCCCGCTCGCCGGCCAGCAGCCGTTTCACGCAGATCTCACCGGCGCGCCGCTCATCCGGCCAGCTCTGCGGGTCCTCCGCCACGAAGGTCTCGCTGTAGTCCTGGTGCATCGCCGCGTAGACGCAGCGCTGGGGCTCGGGGGTGGCGGCGATCAGGGCGACCCGGAAACGGGGATCCATGGCGGGCGGGCGAGGGGGTGGCGCGGGAAGGGGGATCAACCGTGGCTGCGGGGCCCCGCCTGGGGGGCCGTGCCGGCCGGGGCGGGAGATTCGGCGAGGGTGCTGACGCTGCCCACGCCCGCCAGCCGGGGCAGGGGGGTGCCGTTCACCAGGGCGTCGGCGAGGGCCTGCAGTTCGGGGGCGCTGCGGGCCCCGATCGAGCGGCCCACCGACTGTCCGGCCGCGTCGAAGAGCTCCAGCTGCGGGATGCCGTTCACCTCATAGCGCTCGATCTCCGGCAGCCAGCGGGGGTTGTCCACGTTCAGCAGCACCACGTTGAGCCGGTCGCGGTGCTCGCGCTCCACCGTCTCCATGGCCGGCGCCATCGAGCGGCAGGCCTCGCACCAGTCGGCGTAGAACTCCACCACGCTGGGCCGGCCGTTGCTGAGGGCCACCGGCAGATCGAGGGAGCGGCGGGCCAGCTGCTCGAGCGGGGCCTCGGGGTGCAGCCCCCCGCGCAGCCAGATCAGGGCCACCGCCAGGGCCGCGGCCAGGGCCGCCAGCACCATGCGCTCCCGCCGTCCCAGGGGGGGGCCGCCGGGGGTGGCGGGGCCTGCACTGGGGCCTCGGGAGGGTTCGCCGGGTGTCGCCATCTGCCGCTGGATGCCGGTGGGCACTCTGGCAGGACGGCTCTGCAGAGGGTTGCTAGCGTCCGCGTCGGAGGGTCGGGGCCGTGAAACGACGTCTGACGCTGCACTTCCCCCGGGAGGCAGTGCACCAGCCCATCACCTACCGGCTGGCGGTGGATTTCGACGTGGCCGCCAAGATCCTGCGCGCCCAGATCGCGCCGAACCAGAGCGGCACCATGGTGGTGGAGCTCTCCGGCGACATCGATGAGCTCGCGGCGGCGGAGGCCTGGCTCGAGAGCCAGGGGCTCTCGCTCAACCGCGCTCCGGGGGAGATCCGCATCGATCCGCAGCGCTGCGTGGACTGCGGCATCTGCACCGCGATCTGTCCCAGCGGAGCCCTGCGCTGCCAGGCCCCGGAGTGGACCCTGCAGTTCGAGGCGGCCCGCTGCCTGGTCTGCGAGCAGTGCATCCCCAGCTGTCCGCTCGAGGCGATCTCCCTGGTGCTCGACCAGCCATGAGGCGGCTTCTTCCCCTGCTGGCGCTTCCCCTGCGGGCCCCGCTGCTGCTGCTGCTGTTCGGCGTGAGCCTCTACCTGGGTTCCCACTGGAGCCTCAGCCTGCCGCAGCTGAGCGAGCAGTTCTCCAGCCCCACCCGCCTGATCTGGCTGGTGGAGTGCCTGCATGCCCTGCTGGTGGTGGTGATCTGCACCATGCCGGATCTGCTGCTGCTGCGGATCTCGCAGCTGATGGCCGCCAGCCGGGTGGTGAGCCTGGTGGTGAGCCTGCTGCTGGTGACCCTCGCGGGCCTGTACCTGCTGCACCTCAACGTGCTCTCCAACGTGCTGATCCTGGCGCCGGCCGTGCTGCTCGCGCGTCTCGACCTGGCCCGTATCCGGGTGGTGCCCTCCTCGTTCACATCGGCGCTGGCCCTCAGCCTGCTGGTGATGGTGGGCCTGCTGACAGGACGCTGGCTGGGCAGCCTGGGCTGATCGGCCCGCGCCGTGGCGGTGCCGCCGCATCCGCCCTGCGGTAGCTCCAGAGGTTGCCGAGCACCTTCTTCACGTAGAGGCGGGTCTCGGGATAGGGGATGGCCTCCACCCACAGTTCCGGTTCCTGCTTCAGGCGGCGCCGTTCCTCCTCCTTCTGCAGCCATCCGCCCACGGCGCCGGGCCCGGCGTTGTAGCTGGCCACCAGGGGGATCGGATCGCCTTGCCAGAGCACGGAGAGCTGCTGCAGGTAGAGGGCCCCCAGCCGGGCGTTGAGGGCCGGATCCTCCAGGTCTGTGCTGCTGAGGGGGCGCCCGGCCAGTTCCGAGGCCGTGCTCGGCAGCAGCTGCAGCAGCCCCGCCGCCCCCACGGGGGAGTGCACCGTAGGGGTGAGGCGCGATTCCTGCCGGGCCACGGCCAGCAGCAGCTCCGGTGGCAGGCCGACGGGCTGGGCCGCTGCCTCCAGCTCCGGCAGGAAGCGGCGGGGGTGGAGGCTCCGCTCCAGCAGCGGCTGCAGGCCGCAGGGATCGGGGGTGAGCCGCAGGGCCGCCAGCTCCAGCTGCCCCAGGCCGGTCCAGTCGTCACCCACGCCCTGGCGCAGCCGGCCCTCCACCAGCAGCAGGCGGGGGTCGGCCTCACCGCCCGGGGGACGCAGGTGGCGCCACTGTTCCCAGGCCTCCAGGCGCTGGTCCAGGCGCCAGAGGGTGTCGAGCCTGGGGTCGCCGCTCTCCAGGGGCCACCAGGGTTCGCCGCTGCCCTCCGGCGCGGCCGCCATCGGCTCGAGCACCGCGGCGGCGGCCGGATCCCCGAGGCGGGCGGCGGCCCGCCAGTCGTAGTAGCCCCCCGGCCAGCGCTGCCTCAGCGCCCGCCAGCCCTCCACCGCCTGCTGCCGCTGGCCCAGGCGGGCGCGGGCCTCGTTCAGCCAGAAGGCGCTGCGGGCCGCCAGGGGGGGCGGCAGCTGCTCCAGCCGGATCGCCTCCAGCAGCGTGGCGGCCTGCTGCCAGCGGCCCTGGAGCAGGGCCTCCCGGGCCAGGTCCCACTGCAGATCCCAGCTGGCCGGATCGCCGGGCCAGCGCTGCAGCACCGCCAGGGCAGCGGTCCCGCCGCGGCCGTGGGCCAGGCGGGCCTGCACCGGGGCGCTGCCGCGCCAGCGGGGCGGCAGCTGCTCCAGCAGGGGGAGGCTGCCTTGGTGCTCGCTCAGGCTCCGCACCGCCGCCTCCGCCTGCGGTGCGTCAGGACTGCGGCGCACCAGGGCCAGCAGCCGGCGCTCGCCCTGCCGTTGCTCCTCCGGGCTGCCCTTGAGCAGAGCCTCACCGAGGCTCAGTTCCGTGGCGGCCGATCCCGTGGTGGCCCCCAGGCAGCGCAGGGCGGCCTGGCTCCGTCCCAGCTGGGCCAGGCCGCCGGCCAGCTGATCCCGCTGGGTGGCGCCCGGGGCGGGCTGCTTCTGGCCGCAGGCCTGCTGAAGCCTGGCGGCGGCACCGGGCCAGCGGGCGCCCCAGCGGGCCAGGTGGGTGGCTCCTTCCAGGCGGTCCGCCGGGGTGGCTGTCTGCTCCAGGGCCGCGGCCAGGGCGGCGGGGTGGGCAGGGAAGCGCCGGCGCAGTTCCTTGCGCAGGGCAGGCTTCTCCCGTCCCAGGGCGTAGAGGGCGTCCGCGCTGCTCGCTTCCCCCGGGAAGCGCTGCTGCAGCTGCCGCCAGAGCGGCGGGGCGGCGGGATCCCCGAGGGCCTGGGCGGCCAGGGCGTCCTGCTTGAGCACCACCGCCGCCAGGGGATCGCGCCCCCAGCCCTGCTGGCGCAGGAGCTGCCGCCCGCGGCGGGGATCGCTCCCGGCCCGGGCGTGCAGCAGCAGGGCCGCCTCCCGGCGCCGCCAGGGATCCGGATCCCAGCGCTGCAGCATCTCCAGCGAGGTCGTGTCCAGTGCCGGCGTGAGCGGCGGGTGCAGGGTCAGCAGCGCGGCACGGCCCACCAGCAGCGCAGCGCCCGTGCCCAGCACGGTCGTCGCCAGCAGGAGCGGGAAACGGGGCATGGCGGGCCGGCCGGGTGCCGGCATTCTGGGGAGCGCCCGTGCCCGGCGTCGCCCCACCGGCCCATGCCGCCCCTGCCGACCCTCCCTTCCCTTCCTCCGCTGCCCCCGGCCCTCACCAGCCTGCCGGGGGCGGCCCAGCGGCGCCGCACCCTGCGGGTGTGGGCGGCGGCGGGGCTGGTGCTGCTGCTGCGGCCCTGGCCGCCCCTGCGCTGGCTGCCCGGCTGGTGCGTGGGACTGCTCCTTCTCTGGGCGGTGGTGGAACTGCTGGCCTGCTGCTGCTGGCCCCGCCGCTGGCGCTGATCCGCTCCGCGTAGCCTGCCCGCCGACGATCCGATCCCCCTGCCATGTCCGGGCCGCAGCCCCATCCGATCGGAGCGCCCCTGGTGGCGGCGGTGGCCGGCTTCGGCACCGATGGCATCCGCGGCCGGGTGGGGAGCTGCGTCACCCCGGCCCTGGCCCTGCAGGTGGGCTACTGGTGCGGGCTGGTGCTGCGCCGCGAGGGCCCGGTGGTGATCGGCAGCGACTCCCGCAGCAGCGGCCCGATGCTGGTGGCGGCCCTCACCGCCGGCCTCGCCGCCGCCGGCCGGGAGGTGTGGACCCTGGGCCTCTGCCCCACCCCGGCGGTGCCGGGCACCGTGCGCCGCTACGGGCTTGCCGGCGGGCTGATGGTCTCGGCCAGCCACAACCCTCCCCACGACAACGGCATCAAGGTGTTCGGCGCCTCCGGCGCCAAGCTGAGCCGCGAGCAGCAGGACGCGATCGAGCGGGGCCTGCGCGGCACCATGGAGGCGGGCCCCGATCCGGCCTTCCCCGCCTGCTTCCGCGGCAACGGGGCCGTGTGGAACCGGCCGGACCTGCTCGATGCCTACCGCGACACCCTGCTGGAGAGCGTCGAGGGGCGGCGGCTGGAGGGCTGCTCGGTGGTGCTCGATCTCTGCTGGGGCTCAGCGGCCGCCTGCGGGGAGGCCGTGTTCCGTGAGCTCGGCGCCGATGTGACCGTGCTGCACGGGGAACCCGACGGTCGCCGCATCAACGTGAGCTGCGGCAGCACCCACCTGGAGCCGCTGCGGCGGGCGGTGCTCGAGCGGGGGGCGGCCATGGGCTTCGCCTTCGACGGCGACGCCGACCGCATGCTGGCCGTGGACGGCCGCGGCCGGGTGGTGGACGGCGACCAGATCCTCTATCTCTGGGGTTCGGAGCTCCAGGACGCCGGTGAGCTGCCCGCGGGGCGGATCGTGGCCACGGTGATGTCGAACCTCGGCTTCGAGCGGGCCTGGCAGGCCCGGGGCGGTCTGCTGGAGCGCACCCCCGTGGGGGATCAGTACGTGCACCACGCCATGGAGGAGCTCGGGGCCGGCCTCGGCGGTGAGCAGTCGGGCCACATCCTCTCGGCCCGCCACGGCATGAGCGGCGACGGCCTGCTCACGGCCCTGCAGGTGGCCACCCGCCTGCAGGGCCGCGGCCAGAGCCTGGCCGACTGGCTTGACGGCAGCTTCCGGCCCTATCCCCAGCTCCTGCTGAACGTGACCGTGCCGGACCGGGAGCGGCGCCAGCAATGGCGCCAGTGCGAGCCCCTGCGCCGGGCCGTGGAGGAGGCCGAGACCGCCATGGCGGGTCTCGGCCGGGTGCTGGTGCGCGCCAGCGGCACCGAACCCCTGCTGCGGGTGATGGTGGAGGCCTCCG
>JBMLOS010000114.1:0-22571 GCA_049242845.1 Prochlorococcaceae cyanobacterium
GTGTTCTGGCTGGTGTGGGATGCCAGCTCCAGCCGCATCCCCGCCGAGCAGCTGGCCTGGGCGCGCCGGCAGCTGGCCAGCCCCGCCGCCCGCCAGGCGCGGCTGCGGCTGGTGGTGGGGCACCTGCCGCTCTTCGGCGTCAGCCAGGGCCGCGACCGGCCCGGGGAGGTGCTGGATCAGGCCGCGGCGGTGCTCGCCCTGCTGGAGGAGGGCCGCGTGCAGGCCTACATCAGCGGCCACCAGCACGCCTGGTTCCCCGCCCGCCGCGGCTCGCTGGATCTGATCCAGCTCGGTGCCCTCGGCAGCGGCCCCCGGCGCCTGCTGCAGGGATCCATCCCCCCGCAGCAGACCACCACCACCCTCGACCTCGACTGGCAGAACGGCTCCCTGGTGGAAACCACCTTCGCCGTGGGCACGGGGCAGGAAGTGGTCTGGAACCGCCTGCCCTCCAGCCTCCGCGGCCGCGCCGCCACCCTCAGCCGCAACACTCAGGCGCGATCGATCCGGCGGTAGCCGAACCAGTCGGGCACCTGCGGCTGGCTCAGGCCCTGGGGATGGGGAGTGAGCCGCACATGCCAGCGCTCGCCTCCGAGCAGCTCCAGCTGCTCGATCGCCAGGCAGTCGTCCACAGCGCAGAGATCATCCCTGTGCTGCTGCAGCGCCCCCTGCAGCCACTGCCGCCGGGCGGCCGCCTGGGCGGCCTGGGGGGAGGAGGCCACCACCAGGCCGAAGTGATGCAGCTCCGCCAGGGCATCGGGGCGGTAGGCGCCAAGGTTCACGAACCAGAGCCGCTCGGGCCGCTGCTCGGCCGGCTCGCGCCCCAGGCTCACCGCCCAGCCATCCACCGCCCTCACCTGCAGATAGGCATCGAGGTGCAGGCCCTCCCGCCGTCCGAACCACTGCCGCCGCAGGGCGGGGAAGGTGTCCTCGATGCGGCGGCCGGCCACGAAGCGCACATCGTGCAGCTCGATCAGGCTGCGGTCGGTGCGGCCGCCCAGCACCACCAGGAAGAGGCTGGGGCCGGCGGCGGGATCAGGGGGCATCGCGGGGCGCTGGTGCGGCGGGCGCTGGTGCGGCGGGCGCTGGGCTGTCAGCCTGACAGCCATGAGCGATGCCCTCGAACTGTTCCGCCAGCAGTGGGCCACCTACCGCACGGTGGTGAGCCACGACCTCATGGAGCACGCCGCCCTCAGCCGGGCCACCGCCGCCGCGCTGCAGGGCTGGCTGGCCTCCCGCAGCCCCGGGGCGCCGGCGCCGCAGCTGGTGGATCTGGGCTGCGGGGATCTGGCCCTGCTGGCGCCGCTGCTGCGGCAGCTGCCGCTGGTCCGCTACACCGGCCTCGATCTCACCGCCTCGGTGCTGCCCCTGGCGGCGGCGCAGCTGGGGGAGGTGCCCTACCCCACCCACTGGCTCTGCGGCGACCTGCTGGGCTGGGCCCTGGGGGAGCTGCCCGCAGACCCCAACCCCGGCCCGGTGGAGCTGATCCACACCAGCTTTGCGGTGCACCACCTCGGCGATGCCGACAAGCGGCGCTGGCTGGAGGGCTGCCGGCGCCGGATCGCGCCCGGCGGACTGCTCCTCTGGGCCGATGTGTTCCGCCCGCCGGGGGAGGCACTGGAGGCCTACCGGCAGCGCTACAGCACCCGGATCCGGCAGGGCTGGCCCCAGCTCAGCTCCCTGCAGCAGGAGCAGGTGATCGAGCACCTCAGTGCCAACGACCAGCCCGCCGACGGTGCGGCCATCGCAATGGCGGCAGCGGAGTGCGGCTGGCGCTGGCGCTGGGCCTGGCGCGGGCAGCACCAGGCCGAGGCCCTGGCTGTGCTGGAGCCGGCCTGAGGCCCTCAGCGCTCAGCTTCAGCTGTGCTCGCGCAGGAAGGTGATCGTGCCCTGGAGCTCTTCGGCGAAGCGGTCGATCTCCTCGGGCGTGGTGGTGAAGCTGAGGCTGGCCCGGGCCGAGGCAGGAATGCCGTAGTGGCGATGCAGCGGCTGGGTGCAGTGGTGACCGCTGCGGATGCAGATGCCGGAGGAGTCCAGCAGGGCGGCGATGTCGTTGGCGTGCAGCCCGTCCACCGTGAAGGCGGCCAGGGCTCCGCGATCGGGCTGCTGGGCCGGGGTGGGGCCCAGGATCCGCACGCCCTCGATGGCCTGCAGCCGCTCGAACAGGCGGCGGGTGAGCCGCTGCTCCCAGGCATGGATGCGCTCAAGGCCCAGGGCCTGCAGGTAGTCGAGCGCGGCTCCCATGCCGATCGCCTCGCCGATGGCGGGGGTGCCGGCCTCGAACTTGTGGGGCAGATCGGCCCAGGTGCTCTGGTCGAGATAGACGTCCTGAATCATCTCGCCGCCGCCCAGGAAGGGCGGCATCGCCTCGAGCAGCTCCTCGCGGGCCCAGAGGAAGCCCATGCCGGTGGGGCCGCAGAGCTTGTGGGAGGAGCCCACCAGAAAATCGCAGTCCAGCTGAGCCACGTTCTCCGGCAGGTGGGGCAGGCTCTGGCAGGCGTCCACCAGCACCAGGGCGCCCACGGCGTGGGCAAGGGGCACGATCGAGGCGATCGGGTTGAGGCAGCCGAGCGTGTTGCTCACCTGCACCACGCTCACCAGGCGGGTGCGTTCGTTCAGCTGGGCGCGGAGGTCGTCGAGGTCGAGTTCGCCGCTCTCGGTGAGCCCCACATGGCGCAGCACGCAGCCGGTGCGGGCGGCCAGCAGCTGCCAGGGCACCAGGTTGCTGTGGTGCTCCATCACCGTGAGCAGCACTTCATCGCCGGAGCGCAGGTTCGCCTCGCCCCAGGTGCGGGCCACCAGGTTGATCGCCTCGCTGGCATTGCGGGTGAACACGATCTCGCGGGGGCTGCGGGCCCCCACGAAGCTGGCGGCCTTGGCGCGGGCCGCCTCGAAGCCCTCGGTGGCACGGGCGCTCAGCTGGTGGGCGCCGCGGTGCACGTTGGCGTTGTCGTGGGCGTAGTAGTGCTGCAGGGCATCGAGCACCTGGCGCGGCTTCTGGCTGGTGGCGGCGTGGTCGAGGTAGATGAGCGGCTGCCCCAGGCAGGCGGTCTGGGCCAGCAGCGGGAAATCCGGGCGGGTGAGCGCTGCGAGATCCTCGGGTTCTGGGCCGGCGGCCACCGGCAGGGGAGCGGCCCCGGACAGGCCCGAAGTGGGGGACACGAGAGCTGGGGTGGGGGGCGTCATCGGCTCAGGCCTGCTCCAGCAGACGGTCTAGGGGATGCAAGACCGCGGCGGCGGCCGGCAGCTCCCGCAGCACCTCCTCGCAGAAGGCACGCTGCAGCAGGCGGGCGGCCTGGGCCGAGGCAATGCCGCGGCTCTGGAGATAGAACATCTCGTCGTCCTGCAGGCGGCTCACGGTGGCGCCGTGGGCGCAGCGCACATCGTCCGCCACGATCTCGAGCTCGGGCTTGGTGTCGATCCGGGCGCGGTCGGAGAGCAGCAGGTTGCGGCTCAGCTGGGAGGCATCGGTGCGCTGGGCGGCGCGGGGCACCCGCACGGCGCCGTTGAACACGCTGCGGCCCTGGCCATCAGCCACCGCCTTGTGCACCTGCTGCAGCCGGCCGTCCGGGCCGGAGAAGATCACCTGGCTGTGCTGGTCGGCGATCTGGCGATGGTTCACCAGGTGCAGGCCCTGCAGTTCCGTGTGGGCGGCGCCCTCCAGCTGGTTCACCCGGGGCTCCAGCCGCAGCAGCCCCCAGCCGCCGCAGGCGCTCACGAAGCGCAGTTCGCTGTCGGGCTCCTGGGTGTAGCAGCACTGGGCCAGCAGGCTGGCGGGTTCGGCTCCGCAGGCGAGCAGGCCATGGCGCAGCCGTGCGCCGCGGCCGAGGTGGGCCTCCACCACCACGCTGGTGGCGCCGGGACCGGCGGCGGTGTGCACCTGCAGCAGCTCCAGTTCCGCCCCCTCCTCGAGCAGCAGCAGCAGCCGCAGGGGCAGCAGACCCTCCTGCGCCGGAGCCTCCAGCACCAGCTCCAGGGGATCGGCCACCACGCCCTGCACCCGCAGGGCCACCAGCCGCTCGGGCAGGGCCGCGTGCAGGTGGGCGAGCCAGGAGTCCGCGGCGCCGCAGGCCTGCAGCGGACCGCCGATGCGGGCCTCGATCTCCGCGGGGCTCAGGAGGGCCACGCCGGCCGGAAGGGTGCGGCCCGCCAGGGGATCAGGGCCGGCCGTGGCCAGCCGCGGGGCTGTGGCCGTCAGCGGCTGGGTGTCGGTGAAGCGCCAGTCCTCCTGGCGGCGGCCGGGCGCCGGCAGATCGGCCAGGCGGCCGCGGGCCAGGTGCTGGCGAGGGCTGACGCCGGCTCCGGCGGCCTCCAGGGAGGCCAGCAGGCTGGTGGTCCAGTCCGTGAGGGAGGCGGCTGCAGGAGCGGAGGCCGGGGCGAGGGTGACCATCAGGCCACCTCCACGGGGGTGCGCGCCTCGGAGACAGCCCCAGCGGCGGCCTCGAGGGCGGCCAGCTCGGCATCCACCCAGTCGTAACCGCGGTCTTCGAGCTCCAGGGCCAGCTCCTTCCCGCCGGTGCGGAGGATGCGGCCCGCCGCCATCACGTGCACATAATCCGGGGTGATCACATCCAGCAGACGCTGGTAGTGGGTGATCAGCAGGGTGGCGTTGTCCTCGCTGGCGAGATGATTCACCCCACCGGCCACGATGCGCAGGGCATCGATGTCGAGGCCGGAATCGGTTTCATCGAGGATCGCCACCAAGGGATCAAGCAGGGCCATCTGCAGGATCTCGTTCCGCTTCTTCTCGCCGCCGCTGAAGCCCTCGTTCACGGATCGATCCAGGAAGGCCGGATCCATCTGCACCACCGCCAGCTTCTCGCGCACCAGATCCTCGAAATCGAAGGGTTCGAGCTCCTCCTCCCCCTTGGCGATGCGGCGGGCATTGGTGGCCACCCGCAGGAACTCAAGGTTGCTCACCCCCGGGATCTCGATCGGGTACTGGAAGCCGAGGAAGAGGCCGATGCGGGCCCGCTCCTCGGGAGAGCTCTCCAGCAGATTTTCGCCCCGGTAGAGCACGCTGCCGCCGGTGACGGTGTAGGCGGGATGGCCGGCCAGCACCTTGGAGAGGGTGCTCTTGCCACTGCCGTTGCGACCCATCACCGCGTGGATCTCGCCGGCGCGGATGGTGAGGCTCACGCCCTTGAGGATGGCCTTGTCCTCCACGCTGGCGTGGAGATCACGGATCTCGAGCAGAACGGGGGCGTCGGGGCGAATCACGGCGGCGGCAGTCGGGTGAGGGTGGGGAGAAGAAAAAGGAGGGGAGAGGGGAGGGATCAGCCCACCGAACCTTCCAGCTTCAGGGCGAGAAGCTTGTCGGCCTCGGCGGCGAACTCCATCGGCAGCTGGTTGAACACATCCCGGCAGTAGCCGCTCACCATCATCGAGACGGCCTCCTCGAAGCCGATGCCGCGGCTCTGGAGATAGAAGAGCTGATCCTCCGAGATCCGGCAGGTGCTGGCCTCGTGCTCGATGTTGGCGGAAGGCTGCTGGGAGCGGATGTAGGGATAGGTGTTGGCGGCGGCCTGATCCCCGATCAGCATCGAATCGCACTGGCTGAAGTTGCGAGCCCCCACGGCCTTGGGGCCCACCTGCACCAGCCCGCGGTAGCTGTTGGAGGAATGGCCGGCACTGATGCCCTTGCTCACGATCGTGGAGCGGGTGCGCGGCCCCACGTGGATCATCTTGGTGCCGGTGTCCGCCTGCTGGCGGTGGTTGGTGAGGGCCACGGAGTAGAACTCGCCCACGGAATCAGCTCCCTGCAGCACGCAGCTGGGGTACTTCCAGGTGATCGCCGAGCCGGTTTCCACCTGGGTCCAGCTGATGCGGCTGCGGTCGCCGCGGCAATGGCCCCGCTTGGTCACGAAGTTGTAGATGCCGCCCTTGCCGTTCTCATCCCCGGCATACCAGTTCTGCACGGTGGAGTACTTGATCGAGGCATCTTCGAGCGCCACCAGCTCAACCACGGCCGCGTGTAGCTGGTTGGTGTCGAACATCGGGGCGGTGCAGCCCTCGAGGTAGCTCACGGTGGAGCCCTCCTCCGCCACGATCAGGGTGCGCTCGAACTGGCCCGTATCGCCGGAGTTGATGCGGAAATAGGTGGAGAGCTCCATCGGGCAGTCCACCCCCTTCGGGATGAACACGAAGGACCCGTCGCTGAACACCGCAGAGTTCAGGGCAGCGAAGTAGTTGTCGTTGCTGGGCACCACCGTGCCGAGGTAGGCCTCGATCAGCTCCGGATACTCCTTCACCGCCTCGCTGATCGAGCAGAAGATCACCCCGTGCTCGGCCAGTTTCTCGCGGTAGGTGGTGGCGATCGAAACGCTGTCGAACACCGCATCCACTGCCACGTTGGAGAGGCGCTTCTGCTCGCTCAGGGGGATCCCGAGCTTGTCGAAGGTTTCCAGCAGCTTGGGATCCACCTCATCGAGGCTCGCCTTCTTGTCCTGCTGCTTGGGGGCGGCGTAGTAGACGATGTCCTGGTAGTCGATGCGGGGGTAACCCAGGGCGGCCCAGTCGGGCTCCTGCATCTGCAGCCACTGGCGGTAGGCCCGCAGGCGGAACTCCAGCAGGAAGGGCGGCTCCTCCTTCTTGGCGGAGATCAGGCGCACCACGTCCTCACCCAGCCCCTTGGGGATCTTCTCGGTTTCGATGTCGGTGACGAAGCCGTACTTGTACGGCTGCGAAACCAGATCCCCAACGGTGGCTGTGCTGCTCATGGCTCGATACGACGGACGGGGAAGACGGAATCAGCCAGCGGTATGGCTGCGGATCTCCTCGACGGTGATGGTCTGGCTCTCGCCGCGGAACGGGTTGTCCTCCGTGAGGAAGAGCATGCAGTGGCACTCCTTGCGCTCCCGCATCGGCACGCAGGGGCAGTTCCAGAAGGCCTGGGACACCTCGGCCTGCTTGTCCTCGTAGTGGCGGCACGGGCAGAGGGCACCGCCGAGCTCGTCCTTGTGGCGGGCGAGGCCCTCGAGCACCACCGCCGTGACGCCAGGATCGCTGCAGAAGTAGGTCCCCGTGCGCTGGGCGTAGGTCTCCGCGAACTTGCGGATCAACTCGAGGCTGTCAGCGGAAGGGGCAGCGGCGTCGGACATGAAGCTGGAGGCAAGGGACACCCGGCTCGGGCGGAGTTCCGGAGGAGCACCGGAGACGAAACCCAGATACGAAACAAAAGGGTTTCGTATCCGCCGGAGCCTAGGGCAGGGATCCGGGCCCTGGGGCAAGGGGTCATTGTGACCCCACGGCCGAACGCCTGCCCCCATCCTCCGTCCACACGTGGCATCGTGTGGCGGTCAGAGGCGAGCCATGAGCGCCCCAGCCCCGGTCTCCAACCAGGCGAGCACCCGCGAGGCGGCCCTCACGCTTCTGCTGCGCCACGGGGAAGCCACGGCCGCCTTCCTGGCCGATTCCCTTGCGGTTTCGGTGCAGGCCATGCGCCGCCACCTGCGCAGCCTGGAGGAGGAGGGCCTGGTGGAGTGCCACACCTCCCAGGACGGTCCCGGCCGCCCCTCCAACCACTGGTGCCTCTCCGCCCGGGGCCAGAAGCACTTCCCGGACGCCAGCGACCACTTCGCCCTCGGCCTGCTCGGCTCGATGGCCAGCAGCCTGCCCCCCGGCACGATCGACCACCTGCTCGAGCACCAGGCGATCGAGAAGGCCGGCGACTACCGCCGCCAGATCGGCGAAGGCCCCCTGGTGCAGCGGCTGCAGCGCCTCGTGGAGCTCCGCCGCCGCGAGGGCTACATGGCCGAGGCGATCGCCGATGGTGAGGCCTGGGTCTTCTACGAGTACCACTGTTCCGTGATGCGGATCGCCGAGCGCTTCCCCTGCGTCTGTGACCAGGAGCTGCAGATGATCCGGCACACCTTCCCCGACTGCCACGTCGAGCGGGTGCACTGGCGTCTCGAGGACGGCCACTCCTGCGGCTTCCGCCTTTCGCCCCAGCCGCCGGCCGCATGAGCGCCCCCGGAGGCCCCCTCCGGCCCGACGAGCTGGTGGAGATCGAGTCGTGCCTGCTGCCAGCCCTGGAGCGGCACCACCTGCGGCTGCTGGCCCACGGCCTGCGCACCTTCCAGCAGATCAGCGGTGCCAGCGGTGGCTCCGCTGGCGCAGCCCAGGAGACCATCCCTTCACCAGAAGCCCTGCGCCGCTGGGCTGATGAACAACCCCAGCTGCGCGACGACCCCTCCTTCCGCACGGCCTTTCTCGAGCAGCTCGGCCAGCTGGCCCGGCAGCTCGAGCAGATCGCCGAGGGAAGGGGGAGCCACCCGCTGCAGCTGGAGCTGGCAGACCTCACGGAGTGGGCCCGCCGCCAGGCGGACGACCGGCTCGCCGGCAAAGGCAACGGCAACGGCGCAGGAGCCATTGCTGCAGCCACCGCACCGCCTACCCCCCCAGCACCACCAGGCTGACCCCCGCCAGAGCCAGGGCCGCCGCCAGCCCTCCGGGCCAGCCCGGCCGGTCGCCCTCCAGCCGGGCCAGGGGCAGCGCCATCACCGGGGCGGTGGCCAGCAGGGCCACGGCCAGGCCTCCCGGCAGGAGCAGGAGGGTGAGCTGCTGCAGCACGATCCCCAGGGTGGTGCCCAGCAGGGTGGCCGCAAGCACCAGGGGCCAGCGGCGGCCGGGGGGACGCGGGCGCCGGCCGGGCCAGCGCAGCTGCGGCAGCAGGGGGAGCAGCAGCAGGGTGCCCCCCAGCAGCCGCAGGGTGGCGGCCTGCAGGGGCGGCAGGCCATGGACCCGCAGCACGCTGCGGGCCAGCAGGGCGCCGGTGGAGCCGCACAGCAGGGCGGCCAGGGCCAGGGCGATCCCGCCTCCCCGTCCGGGGGCCTGGCCGGGGGGCTGACCAGGGGCCGCGGCCGGGGGAGCCTGGCGGGCCACCAGCAGCACCGCCAGGCTGATCAGGGCGATGCCCGCCCACTGCAGCAGGCGGGGCACCTCGGCCAGCACCACACTGCCGGCCAGGGCGGTCACGGCCGGCCCCCCGGCATCGAAGGTGAGGGTGCGGCGGGTGCCGAGCCGGCGCAGGGCCGCGAAATAGAAGCTGTCCCCCAGGCCGATGCCCACGGCCCCGCTGAGCAGCAGCGTGAGGGCGGCGGTGGGCGGCAGATCGGCGGGCAGCAGCAGCAGCAGCGGCAGCTGGAACGCCAGGGCGATCAGGTTCTTGAGCAGGTTCAGGGGCGCCGCTCCCAGGGAGGTGGGCAGCCGCCGCCAGAGGCTGCTGGCCAGGGTCCAGCAGAGGGCCGCGGCCAGGGCTGCGGCGGCACCGAGGGGCACGGGGGCTCCGGGCGTGGAGGCGGCTTGCGATCATCGCTGCAGCTACCCGGGCCCCGTGAGCGGATCGATCCCCGACGCCATCAGCTTCTTCCGGCTCAGCTGCGGCCGCTGGCGCTCCCAGCGCAGCAGCCACCACCTGCTGCACCGCCGCGCCGAGGCGGGCGGCTCCTATATCGAGGTGGTGGAACTGGCGGTCGAGGACCCGCTTCTGCAGGCGGTGGCCACCCTGCACGGCCAGGACCCCGCGGGGCTGGTGGGCGGCTGCCGCGTGCGCTGGAGCGGCTCGATGGCCTGGGACAAGGCCGGCGAGGCCCACCAGGGCGAGAGCGTGTTCGGGCTGATCCCCATAGACGAGCGGGGCCGCACCGGCCTGCTGCTGCGCGACCGGGGCTATGCCGAGACGGCCCCGGTGGCGGGCCACTTCCGCATGGACGAGCGCGACGGCCTGCTGCTCACCACCGACTACGAGACCATGAGCAGCCTGGAGCGCTTCAGCTTCGCCGGCCCGGACGTGCGCCTGCGCACCAGCACCGTGGAGGGGCTCTCCAACACCGCCTCCTTCTGCGTCGAGACCCGGGTGAAGGAGGAGGCCCCGGCCGCCGCCCCGGGGCGCGAGGGGAGCACGGCGCTGCTCTCGCCGCTGGGCTGGTGAGGCCGGTGTCGAACGTTACGGACTGTGAGCCTCGCTGAGGGGCGCAGAGTCCCATCGGGGCGGCACTTCTACGATCCGCCATGACGGATGCCAGAGCACGTGTGGCCCTTCCTCTCCTGAAGTACGCGCCCACCACCCAGAACTCCCGCGTGAATGCGCTCCGGGTGGGTTCAGACGAGGATCCCAAGGCCGTGTCCATGGACAAGGCCATGGATCGCGAAGACCAGAACTTCGTGATTGAGGCCGCCTACCGGCAGATTTTCTTCCACGCCTTCAAGGTCGACCGCGACCGCACCCTCGAGTGCCAGCTCCGGGATGGCCAGATCACCGTGCGGGATTTCATCCGCTCGCTGTGCCTCTCGGACACCTTCACCCGCAGCTTCTACAACCTCAACAGCAACTACCGGGTGGCCCGCCACCTGGTGGAGAAGCTGCTGGGCCGTCCCACCTACGGCAAGGCCGAGGAGATCGCCTGGTCCGCGGTGCTGATGACCCGCGGCGTGAAGGGGATGGTGGATGACATCCTCGACAGCCAGGAATACCTGGAGAACTTCGGCTACGACACCGTTCCCTACCACCGCAACCGCGTGGTGGGCTCCCGGGATCTGGGCGAGACCCCCTTCAACATCACCAGCCCCCGCTACGAGTCCTACTACCGGGGCATCCTGGGCTTCCCCCAGATCGTGTACACCGGCACCGCCAAGGCCTACCCGGAGCGCGCTCGTCAGCGCCGCGGCGGCTTCCCCGAGGACTACCTCCCCTGGGTGCGGACCCTGCCCGCCATGCGCACCCGTGGCGCCGCCGCCGGCAACACCGGCATGGACTACCTCTCCAAGGTTCCCTATCGCAGCATCGGTCGCTGAACGGGCCTCTCCCCCCGGGGATCGGCAGCACAGAGGGGCGGGGCGCAGGCTCCGCCCTTTTCCATGACATGCCATTCGGTTCCGGCGCCCCGGCAGTCAGTGGATGCTGACTCCGGAGCCCTGCTGTGGCCGGGGGCAAGGAAAGTCCCTCAGACTGATCCCAAACGAATTCGGGATGCTGTGAGCCAGTCTCTGACCTCCTTGGCGCGTCTGACCCTCCGGCAGCTCCGCCAGGTCGCCAGCGACCTGGGCGTCAGCCTCTACAGCCGCAAGTCCAAGGAAGAGCTGCTCAACGCCATCAGCGCCCGTCAGGAAGAGGGTGGGCCCTCCTTGCAGATTCTCGAGGCGGAGATGCCACCGGCCCCCAGACCGGGGGCTGAGACCAAGGTGGTCTTCCTGCCCCGCGATCCCCAGTGGGCCTACGTGTTCTGGGAGATCTCCGACGACGACCGCGACCTCGCCCAGGAAGCAGGCGCCAGCCAGCTCTGCCTGCGGGTGGCCGATGTGACCGGCCTCCCGGGCGGCTCCGCCCACCCCCACACCCTGCAGGAGGTGGTGGTGGACAGCCATTCCACCGAGTGGTACCTGCCGGTGCCCCTCAGCGACCGCGACTACCGGGTGGAGCTGGGCTACCGCAAGGGCAGCGCCGGCGGCTGGATCTCCCTGGCCTTCTCCTCGGTGGCCCGGGTGCCGGCCCTGCACCCCAGCGAGCAGATCCTCGATCAGTTCGTGCCCTTCACCCTCGACACCGCCCCGACGACCCTGCCCACGCCGGTGGAGTCGGCCGATTCCGGCCTGCACGAGCGGCTGTACCAGACGGCCACCTCCCGCTGGCGCAAGCTCGGCCGCGGCTCCGAAGCGTTCCACGAACTCGAGCAGGGGGACACCAGCGGGGCGGGACACACCGCCTCCGCCGCCGGCCCCTGGGCCAGCGGTCGCACGGCCTCGGGCGCGGGCGGCGTGGCGCCGCGGCAGCGCTCCTTCTGGCTGGTGGCCGATGCCGAACTGATCGTGTACGGCGCCACCGATCCCGCCGCCCGGCTCACGATCGGCGGCGAGGATGTGCCCCTCTCCCCCGACGGCACCTTCCGCGTGCAGGTGCCCTTCCGGGACGGGCAGCAGGTGTATCCGATCGAGGCCATCGCCGCCGATGGCGAGCAGAAGCGCAACATCACCCTCGATTTCCGCCGGCTCACCCCCGAGGACAACAGCAACCCCGCCCACCAGGCCGCGGCCGAGTGGTTCTGATCCGCCCCATCCCCGATGTCCTCCTCCCCTGATCCCCGCCGCGGCCTGCGTCTGCTGGTGGCGCTCACCCCCGTGCTCGGCGCCGTGTCCTTCGCTTTGCTGGTGCCGCTGCTGATCGTGCACGTGAGCCTGCCGGCCGCCGTGGGTGCGGCCGTGGCCGTGGGTTCCCTCTGGTTCGTGCTGATGCTGCGCACGGCCGAGATGCCCGGCCACTGATCCGGCCGCCCGGATCCGGCGGAGTGATCAGGGCATCGGCCGGCGGCTGCGGGGAATCCTCCGGGCAGCCGCCCCTTGTCCATGTCCTGCCCTGCCGGGTCTCCCGCCGGGGGCAACGGCCTTCCCCTGGCCGCACTGCTCGCCCTGCTGCTCACGGGCTGCGGCGCCACCGCCCGCCTGCTCGGCGCGCCGGAGCCTCCGCTGCCCCTGCCGCCGGGGATCGAGGTGGCCTTCAACCACCGCGCCGACGGGCGCTACCGCAGCCCGATCGACGGCCACTGGCGCGCCGGGGACAACCTCGAGGCGCTGCTGATCCAGAGCATCGATGCCGCCCGCCACGACATCGTGGTGGCCGTGCAGGAACTCTCCCTGCCCGGCGTGGCCCGGGCCCTGATCCGCCGCCAGCAGCAGGGGGTGCGGGTGCGCGTGGTGCTCGAGAACACCTACTCCACCCCCTGGAGCGAGCAGCATCCCGTGGATCTGCCGCCCCACCTGCGTCACCGCCAGACCCAGCTGCGGGCCCTCGGCTGGGGCGATGCTGTGGCGCTGCTGCGCGATTCCCGGGTGCCGATGCTGGACGACACCGCCGACGGCAGCGCCGGCAGCGGCCTGATGCACCACAAGTTCATGGTGGTGGACGGCAGCGTGGTGGTGACCGGATCGGCGAACTTCACGCCCTCCTGCATCCACGGCGATCCGGATGATCCGCGCACCCGCGGCAACGTGAACCATCTGCTGCGCATCCGCAGCGCCGCCCTGGCCCAGGTGTTCCTGCGGGAATTCGAGCGCCTCTGGGGGGATGGCCCCGGCGGCGCGCCGGACAGCCGCTTCGGCATCGGCAAGGGCGGCGGCGGGGTGCAGCGGGTGCTGGTGCAGGACACCCCGGTGCAGGTGCTGTTCGCGCCCCATCGCCGCAGCGATCCGGACAACGGCCTGCACTGGCTGGAGCAGCTGCTCGGCCAGGCCCACCGGCGGATCGACATGGCCCTGTTCGTGTTCTCCGCCCAGAACCTGGCCGATGGGCTGGCGGTGGGTCGGGCCCGTTCGGTGTCGATCCGGCTGCTGGCCGATCCTGGATTCGCCCACCGCTCCTTCAGCGAGGTGCTGGACCTGCTGGGGGTGGCCCTTCCCGATCGGCGCTGCAAGATCGAGACGGACAACCGCCGCTGGGGGCAAGCCCTGGCCAGCGTGGGCGTGCCCCGACTCGCGGGCGGCGACAAGCTGCACCACAAGTTCGCGGTGATCGACGAGCGCCGTGTGATCACCGGCAGCTTCAACTGGAGCCCCTCCGCCGCCCACCAGAACGACGAGACCCTGCTGGTGTTCGACTCGCCGCTGCTGGCCCGCCACTTCAGCCGCGAGAGTGAACGGCTCTGGCGGGGGGCGGAGCTGGGAATCACCCCCGCTCTGCAGCGGCGGATCGAGCGGCTGCGCCGCTCCTGCGGCTCGATCGCCACGTCTACGATTCAGGGCGAGTCGGAGACGGAGCCGTAGTGGAGCAGCCAGCGACCCTTGAGCCCAACGCATCCGCCACCCTCGATGCCATCCACCTGATGCTGCGCGATCTGCACACGCGCCACGACGAGATCCGCCATCGGGCCGCCTTCCGGGGCTGCACCAAGGAGCTCCTGGCGCTGCAGCAGGAGCTGGTGGATTACCTGCTCGCCAAGAAGAACAGCCTCAGCGGCGGCAACCGGCCCGCCGCCGGCCAGGGCCTGAACTACAACTCCTTCACCTGAGCGCGCCAAGCGCCCGTGTGGTGATCGTGGGGGCCGGCCCGGCGGGCGCGGCCCTCACCCTGCTGCTGGCGCGCCGCGGGATCGCGGTGACCCTGGTGGAGGCCAGCACCCGCAACGACCGCCGCTTCCGCGGTGAGGCCCTGTTCCCCAGCGGTCTGGCGGCGCTGGAGCGGATCGCCGGCCCGTCCCTGCTGCAGGGCCTGCCCCATCGGGCCCTGGCCGGCTGGCGCTTCGTGCTGGATGGAGAGGAACTCTTCCGCGCCTCCGAGCCGCTGGAGCCCGGCCCCCCCTGCACCCTGGTGTCCCAGCCGGCGCTGCTGGGGGCACTGCTCGAGGAGGCCGCCCGTCAGCCCGCCTGCCGGGTGCTGCGCGGCAGCGGCGCCGCCTCCCTGCTGGAGCAGAACGGCCGCATCGCCGGGGTATGCCTGGGGAACGGCCAGCGGCTGCCGGCCGATCTGGTGGTGGCCTGCGACGGCCGCCGCTCGCTGCTGCGCCGCCGCGCCGGCCTGGAGCTGGTGGAGCAGCCCGGCGGCCTGGAGCTGCTCTGGTTTTCGCTCAGCGGTGAAGGCCGTGACAGCGGCCCCGGCGGGGAGGCCGGCCCGCCCCCGGCCCTGCCGAACGGCGACACCTTCACCACCCTGGTGGGCCGGGCAGGCCTGGTGAGCCTGTGCACCGGGGCCAACGGAAGTCCCCAGCTGGCCTGGGTGCCCGCCGCCCCCGTGTCTTCCGAGGCACCCGAGGCCCGCTGGCGGGAGCTCTGGGCCCGGCAGGCGCCGGCGGAGCTGGCGCAGTGGCTGCGCAGCAGCGGCGTGCGGGCCGCCCCACCCCTGCGGGTGAGCGTGCGCGCAGGGCTTGCGCCCCTCTGGCACCGCAGCGGCCTGCTGCTGCTGGGGGATGCGGCCCATCCGATGAGCCCGGTGCGGGCCCAGGGCCTCAACCTCGCCCTGCGGGATGCCCTGGTGGCGGATCAGGAGCTGGGGCCGCTGCTGGCAGAAGCGTCCCCGCCCCCGCCGGAGCGGATCGACGCGGCCCTTGGCCGGATCCAGGCCCTGCGGCTGGAGGAGATCCGCACCCTGCAGGAGCTGCAGCGGCAGGAAGCGCGCCAGGGCCTGCTGTTGCAGCGCCTCCCCGCCCTGCGGGCGGCCCTGCGGCTCGGGGCACCCCTGCTGGCGCCCGCCCTGCGGCGGCACTGGATCCACCGGCAGCACCTGCTGCGTCAGGGACTGCCGCAGAGCTGTCCAGCGGGCTGAAGGGGCGGCCATGATGCAACGGCCTGCGCCTGCGGAGCCATGGACCGGCGTTCGCTTCCCCCTCTCCCCCTGCTGGGCCTGGTGGGCCTGCTGCTGATCACGGGTGCGCCCCGGGGCCGGAGCGCTGAGCTGCCGGCCCTGCCGGACACCGCCGTGTGGCGCCAGCTCCAGCTGGCGGCCCAGAACTGCGGCCGGGAGAACAGCAGCGCCACCTGCCAGCCGGCCCGGAGCCAGGCCGATGGTCTGCTGGATCACCCGCGGCTCTCCGCCGCCTGCAAGGACGCCCTCTGGGAGATCCGCGAGCGCTCCGAAGCGGCCGCGGGAAACAGCTACGCCCGCCGCGAAGCGCTCAACCAGGTGGCCTCGCGAATGATGGTGGTCTGCCGGCCCAGCGCCGGCAAGCCGGCGCCGCCGGCCACGGGGCCTGCCTCCTGAGGGAGCGGTCGGCCGGGGGGTTCAGGGCGCGGGCGCCGCGGCATCCAGCAGGGAGCGGGCGGTGCTCTCCATGAATTCGAGCGACCAGGGGGACACCACGATCGCCCGGTCGGCCAGGGTGCAGGGGGCCCCCTTCTCGCCCGCGGCCGCGCAGCTGGCGCTGAGCTTCAGCAGGGCATTGGTGAGCTTGCCCCGCAGGCAGCTCTCCCGCCCGTCATGACCAAGCACCGCCTCGGCGGCGGCGCGGGTCTGGGCGAGGGCGGCGGGATAGGAATCCACCGGCCCCAGCCCCATCGGTGCCGCCCGCAGGGCAGGGGCGGGGAGCAGCAGCGGCCCCAGCACCAGAGGCAGGGCGGCGAGTCCGGAGCGAAGGCGGGGGAAGGTCACGGGGTGCGGAGCGCGGTCAGGGCGCGGAGAGCTCCTGGGCGAACGCTAGCCAGGGTTGATGGGCGTGTCCCAGGCTGCCGGGGCGGCCCGGGCACAGGGCTAGCATGGGCCCGTTGCGGCCGATTCGTGATGACCAGCGGCTTGGTGGAAGGTGTGCGCTCCGTGGTGCTGGATCGGCCCTTCGACGACCAGAAGCCCGGTACCTCCGGCCTGCGCAAGAGCAGCCGCCACTTCGAGACGCCCCACTACGTCGAGAGCTTCATCGAGGCGATCTTCCGCGTGCTGCCCGGCGTGCAGGGCGGCACCCTGATCGTGGGAGGCGACGGCCGCTACGGCAACCGCCACGCCATCGAGGTGATCTGCCGGATGGCGGCCGCCCACGGCGTGAGCCGGGTGATCACCACCACCGGAGGCATCCTCTCCACTCCCGCCGCCTCCCACCTGATCCGCAGCCATGGAGCGATCGGCGGGATCATCCTCTCCGCCAGCCACAACCCCGGCGGCCCCGAAGGCGATTTCGGCGTGAAGGTGAACGGCGCCAACGGCGGACCGGCCCCCGAATCGGTGACGGACGCGATCTATGCCTGCACCCTGACCCTCGACGGCTACCGCATCCTCGAGGCCACCTCTCTCTCCCTGGACAGCCCGGGCCAGGTGCAGATCGGTCCCCTCGCGGTGCAGGTGATCGACGGCGTGGACGACTACGTGGCACTGATGCAGCGCCTCTTCGACTTCGATCGGATCGGCGCCCTGCTGCGGAGGGACTTCCCCATGGCCTTCGATGCCATGCATGCGGTGACCGGCCCCTACGCCAGGCGGCTGTTCGAGGGCCTGCTCGGCGCCCCGGCCGGCACGGTGCGCAACGGCATCCCCCTGGAGGACTTCGGCGGCGGCCATCCCGACCCCAACCTCACCTACGCCCACGACCTGGCCGCCCTGCTGCTGGAGGGCGATGCCTTCCGCTTCGGGGCCGCCTGCGACGGCGACGGTGACCGCAACATGATCCTGGGCCAGGGCTGCTTCGTGAACCCGAGCGACAGCCTCGCCGTGCTCACCGCCAACGCCACCCTGGCGCCGGGCTACGCCGAGGGCCTTTCCGGCGTGGCCCGCTCCATGCCCACCAGCGCCGCCGTGGACGTGGTGGCCCGGGAACTCGGGATTCCCTGCCACGAAACCCCCACCGGCTGGAAATTCTTCGGCAACCTGCTCGATGCGGGCCAGATCACCCTCTGCGGCGAGGAGAGCTTCGGCACCGGCAGCAACCACATCCGCGAGAAGGATGGCCTCTGGGCGGTGCTGTTCTGGCTGCAGATCCTGGCCACCCGCCAGTGCTCGGTGGCGGAGGTGATGGCCGGCCACTGGGAGCGCTTCGGGCGGCACTACTACTCCCGCCACGACTACGAGGCGATCGACTCCGGCGTGGCCCACGCGCTCTACGGCCGGGTGAAGGAGCAGCTGCCCTCCCTGGTGGGCGAGGGCTTCGCCGGCCGCCGCATCACCACCGCCGACGACTTCGCCTACACCGATCCGGTGGATGGCTCCGTGAGCAGCGGCCAGGGGCTGCGCCTCCTGCTGGACGACGGCAGCCGGGTGGTGCTGCGGCTCTCCGGCACCGGCACCCAGGGGGCCACCCTGCGGGTGTACCTGGAGAGCTACGTGGCCTCCGGCGGCAAGCTCCACCAGGATCCCCAGCAGGCCCTGGCGGACCTGATCACCGCCATCGACCAGCTGGCGGAGATCCGCCGCCGCACCGGCATGGAGCGGCCCACCGTGATCACCTGATCGCTGCCGCACCGCTCCGGCACTCCTAGCCTCGCCGGATCCCCAGCCGCGCTCCGATGGCTCCCCGCCGCCTCTCCTGCCTGCCCGTGCTCTCGCTGGCGGCGCTGCTGGGCGGCGCCGCCGTGCTTCCCGCGCCCGCCCGTGCCTTCGATGGCGACCAGGTGATGGCCCTCTGCCTGGCGGGTTTCCAGGCCGCCATGAGCACGGCGGGCAAGCAGGCACCGGCGGGCATGGCTGAATTCACCTGCACCTGCTTTCTGGAGCAGGTGAAGGCGGGGGCCGGCCTCGATCAGGCCCGCACCACCTGCCGGGATCGCGCCGCCGGCCGGTTCACCGTGAAGTGAGTCCCCCCTCCGTGGCCGAGGTTCCGTCCCCGGCCCCACCCGCTCGCGACCGCGCGGGGGGTGGGGCCTGGCTGCTGCGCTACGAGCGCAGCTGGCTCGGGGCCGACGTCCTGGCGGGGCTCACGGTGAGCGCCTACCTGATCCCGCAGTGCATGGCCTACGCCGAGCTGGCGGGGGTCGCGCCGATCGCCGGGCTGTGGGCGATGCTCCCCTGCCTGCTGCTGTACGGCCTGCTGGGCTCCTCCCCCCAGCTCTCGGTGGGCCCGGAATCCACCACCGCCGTGATGACCGCCGCTGCGATCGTCCCCCTGGCGGCGGGGGATCCCCAGGCGGCGGCTGGGCTCGCCAGCCTGCTGGCCCTGCTGGTGGGCCTGGTCTGCGGCCTGGGCGCCTGGGCCCGGCTGGGCTTTCTGGCGGATCTGCTGTCGCGGCCGATCCTGGCGGGCTACATGGCCGGCGTGGCGGTGATCATGATCACCAGCCAGCTGGGCCGCATCTGCGGCCTCGACCTGCAGGCCGAGGGCATCCCCGGCCAGATCCAGGAGCTGGTCCGCCGCCACGGTGAACTGCACGGCCCCACCCTGGCCCTGGCCCTGGCGGTGCTGGCCTTCCTGCTGGTGCTGCAGCGGCGCTGGCCGCGGCTGCCCGGGCCGCTGCTGGCGGTGCTGCTGGCCACCGGCGCCATGGCGCTGTTGCACCTGGATCACCTGGGCGTGGCGGTGATCGGCGCGATTCCGGCGGGGCTGCCGCCGCTGCGGCTGCCGCCACTGCCCTCAGCGGCGGTGCTGCAGGAGCTGCTGCCCGCCGCCCTGGGCATCGCCCTGGTGGGTTACTCCGACAACGTGCTCACGGCACGGGCGTTCGCGGCCCGCAACGGCTACCGCATCGAGGCCAACCGGGAGCTGCTCGCCCTCGGGGCCGTGAACCTCGGCACGGGCCTGCTGCAGGGCTTCCCGGTGAGCAGCAGCGGCAGCCGCACCGCCATCGGCGATGCCCTCGGCAGCCGCACCCAGCTGTTCTCCCTGGTGAGCCTGGGGGCGCTGCTGGTGGTGCTGCTGGTTCTGCGCCCGCTGCTGGCGCTCTTCCCGCGGGCCGCCCTGGGGGCGATCGTGATCTATGCCGGCCTGCGCCTGATCGATCTGGAGGAGTTCCGGCGGCTGCGCCACTTCAAGGCGAGCGAATTCAACCTGGCGCTGATCACCCTCGCCGGGGTGCTGTTCACCGATCTGCTGCGCGGCGTAGGGCTGGCGGTGGCCCTCTCGGTGGTGCATCTCTTCGCGCGGCTGGCCCGCCCGAACGATGCGGTGCTGGGCTCGGTGCCGGGCCTGGAGGGCCTGCACGACATCCGCGACTGGGACGGCGCCTCCACCCTGCCGGGGCTGGTGATCTACCGCTACGACGCGCCGCTCTGCTTCGCCAACGCCGACCACTTCCGCCGCCGCGTTCTGGAGGCGGTGGAAGCGGAGACCAGCCCGGTGCAGTGGTTCGTGCTCAACGCCGAGGCAATCGTGGACATCGACAGCACCGCCGCGGCCAACCTGGTGGAGTTGCAGCAGGAGCTGCAGGAGCGTGGCATCCGCATGGGCATCGCCCGGGCCAAGCAGGATCTGCTGCTGCAGCTGCAGAAGACCGAACTCCTGCAGCGGATCGGGCCGGAGCGGATCCACCCCACCCTGGGCAGTGCCCGCGCCGCCTTCCTGGCCCGACAGGAGCCGGCCTCTCAGGCCGGGGGCCCTGGTGGGGCGGGCGGCTCGCCGGCCTCCTCCTCGTAGCGCCGCAGCAGGCTCAGCTGGCGCATCGTTTCGCCGAAGCTGCCGCAGGCCCCCGCCACGGTGACCACCACCACCAGCTTCACGAGCGGCACCCGCTGCAGGAGGGTGCCGGGGGTATGGGCGGCGCGATGGGCGAGCACGGCCAGCACCGTGGCCGCCAGGCCGTAGAGCAGGCCCGCCAGCACGATGCGCCGGCGGTCCACCCGGCGCTGGCGCGGCGGTCGGTAGCCGGGGGGGTGGGGCAGGGGCATCGGCGGCAGACCCTCGAAGGGAATCAGGAGGGACCGGGAAGCGGATCGTCCGCGAGGGGATCGGCGGTGCTGGCGCTGGCGGGGAACCAGTTGCGCTCCAGGTTCTTCATGAACACGTAGAAGGACGGCACCACGAACAGGCTCAGCACCGTGGCCACCAGCAGGCCCCCGAAGATCACCGAGCCGAGGGAACGCTGGCTGAGGGCTCCGGCCCCGTTCGCCACCACCAGGGGGAAGAAGCCCGCCAGGGCGGCCATGGCGGTCATCAGGATCGGCCGCAGGCGGGAGCGGGCCGCATCGGTGGCGGCCGCCGTGATCGTTTCGCCCCGCTCGAGCCGCTGGTTGGCCAGGTCCACGATCAGGATGCCGTTCTTGGCCGCCAGACCGATCAGGGTCACCAGCCCCACCTGGGCGTACACGTTGTTCACCTGCCCGCGCAGCACCAGGAAGGCGAGGGCGCCGAGCATGGCCAGCGGCACCGTCATCAGGATGATGATCGGATCGATGTAGCTGCCGTACTGGGCCGAGAGCACCAGATACACCACCACGATCCCCAGGGCGAACACCAGCACCGCCAGCGAACCGGCCTCCACCTCGGAGCGGGAAAGGGCAGACCAGTCCATGCCGATGTTGCTGAAATCAAGTTGGCGGAAGCTGGCCGCCAGCGCATCGATCGCCTGACCGCTGCTGCGGCCGATCGCTTCAGCCCCCTGAATCAACACGGTGCGGTAGAGATCGAAGTGGTTCACGATCGGTGGCGCACTGTCGAGCCGGGCTTCGATCACATTGGAGAGGGGAATCTGCTGGCCGCGGGCGTTGCTCACATACAGATTGGCCAGGTCCTGCACCACATTGCGCGATTCTCCCTCGGCCTGCACGTACACCTGCCGGTACTGGCCTTCCTCATAGGTGGGGTTCACGAAACGCCCGCCGGCCAGGGCACCGAGGGTGGCCATGGCATCGCCGTAGTCGACCTCAAGGGAGGCCATGCGGTCGCGGTTCACATCCAGGCGCCAGACGGGGGCATCACTCACGAACTGGGTGTAGATGTTCAGGAAATCACCGCTGCGCGGGCCCTTGAGGATCAGCTGATCGGCCAGCTTGGCCAGGTCTGTGGGGGAATAGCCGCCGTTGCTGAGGTCGTTGAACTGGAAGGAGAAGCCGCCCTGGGCGCTGAAGCCCGGCACCGCCGCCGGCGACTGGGAGAGCACCACGGCGCCGGGGATCTCGCGGAACTTCTGGTTGAAGCGGCGGATGATCGCCTGGGCCGACTGCTGGGGCGAGGTACGTTCCTCGATCGGCTTGAGCCCGAAGAAGAAGATGCCCTGGTTGAAGGAACCGCCGTTGAAGCCGGCACCGCCGATCAGCTCGCCGGACACCACATCGGGCTCCTCGGCGATGATCTTGCGTGCCTTGTCGGCCACCTCCATCGTGGCCTCGATCGAGGCTTGCGGTGGCAACTGGATGATGCCCAGGCCGTAGCCCTGGTCCTCCGTGGGGACAAATCCAGTGGGAATCGAGGTGAAGGCGATGCCGGTGAGCACCACGCCCCCCAGAAGCCCGGCCACCACGAGGCGCCGCAGGCGGATCACCTGATCCAGCAGCCGGGCATACCCCGCCGAGAGCCGCTCGAAGAAGGCGTTGAAGGTGGTGAAGATCGGCTGCAGGAAGGTGCCGATCACACCGCCCACCGCGGCGAAGATCGCCAGGGTGATCCAGCCGTCCACCAGGTAGCCGTAGAGGGCGCCGATGCCGGCACCGATGAGGGTCCAGCGCAGTCCGCGGGGCTCGGTCTTGCCGCCCCCCAGCAGCAGCGCCGACTGCAACGGCTTGCCGGTGATGGCGTTGAAGGTGGACACCAGGATCGAGAACACGATCGTGAGCGCGAACTGGCGGTAGATCACACCCGTGGCGCCAGGGAAGAAGGTGACCGGCACGAACACCGCCAGCAGCACCAAGGCCGTGGCGAGGATGGCGCCGGTGAGCTCCTTCATGGCGTTCGAAGCAGCCCGGAAGGGAGGATCCCCCGCCTCGATCCTGGCCGAGACGGCCTCCACCACCACGATGGCGTCGTCCACCACCAGACCGGTGGCGAGGATGATGCCCAGGAGCGTGAGTTCGTTGATCGAGAAGCCGAAGGCCTTCACGAACACCAGCGCGCCCAGCAGGGCGATCGGCAGGGCCAGGGCCGGCACGGCGGTGGCCTTCCAGTCCTGCAGGAAGAGGAAGATGATCAGCAGCACCAGCACCACGGCGTCGCGCAGGGCATCGAGGGCGCCTTCGATCGAGCCGTTGATGAAATCGGTCTGGTCGAACACCTTCTCCAGCACCACCCCCGGCGGCAGGGTGCTCTCGA
>JBMLOS010000115.1:0-14955 GCA_049242845.1 Prochlorococcaceae cyanobacterium
AGGTGGGCACCACCGGCAGCCTCGAGAAGATCCTGCGCGGCCCCGCCTCCCTCGATGACGGCACCCAGAACCTGCTGGGCTGCATCCGCACCTCGATGGGCACCCTCGGCGCCGGCACCCTGAAGGAAATGCAGCAGGTGGAGGTGGTGGTGGCCCCGTCGCTGCTCACCGAGGGCAAGGTGTACCAGAAGGCCCAGCAACTGGGAATGGGTAAGTAATGGCCGTCCCGTCGCAGGGCGGGACTCACGCCAGGAGGGGCCGAGACGGGCGGTAACCTCGAGATGTGGGGGCTTCGGCTCGCACACTCCTCACACCCCCCGGCCCGGCGCGCCCGGGCCTTTCCTCTTCTCTTCCCCCTCGCCCTGCCGCAGCGGGCTCAACAGAGTGCCCGACAACGCCCCGGACAAGGGGGTTCGCTACAACGTTCGGTGAACGTTCCACCCCGGCCCTGCGGCTGGCGCACAGGGAGCCAGAGGGGCCGTTGCTAGATTCGTCACAACGAGATTCCCTCCAGGATGTCCAGCGCCGCCGCCGTCACCGACGCCTCCTTCGAGCAAGACGTGCTCAAGAGCGACGTGCCCGTGCTGGTGGATTTCTGGGCCCCATGGTGTGGCCCCTGCCGCATGGTGGCCCCGATCGTGGATGAGATCGCCAAGGAATTCGAGGGCAAGATCAAGGTGTTCAAGCTGAACACCGACGAAAATCCCAACGTCGCCAGCCAATACGGCATCCGCAGCATTCCCACCCTGATGGTGTTCAAGGGCGGCCAGAAAGTGGACACCGTGGTGGGTGCCGTGCCCAAGACCACCCTCTCCGGAACGATCTCCAAGTACCTCTGACTCCGCCCCTCTCCCCACTCGACAGCTACGGCCAGAGCCCACTCCAGGTTCTGGCGGGCCTGCTGGAGGGTCATGCCCAGCGCCGCCAGATCGAGCGCACGATCGTGACCCTTCTGGAGATCGCGCGTAATAGCGAAGACCTCAGCGAATGGCGCCTGATCACCGGTGCCATGGAAGACATCCGGGACGGATTGGCGGTGTTCGAGCCGCACCGCCAGACCCGCAAGGTGACCGTGTTCGGTTCCGCCCGCACCGAACCGGATCAACCCTGCTATCGCCTCGCCCTGGAACTCGCCGCCGCTGCCGTGGAGCAGGGCTTCGAGGTGATGACCGGCGCCGGAGGTGGCGTGATGGAAGCCGCCAATCAGGGAGCCGGCTGTGAGAACAGCATCGGCCTGAATGTGGACCTTCCCTTTGAACAACGGGCCAACCGCTATGTGAGCGGCTGCGGGGGCCGTCTGCTGCACTTCCGCTATTTCTTCACCCGCAAGCTCTTCTTCCTCCGCGAGAGCGATGCCCTGGTGGTGATGCCCGGTGGATTCGGCACCTTCGATGAGCTGTTCGAATCCCTCACCCTGATCCAGACCGGCCGCACTCCTCCCATTCCCCTGGTGCTGCTGGCCCCCCCGGAGGATCCCTTCTGGAGCATCTGGCAGGAGGGCATCCAGCAGAGCCTGGTGCAGCGCGGCCTGATCTCGCCGGAAGACCCCTGCCTGGTGCGCGAGGCCCGCACGGCCGAGGAGGCGATGCAGCACATCTGCCACTTCTACCGCATGTACCACGTCTCCAACCTGATGGAGGACCGGGTGGAACTGCTCCTGCACGTACCCGTGCCAGCCAGCCTTCTGCCGGAGCTGAACCGGGAGTTCGAGGCCCTGGTGCAGGAGGGCAACATCAGTGCCGGCGAAGCCTGCGATGAGAACGGCATCCTGCGGCCCTGCCTGCGCTTCCAGCTCGACCGCCGCCGCATCGGACAGCTCTACCAGCTGATCGATCGCCTCAACAGCCTTGAGCTGGCTCCCTGTCCGGCCCTTGAGCAGCCCGGCCAGCGCCTGGGGGTGGCGGTATGAGCCGGATCGGCCTGCTGGACTACGGCATGGGGAACCTGCACTCGGTGCAGCGGGCCTTCGAGCGGCTCGGCGCCACGGTGGTGCCGATCGACAAGGCCGAGGAGATCACCCTAGCGGAGACGGGCCAGGCAGAACCGCTCGACGCCGTGGTGCTGCCGGGGGTGGGCGCCTTCGATCCGGCCATGGAGCAGCTGGAGCACAGCGGGCTGATCCCCGCCATCCGGCACTGGTGCGCGGCGGGCCGCCCCCTGCTGGGCATCTGCCTGGGGCTCCAGCTGCTGTTCGAGGCCAGCGACGAGGGGCAGCGCGCCGGCCTGGGGCTGATCCCCGGAACCGTGCGGGCCCTGCCGCGGCTGCCCGGTCACCCGATCCCCCACATGGGCTGGGCCCCGCTGCTGCCGGCTCACCCCTCGCCGCTGCTGCCTGAGGGGCTGGAGAACCAGTGGGTGTACTTCGTGCACTCCTACGCCGCCGAGCCCAGCGATCCGACCTGCATCACCGCCCGGGTGGACTTCGGCGGCGTGGAGGCCACCGCGGCGCTCTGGCAGGAGCCCCTGGCGGCCTGCCAGTTCCACCCCGAGAAATCAGGGCCGGTGGGTGAGGCAATGCTCGGCCGCTGGCTCCGCTGGCTCGAGCAGCGGCAGAGCTGAGCCCGGGCCGATGGTGCTCAGGCTCAGCGGCGGCCGGCGGCTGCACAGTCCGGTGGGGAGCACGGCACGGCCCACCCCCTCACGGGTAAGGCTGGCGGTGATGAATCTGCTGGCCGGCCGGCTGGAGGGATGCCGCTGGCTGGATCTGTTCAGCGGCAGCGGCGTGATGGCCTGCGAGGCATTGCAGCGGGGCGCCGCGGAGGTGGTGGCGGTGGAACGGGACCGCCGGCACGTGGCCGTGACCCGCCGAAACCTCGAGGCCGTGGGCGGCGCTACGGTGGCAGGACGCTGGCCACCGGAGCGGGAGGGCGAGGACCAGTTGCGGGTGATCGGAGCCGAGGTGATCTCCTGGCTCCGGAGGCCAGGGAACGCACGCCCCTTCGACCTCATCTATGCAGACCCGCCCTACCGCGAGGGGCTGTATGGGGGGGTGGCCGCCGGTGTCCTGGAGCAAGGATGGCTGGCCCCCGGGGGTCTGCTGGTGTGGGAGTGCGCCTCCGACGCCCTGCCGGAGCTGCCGCCGGGGTGGCTCTGCCACGACCAGCGGCGCTACGGCAGCTCCACGATCCAGCTGCTTGAGCCCCAGCTGCTTGAGCCCCAGAAGCCTGCCGGCTCAGCCGCCCAGGGCGCTGCCGCGGCGGTACTGGTTCCAGGCGGCCACGAAGAGGCCAACCAGGGTCACGGGGATCAGACCGAGCACGATGCCGCAGAGCAGGGGTTCGATCATGGGGAAACGCCGTGACGGGAAAGCACGGCACAATTCTTCCACGCCCCGGTCGGCTCCGCGTGCTCCCTCTCCATCCGTGACAGGCCCCCTCCTTCCTGCGGTGAGCGTTCCCGAGACCCTCCCGGGCGGCTCCTCCCCCGGCGGAGGCGAGAACGGCCAGGGCAACACCCGCCGTCCGGGGCTGATCGCGGCCCTGGTGCTCGCCGCCGCCGCCGCCTTCATCCTGCTGGTGCTTGTGGTGCTGCCCGCGGCCCGCATGGACCCCTACACCCGCCAGACCCTGGAGCTCACCGGCTCGGCGGGCAACGGCGGCCGCCTGTTCCGCCTCAACTGCGCCGGCTGCCATGGCCTGGCGGCCCAGGGGCTGGTGGGACCGAACCTGCACGGGGTGGACCACCGCAAGAGCGATCGGCAGCTGATCCAGCAGGTGGTGAGCGGCCGCACCCCCCCGATGCCGCGCTTCCAGCCCGATCCCCAGGCGATGGCCGACCTGCTCGCCTTCCTGCACACCCTGCCCTGAACCCTTGCCGCTGGATCCCTGCTCCGCACCGATCACCGTGGTGCTGGTGGAGCCGGCGGGGCCCCTGAACGTGGGCAGCGTGGCCCGGCTCTGCGCCAATTTCGGCGTACCTGAGCTGCGGCTGGTGTCCCCCCGCTGCGACCCCCTCGGGGAGGAAGCGCTGCGGATGGCGGTGCACGGCCGCTGGGTGCTCGAGCAGGCCCGCCACCATGGCTCCCTGGCCGAGGCCCTGGCGGACTGTCGCCGGGTGGTGGCCACCAGCGGGCGGCAGGACGAGGCCCCCCTGCCCCTGCGGCAGCCCCGCGAAGCCCTGCACTGGCTGCTCGATCCGGCGCCGGCGGCGGAGGCCGGCGCCGCCCCCCGGGCCCTGGTGTTCGGCCGGGAAGACCAGGGCCTGCGCAACGAGGAGCTGCTGCAGGCCGGGCGGCTGCTGCAGATCGACACCAGCCCCGCCTGCCCCTCGATGAACCTCTCCCACGCGGTGGCGGTGGTGCTGCATCAGCTGCAGGAGCTCCAGATCTCCCCGCCGGCGGCGACGGCTGGGGCCGCGGCTCCGGACGATCCGGCACCCCGGGGGGCCCTGGAGGCCACCCTGGCCGATGCGCGGGAGCTGCTGCTGGAGGTGGGCTTTCTCTACCCCCACACCGCCGATGCCCGCATGGCCAAACTCCGCGCCCTGCTGCAGCGGGCCCTGGTGAACGACGCCGAAGTGGCCCTGCTGCGGGGGATGGTGCGGCAGCTGCGCTGGGCGAGTCGCAGGCGCAGCCCTTAGCTTCGCTGCAGCCACAGCAGCCCCCGTGAGTGCCGGCCGTCCGAACCGATCGAGCACCAGTGCCTGGGGACAGCCCCTGCGCCTGGTGCTGCGGCTGCTGGTGCTGGGCGTGGGGCTCGGGGTGTTGACCGGCACCACCCTGAAGGTGCTGGCCCCCCGGCTGGCCCAGGGGGCGATCGAGAAGCCCCTGGTGGAGCCCGGGGAACGGAGCAACCCCAACGGGATGGCCCTCGGCAGCTTCGAGCCGAAGCGGGAACTGCCGGCCCTCAGCCGCCGCTGGAGCCAGCTGGCGGCCGCCCAGAAGGACCTCAAGGCCAGCGCCTTCCTGCTGGTGCTCGACGACGGCCGCTTCGCCCAGCTGCAGCCCGATCTGCCGCTGCCGGCCGCCAGCTCGATCAAGACCCCGATCCTGCTGGTGGGCCTGGAAGACCTCGACCACGGCAAGGTGCGCTGGAACGAGCCGCTGCCGCTCACCAAGGAGGTGGTGGGGGGCGGCGCCGGCTGGATGGCGAGCCGGCCCCTGGGCACCCGCTTCCCGTTCTTCGAGGCCGCCATGGAGATGATCCGGGTGAGCGACAACAGCGCCACCAACCTGCTGATCAAGCGGGTGGGGGGCAAGACCGTGATCAACGCCCGCTTCCAGCAGCTGGGTCTGCCCGCCACGGTGGTGAACAACTGGCTGCCCGACCTCAACGGCACCAACACCACCAGCGCCCGCGACCTGGCCCGCTCCATCGCCCTGGTGGACACCGGCGAGAAGCTCAGTCCCCGGGCCCGGGACCTCTTCCGTGAGGTGATGGGCAAGTCGCGCACGAACACGCTGATCCCGCTGGGCATCCTGCAGGGCCTCGGCAAGGATTCCTCCGATCCGGACAGCGAACTGCTGGCCCACGGCGTGAGCGTCTACAACAAGACCGGCGACATCGGCATCGCCTATGCCGACGCGGCCCTGATCCAGCTCCCCAACGGCCAGCGGGCGGTGGCTGCCTTCATGGTGAAGGGCCCCTTCAACGACCCCCGCTCCACCGACCTGATCCGCGCCATGGCCGCCGCCGCGGCCCAGACCCTCGTAGGCCGCAAATGAACCGCCCCCTCCGCTCCCTCCTCAGCGCCGGGCTGCCTCTGGCGGCGGCGCCCCTGGCCGCCCTGCTGCCGCTGGCCGCTCTGGCGGCCACCCCCTCCACCCCGGCCGGCGGGCCGCCGGTCGCCCCGGCGGAGGCCGCCCCGCAGCTGCGCAGCCAGAGCGTGCGCCCGCTGCCGGGCCGCCTCGATGCGGTGCCGCTGATCAATGACAACAACCCCGAGCTGATCCGCGCGCCGGGGGTTCTGCTCTCCACCTTCGCGGGAACGGGCCGGGGCGTGCCCGAGGCCCATCTCGATGTGCCCCTGAGCGGCCGCTTCGACCTCTTCAGCCACCACGTCTACGCCGGCAAGCCCGAGAGCCTCGATTCCACCCTCTGGCTGGCGGTGGTGGCGGCGCCGCGGCAGGCGCAGGCCGTGCGGCTGAATCTGCTCAGCGGCTCCACGGCCCTCTCCCAGTCGCTCGATGCCAGCCAGCCGGCGGCCCCCTTCCTGCCGCTGCCGGATCTGCTGCCCCAGGGCACCACGCCGATCTACGCCGGCCCCGGCAGCCGCGTGGCCGGAGAGCTTCTCCAGAGGCAGCGCAGCAGCCTCTTCCCCAGCCAGTGGACCCTCGAGCCCGGCCGCCTCACGGTGCTGGCGGTGCTGCCGCTCCCGGTGCGGGGACTCGATCCGCTGCTCAACGGCCGCAATCTGCAGTGGCGCCTCCAGAGCGATGGCGCCGTGGATGTGGCCACCCTGGCGGCCTTCGGTGAGAACGACCGCCCCCCCGAGGCGGCCACCTGGGAGAAGCTGCTGAACGGCCCGCTCAGCCCGCGGGAGCATGCCCCCACCCCCAGGGGCCAGAAGGGAGGGATCGTCTATTCCCGCGTCAGCGGCGTGCAGGAGGGCAGCGCCTGGCGCACCCGGATCACCGATCCCCACAGCGCCTTCCTGTCGGTGCGTCAGGCGCCGGTGTCCTGGCCGATCGCCTCGCTCGAGCGGGGCACCCTGGGCACCGGCCAGGTGCAGACCGCCGAGCTGCGGGCCTTCTATCCCGGCACCGCCTGGGCCGCCCACGGGAATTACGGCGTGGAGTACGACCTCACCCTGCCGTTACGAAACGACACCTCCCAGCCGGTGCAGCTGCAGCTGGCCCTGGAATCACCGATCAAGGCCGACCAGCCCCAAGGGGGCCTGCGCTTCCGCAGCACCCCCAGCCGGGCGGTGATGTTCCGCGGTGCGGTGGAGGTGCGAGGCCTCGACAACGACCAGGGACGCGCTTCCGGCCTGCGGCGCTTCCATCTCGTGCAGCGGGCCGGCCAGGCCGGCCCGGCCCTCGGCACGATCAGCCTGGCGCCGGGCCAGGTGCGCCAGCTGCAGGTGCGGCTGATCTATCCCGCCGACGCCACCCCTCCGCAGGTGCTGAGCCTGCTGCCGGTGGAGCCCCAGGCCGGAGCCGGGCCGGGCGCGGCGGTGCAGCCGCCCGGGGGCCGGTGAAGCGGGCACCGGGAAAACCGGCGCCTGTGAAACAATCCGCTCCGATCGGCCCTCGCCGGCCCCGTACCTCCCCCCTGCCGACAATCTCGTGAGTCAAGTCCGGAAGCGCCGGGTCTTCCCCTTCACCGCCATCGTGGGCCAGGAGGAGATGAAGCTGGCCCTGCTGCTGAACGTGATCGATCCCCGCATCGGCGGTGTGATGATCATGGGCGACCGTGGCACCGGCAAGAGCACCACGATCCGCGCCCTGGCCGATCTGCTGCCGGAGATCGATGTGGTGGCCGGCGACCCCTACAACAGCTCCCCCAGCGATCCCGATCTGCAGAGCGCCGAGGTGCGCCAGCGGCTCGAGCACGGCGAACAGATCTCCACGGAGAAACGCCAGGTGCCGATGGTGGATCTCCCCCTGGGCGCCACCGAAGACCGCCTCTGCGGCACGATCGACATCGAGAAGGCTCTCAGCGAGGGCGTGCGCGCCTTCGAGCCCGGCCTGCTGGCCAAGGCCAACCGCGGCCTGCTCTACGTGGACGAGGTGAACCTGCTCGACGACCACCTGGTGGACGTGCTGCTGGATTCGGCCGCCTCGGGCTGGAACACGGTGGAGCGCGAGGGCGTGAGTGTGCGCCACCCGGCCCGCTTCGTGCTGATCGGCTCCGGCAACCCCGAGGAGGGCGAACTGCGGCCGCAGTTGCTCGACCGCTTCGGCATGAGCGTGGAGGTGCGCACCGTGCGGGACCCCGAACTGCGGGTGCAGGTGGTGGATCAGCGCACTTCCTTCGACAACGACCCCGACAGCTTCAACGACGCCGTGCAGGGCCACCAGGACGCGCTCCAGGCGCGGGTGGTGGAGGCCCAGCAGCGGCTGCCCCAGGTGCAGATCGACGACGACCTGCGCATCCGCATCTCGGCCATCTGCGGCGAGCTCGACGTGGACGGCCTGCGCGGCGACATCGTGACCAACCGCGCCGCCCGGGCCCTGGCCGCCTTCGAGGGCCGCACCGAAGTGAGCGAGGACGACGTGGCCCGGGTGGCCGCCTGCTGCCTGCGCCACCGCCTCCGCAAGGACCCCCTCGAGCAGATCGACTCGGGCGATCGGGTGGTGAAGGTGTTCTGCAAGGTGTTCGAGCGGCCGGAGGGGGCCGATCGCCGCGAGTTCGAACTGGCGCTCGCCGGCTGAGGCCCTGCCTCGGGCCCCGGGCGATGAGGATCCTCGGCATCGACCCCGGCCTGGCCCGGGTGGGCTACGGCCTGATCGAGCTGCGGGCGGACGGCCGCCCCGGCTGCGCCCCGGTGCCCTTCCTGCTCGACTGCGGCGTGCTGCGCACCGATCCGGGCCGCAGCGAGGGCGATCGGATGGTGGAGATCGCCCGGGATCTGCGCCAGCTCATCCGGCAGTGGAAACCGGAACTGGCGGCGGTGGAGAAATTCTTCTTCTACCGCTCCAGCACCACGATTCCGGTGGTCCAGGCCCGTGGGGTGCTGATCATGACGCTGGCGCGGCTGAAGGTGCCGGTGGTGGAGTTCCCCCCGATGCAGATTAAGCTGGCCCTGGCGGGCTCGGGCCACGCCGGCAAGGACGAGGTGCTCGACGCCGTGATGCGCGAGCTGCGGCTGGAGCGGCCGCCCCGGCCGGATGATGCCGCCGATGCCCTGGCCGCGGCCCTCACCGGCTGGTTCCAGCGCTGATGGCAGGCGATCCAGGCGACGACAAGGCCGCCCTGCGCCGCCAGTGGCGGCGGCGGCGAAGCGCCCTGCTGCCGCACGCGAGCGCGGGTCTGGCCGCCGCGGCCCTGCGGAAGCTGCCCCCCCTGGTGCCGGCCGGACTCCACCTGGGGCTCTACTGGCCCCTGCCCGGGGAACCTGATCTGCGGCACCTGGCCTCGCTCGGATCCCTGCGGCTGGCCCTGCCCTGGACGCCCTGCGGCCGCCCCACGGAGGCCGCGGGCCTGGAGTACCGCCCCTGGAGGGCTGGGATCCCACTGGAGCCGGATGGCTGCGGCATCCCGGCCCCACCGGCATCCACGCCGCTGGCCCCCGCCGATCTGGCCCTGCTGCTGGTGCCGGCCCTGGCGCTGGACCGGCAGGGCATGCGGCTGGGCTCCGGCGGTGGCTGGTACGACCGGCTGCGGGCCGAGGCGAGCTGGCGGGCGGTGCCGGCCCTGGCGGTGATTCCGAGGGGCTGCCTGGTGAAGCGGCTCCCCGCCGACCCCTGGGACATCCCCTTCGACGGCTGGCTGAGCGAGGAGGGCCTGGAGTGGCGGTGAACCGTTGCAGCCTTGTAACGGCTTGCGCTTCGGCGCCGCGGCAGCCCCTGGGTTTGGCAGGATCAGGCTCGAACCCCCTGGACCAACCGGTTTCGATGCGTTCTCCCGCCCTGACCGCCCTCACCGGCAGCGCCCCCGAGCGGGTCCTGGCCTCCGAACTGCAGGCCCGCGGCCAGGGCGGCGGCCAGCCGAGCGATGCCCTCTCGCTGATGGTGAGTTCGATGGTGCGTATGGTGCAGGCCGGAAAAAGCAGCGATAGTCGCTGGAAGTCGTCCTGATCGCTTCATGCGCTCCCGCACCCTTGCCGTGCTTGTGCTGGCCCTGGCCGGGGCCGCCCTCACCCCTGACGCCGCCCGGGCCCACGCCCTCGAGACCAGCCTCGAGCGGCTCACCAGCCTGAATGACAGCCTCATGCTCGAGAGCCGCTTCTCCAGCGGCGAACCGGTGCCGGAGGCCCAGGTGCGCCTGATCCCCCCCGACGGCGGCGAGCCGATCCTGGTGGGACGCACCGATCTCCAGGGCCAGCTGCGCTTCCGCCTGCCGGAGGGCGTGTCGGCCGATCAGGCCTGGGAGGTGCAGGTGGATGGGGGCCCCGGCCACCGCGACTACGTGGAGCTCTCCCAGAACGCCTCTCCCACCGCCGTGCCGGCCCAGGCTGCCCACCTGCAGGCGGACCTCCGCCGCTCCCTGGGGGCCGCCTCCCTGCCCCTGGCGAGCCTTGGCCTGCTCTCGCTCGGCGGTCTGCTCACCCTGCGCGGCCGGCTGCGGAACTGAATCGCGGAACTCCATCCATGCCCAGCGGCAGTCCCACCCTGGATCGTATCGTGGAGCGCCTCGGCGGCACCACCGATCCGAAGCGGCGCTACGAGTACGTGCTCTGGCTGGCCCGCAAGCTGGCCCCCCTGCCCGAGGAGTTCCGCCAGGAGAACTACCGGGTGAAGGGCTGCGTCTCCCAGGTGTTCGTGGTGGGAGAGCTGGTGGAGGGCAAGCTGCACTGGCAGGGAGACTCCGACGCCCAGATCACCAAGGGCCTGCTGGCCCTGCTGATCGAGGGACTCGAGGGCCTCACCCCCCGGGAGGTGACGGCGGTGGATCCCTCCTTCATCGCTGCCACCGGCCTGCAGGCCAGCCTCACGCCCTCACGGGCCAACGGCTTCCTCAACATCCTGCGGATGATGCAGGCCCAGGCGGCGGCCCTTGAGCAGGCCTGAGCGAGGGGGGATTTCTAGGATCGGTGGTTTGAGCACGGTAGCGACATGACCATCGGCATCGGCTTGCTCGGTCTCGGGACGGTGGGAGCCGGTGTCGCGGCGATCCTGGGCAGCCCCGACGGCCGCCATCCCCTGGTGCGCCAGCTGGAGCTGCGGCGGGTGGCCGTGCGCGATCTGGGGCGTCCCCGCAGCGTGGAGATCCCCACCGAGCGGCTCACCGACGACCCCGAGGCGGTGGTGGACGATCCCTCCGTGGAGATCGTGGTGGAGGTGATGGGCGGCCTGGAGCCGGCCCGCAGCCTGATCCTGCGGGCGATCGCGGCCGGCAAGCCGGTGGTGACCGCCAACAAGGCCGTGATCGCCCGCTACGGCCAGGAGATCGCCGCGGCCGCGGCCGAGCGGGGCGTGTACGTGCTGATCGAGGCCGCCGTGGGGGGCGGCATCCCGATCATCGAGCCGCTCAAGCAGTCGCTGGGGGCGAACCGCATCCGCCGCGTCAGCGGGATCATCAACGGCACCACCAACTACATCCTCAGCCGCATGGCCGATGAGGGTGCCGCCTACGCCGACGTGCTGGCCGACGCCCAGCGGCTGGGCTATGCCGAGGCGGACCCGGCCGCGGACGTGCAGGGCGGCGATGCCGCCGACAAGATCGCGATCCTCTCCGGCCTGGCCTACGGCGGCCCGGTGGAGCGCTCCGCCATCCCCACCGAGGGCATCGACCGCCTCGACGCGCGCGACGTGGCCTACGCGGCCCAGCTCGGCTTCGTGGTGAAGCTGCTGGCCGTGGCCCAGCACCTCGGCACCGGCGAAGATCTGCAGGAGAAGCTGGACGTGCGCGTCCATCCCACCCTGCTGCCGAAGCACCACCCCCTCGCCGGGGTGCACGGCGTCAACAACGCCATCCTCGTGGAAGGGGAGCCGGTGGGCGAGGTGATGTTCTACGGCCCCGGTGCCGGCGCCGGACCCACCGCATCGGCCGTGGTGGCCGACATCCTCAACATCGCCGGCATCCGCCAGGTGGAGGCCGGCCGGGGCACGCTGGATCCCCTGCTGGCGGCGGGCAGCTGGCGCCGCTGCCGCCTGGTGGACGGGGCCGAGACCCGCCACCGCAACTACGTGCGCCTCCAGACCCGCGACGAGGCGGGCGTGATCGGCAAGATCGGCACCTGCTTCGGCGACGCGGGGGTGTCGCTGCAGTCGATCGTGCAGTTCGAGGGCCACGGCGGCGCCGCCGAGATCGTGGCCATCACCCACGAGGTGCTTGAGGCCCACTTCCGCCAGGCCCTGGCGGCGATCGAGGCCCTGGACGAAGTGGAGGCGGTGGCCGCCTGCCTGCGCACCCTCTGACCCCCCTGGCAGAGAGCGGCCCCGATGGGGCAGAGTGGAAAAACACAATGGAAGGAAATCTTTAGAAACCTGCCCCGTTTTCCCAGCCCGCTCCCGTTGCCATCCGCTCACCGGAGCCCCGCTCCGTAGCCCTCCGCACACCTCCCACCCCTTCCCGGCGGAAGGGTGGAGGCGTACCGGGACCATGGCCCGCCTCTGTCCCAACCCCATGACCTCTTCCCCCACAGCCTTCCTGCCGGCTGCCCTTCAGCAGGGAGACTGCATCCGCCTCAGCGCCGACGACCCGCAGCAGTACCAGGTGATCGGCATCAACCAGGCCGAGAACCGCTGCTGGCTGCGCCGCTGGCCCCTGGCCCGTCAGGGCTGCCCGGTGTTCGAGCTGCCGCTCCACCAGCTCGAGCCCGGCTGCGTCACCCCCGCGCCGCACCGTCCCCAGCCCTTCGGTTCCCGTTCCTGAACCTCACCGCCCCCGGCGGTGCCAGCCGGGACCGTGCCCTTGAATGGGGCCCACCTGAGCGGTGAGCTTGTCCCCAGCTCCCTCCGTTTCCGTCGCCACCGCCTCCCGGCGCACCCAGCAGGCCTCCCCGGGCGCACGGCTGCTGGTGCCGGCCCTGCTGACCCTGCTGCTCCCACTGCTGGCCAGCTGCCAGCCGCCCCACTCCCCCACCCGGCTGGTGGTGGCCACCAAGAGCCGGATCGATTCGCTGGATCCGGCCAAGGCCTCGCGGGTCGGCACGATGCAGGTGCTCAGCGCCCTCGGCGATCCCCTCTACGCCATCCGGGCCGACGGGCAGATCGAACCCCGCCTGGCGACGGCCCTGCCCCAGCTGAGCCCCGATGGCCGCACGGCCCGCATCCCGCTGCGCCGCGGCGTGCTCTTCCACGACGGCACCCGCTTCGATGCCGAGGCTTTGGTGTTCTCGCTGAAGCGCTTCATGGCGATCGGCACCCTCGCCTACCAGCTGAGCGATCGGGTGCAGGAGGCGCGGGCCGTGGACAGCCACACGGTGGAGCTGAAGCTCCGCCAGCCCTTCACCCCGCTGCCGCGGCTGCTCTCGGCCATCTTTCTGACGCCGATCTCCCCCACCGCCTACCGCAGCCATGCGGACAAGGCGCTGAACGAGCGCTTCGTGGGCACCGGGCCCTACCGCCTCGCCCACTTCAGCGGCCAGCAGGTGCGGCTCACCCCCTGGGAGCGGTACTGGGGGCCCCGGCCGGCCAACGAAGGCATCGATCTGGTCAATCTCAGCAACTCCACCTCCCTGTTCGGGGCCCTGCGCAGCGGCGAGGTGGACGTGCTGCTCTCCAGCGGTCTCGAGATCGACCACGAACAGGCCCTCCACCGGGAGGCCCTGCGCGGCCGGCTGCATGAGGCCCGCGGGCCGGCCCTCTCGATCGGGTTCCTCTCCCTGCTCACCGACGAGCCCCCGCTGGACAATCCCACCCTGCGCCAGGCGATCGCCCGCAGCCTCGATCGCCAGACCCTCAGCCGCCGGGTAAGCCTGGGGCTGCGGCCGCCCCTGCGCCAGCTGGTGCCCCCCGGCCTGCCGGGGTCCGATCCGAACGCCTGGCCCGCCTACGACCCGGCCGAAGCGCGGCGGCTGTTCCGCCAGGCGGGCTACTGCAACGGCAGGGTCTTCAGCCTGCCGCTCACCTTCCGCTCCGACATCCCCAGCGACCGCCTGTTCGCCCTCACCTGGCAGGCCCAGCTGCGGCGGGATCTGCGCGACTGCGTGACCCTGGAGGCCAGCGGCATGGAATCCACCACCGCCTACGACCAGCTCGCCAAAGGAGCCCTGGTGCTGTTCTTCTACGACTGGATCGGCGACTATCCCGACGCCGAGAACTTCCTCGCCCCCCTGCTCAGCTGCCAGGAGCCCCGGGGCAGCCGCTGCGCCAAGGGCAACAGCGCCCTGAGCGGCTCCTTCTGGACCGCCCCCGGGCTGGACGCCGAGCTGGTGCGCAGCAGCCAGCTGGAGGGAGCCGAGCGGATCGCGCTGCTGCAGGCGATCCAGCGGCGCACCGCCGCCGCCGTGCCCTACCTGCCGGTGTGGCTGATGGAGGAGGGCGCCTGGAGCGGCGCCGGGGTGAGTCCACCCCGCTTCGATGGATCCGGGCGGGTGCAGCTGGAAGCACTGCACCGGCTGGGCCAGGAGAGGGGACAGCAGCGGGGACAGGAGCAGAAGCGATGAGCCGCCGCAACGAGCTGCTGCGCTACCTGGGGGCCCGCCTTGCCCTGGCCCCGGTGATGCTCTGGCTGATCTCCACCCTGGTGTTCCTGCTGCTGCGGGTGGCACCGGGGGATCCGATCGATGCGCTGCTGGGTCCGAAGGCGCCGGAAGCCGCCCGGGCGGCCCTGCGCAGCAAGCTGGGGCTGGATCAGCCCCTTCTGGTGCAGTACGGGCACTTCATCAGCCATCTGCTCCGGGGCGATCTGGGCGTGTCCCAGGCCAGCCAGGAGCCGGTCACCGAAATCATCCGCCAGAGCCTGCCGGCCAGCCTGGAGCTGGGCGTCACGGCCCTGCTGCTGGCGGCGGTGGTGGGCCTGGCGGTGGGCTTCTCCGGCATCGCCCGCCCCGAGGGAAAGCTCGATCTGGCGGGGCGGCTCTACGGCATCGGCACCTACGCCCTGCCCCCCTTCTGGGCCGCGATGATGGTGCAGCTGGTGTTCGCCGTGTGGCTGGGCTGGCTGCCGGTGGGCGGGCGCTTCCCGCCCTCCCTGCTCCCCCCCACCGGCAGCGGCTTCTATCTGCTCGACAGCCTGCGGGCGGGGAGCTGGAGCCAGCTGGTGGGCACCCTGCGCCACCTCGCCCTGCCGGCCTGCACACTCGGACTGCTGCTGAGCGGCATCTTCGACAACGCCCTGCGGCTGAACCTGCGCCGGGCCCTCACCTCCGACTACGTGGAGGCGGCCCGCAGTCGCGGCCTCGGCGAAGCGCGGGTGGTGCTGCGCCATGCCCTGCCCAATGCCCTGCTGCCGGTGCTCACGATCA
>JBMLOS010000116.1:0-7246 GCA_049242845.1 Prochlorococcaceae cyanobacterium
AGGTTGGTCACGTAGGCGTTGTGGTGCTTGCCGTGGTGGAACTCCAGGGTCGAGCGGGAGATGTGCGGCTCGAGCGCATCGAGGTCGTAGGGAAGGGCGGGAAGGGTATGGGCCATGGCGAGGGGGAGGAGGAAGAAGGGAGTGTGAGAAACGAGACCCGGTGGTGTGCCGGAAGCCCGCGGATCCTAACGATTGCTACAGGTTTGCTCGGGCGCCGTGGCTCACGCCCCGCAGCCTGGTCAGGGCGATGGGCTTCAGCGGCCCACCTTGAGGAGTTCCACTTCGAAGATCAGGGTGGCGTTGGGGGGGATCACCCCACCGGCGCCCCGCTCGCCGTAGGCGAGGTCGGGGGGAATCACCAGTTTGCGCTTGCCGCCCACCTGCATGCCGGCCACGCCCTCATCCCAGCCGCGGATCACCCGACCGGCGCCGAGGGGGAAGGAGAAGGGCCCGCGGCCGTAGCTGCTGTCGAATTCCTTGCCGCTCTCGAGCGTGCCGCGGTAGTTCACCACCACGGTCTGGCCGGCGGTGGCCTCCGGTCCGTCGCCGATCACGAGGTCGGTGATGCGCAGGCCGCTCTCGGTGGTGCGCTCCCGGGGAGCGTCGAGGGCACCGCCGAGGGCCGAGGCCCCCTGGGCCACGGCATCGGTGGTGGCGTTGGGCTCGGAGCTGTCGGGTGCCATGGCGAAGAGGGTGGGGTTGGGGTCGTTCGGGTCGAGTTCCAGCGGCGCCGCCACGGCCTGGCGCACGGCCGGTGATGCCGCCGGGGCCACGGCGGCCGTGCGCACGGCGGCGGGCTCTATGGAGCTTTCGCCGGCCGAGGCGCTGGGGGTGAGGCTGGAGGGGGCCACCAGCTGGCTCACGAAAGCCACCAGCAGGCAGGCCACGAAGACCGCCGTGCTGATCAGGATGTCGCGCATGGCAGGGGAGGAAGTCGCCGGGTCTGCCGGCGATTCTGCCCGCCGGCTGGGGAGGGGGCGCTTCAATCCGGCAGCTCGCCCTGGTTCTGGCGCTGCCGCAGGCTCTGCTCCAGCCGGTCGATGCGGCCGCGCAGCTCATCGAGTTCCCGCTGCCGGGCCAGGCCGAGGTCCTGCAGCAGCTGGTCGCGGTTGCGCTCGAGCTGGCGCTCGGCCTGCTGCTCCAGTTCCGGGGTTTCGCCCTTGAGGGCCCGCAGCACGTCCTCCACCAGGGCCTGGGCCTGACCGGCATCGAGCCGGCCGCTGCGCACCCACTCCTGGCTCACCTGCCGCAGCCGATCGGCCACCAGGGAGGTGGTGCCGAGGCCGCGCAGCACCAGCATCTGCAGCAGGTTGCCCTGGTCCATCGATTCGGAGGGGTTCCGTGGCCCTTCACCTTGGCGGTTCCTAGGCTCCGCCGCCATGGGGGAAGACCGGCGCTGGTGGTGGATCGGGGCCTGTGCCGCCGGGGCCCTGGCCGGGGTTTCCCTGCCGCCGCTCGGAGCTCCCTGGCTGCTCTGGCCTGCCATTGCCCTGCTCTGGGCCCTGCCCCGCTCCCCCCTGGGCTGGCGGGGGGGCCTGGCCTGGGGCGGCCTGGCGGTGCTGGTGAGCCACCGCTGGTTGCTCTGGCTGCATCCGCTCGACTGGATCGGGGTGCCCGGGCCGCTCAGCCTGCCCCTCTGCCTGCTGCTGTGGCTGCTCTGCGGCGGGGCGGCGGCGCTGCTGGTGGCCCTCTGGATCGCTGCGGTGCAGCGCTGCGAGCGCTTCTGGGGCGCGGAGCCCCCCGCACGGCTGCCCTCCCTCCCCACGGCCCTGCTCGCTGCCGCCGCCTGGGGGCTGGGGGAGCAGCTCCTGGCCCGCGGGCCCCTCTTCTGGATCGGGCTGGGGGCCTCCGCCCTGCCGGCCGATCCGCTCCTGGCGGCCTGGGCGCAAATCGGCGGTGCCCCCCTGATCGCGGCGCTGCAGCTGCTGATCGGCTGGCTGCTGCTGGCCGGCCTGCGGCTGCCGCCGCGCCGGCGGGGGCAGGCCCTGCTGTGCGTTGCGGCGGGGGTGGCCCTGCTGCATCTGGGGGGTGCGGCCCTGCGGGCCCGGCCGCTTGCCCCGCCCCTGGCCGCCAGCCAGGTGCTGGTGGTGCAGCCGGCGATCCCCACCCGCGAGAAATTCCAGCTGCCCCAGCAGTTGCTTCTGCTGCAGCGCCTCGCCGCTGCCCAGCGTTTCGCCGCCGCCGCCCGGGAGCGCGGCGAGATGATCGAGGCGGTGGTGCTGCCAGAGGGGGCCCTGCCCCTGGACCAGCCCCTGCCGGAGCCCGCCGGGGTGGAGGTGCTCAGCGGTGGGTTCCGGCGCGAGGACTCGGGCGTGCGCAGCAGCCTGCTGCGCTTCTCCCCCGGAGATCAGGCGGAGGCGAGCGGCTGGATCGACAAGAACCGGCTGGTGCCCCTGGGGGAATGGGTGCCGCGGCTGGAGTTTTTGAACTGGAGCGGCCTCTCGGCCGTGGGGGGGCTGGAGCCCGGGCCCCGCTCGCGGCTGCTGCGCCGCCCGAGCGAGCCGGTGGGCGTGGCGATCTGCTACGAGATCGCCGACGGCGCCGCCCAGAGGGAGGCCGTGCGGGCCGGAGCCCGCTGGCTGCTGGCCAGTGCCAACCTCGATCCCTATCCCCTGCAGCTGCAGCGGCAGTTCGAGGCCCTTGCCCAGCTGCGGGCCCTGGAGAACGGCCGCTGGCTGGTGAGCTCCGCCAACACCGGCCCCAGCCTGGTGGTGGATGCGCGCGGGCGGCGGCGGGCTTCCCTGCCGGCCGGCCGGCCCGGCACCGCCCTGCTGCCGCTGGAGTTCCGCCAGGGCCTCACCCCTTACGGCCGCTGGGGGGATGCCCCCCTGTTCGGGCTTGCCCTGGCGGCGGCCGCCTGGGGCACCCTGCGGCGCTCATCTCTGCGCGGGGCCCAGCAGCGGTGAGAGGTTCACATGGGCCTCAAAGGCATCGGCGAGGCGATCGAGCAGGGCTTCCCTCTGGCGGGCGTGATGGGGCTGGGCTTCCGAGAGCGGCGGCAGCCCCTTGCGGCGGCGGAGCTGGTTGAGCCAGCGGCGCCGCCAGGGCCCGTTCTCGAAGATGCCGTGCAGGTAGGTGCCGGCCACCAGGCCGCCCTGTTCCCCCACCGGCTGCCACCATCCCAGGCCGGTTTCGCTGCAGAGCGTGCCGCCATCGTCCGGCCCGTGCGGGGTGGTGCCGTGCGGCCGGGTGCGGCCGTGGTGGAGCTCGAATCCCTCGATCGGCAGGGGATCTCCGGCAGGCCATTGGGCGGCGGTGCGCCGCTGCCGCAGGGTCTTCTCCCCCTCGAAGACGGTGTCCAGCGGGAGCAGGCCGAGGCCGGCGGATGCAACGCCCCCTTCGAGCCCTTCCGGATCCACCAGGCGACGGCCGAGCATCTGCAGCCCGCCGCAGAGGCCGAACACCTGCCCGCCGCAGCGGGCGTATGCGCCGATCGCCTCCCCCAGGCCGGAGTTCTGCACCAGGGCCAGATCCCGCAGGGTCTGCTTGCTGCCCGGCAGCAGCAGGCCATCGGGGCTGCCCAGGGGATCGCCGGGGCGAACCCAGCGCAGCCGCACACTGGGTTCGGCCTCGAGGGGGTCGAGATCGGAGAAGTTGCTCAGCGAGGGCAGCCGCAGTACCGCGATCTCCAGCTCCGCCGGGCCGCGGCTGCCGCGGCGTTCGAGCAGATCGAGCGAATCCTCCGGGGGGAAGAGCTCATCCAGCCAGGGCATCACCCCGAGCACCGGCACGCCGGTGTGGTTCTCGAGCCAGCGGCGTCCCTCGTCGAAGAGTTCGCGGCGGCCGCGGAAGCGGTTGATCAGCAGGCCCGCGATCAGGGGGCGCTCGACCGGGCGCAGCAGGGCCAGGGTGCCCACGATCTGGGCGAACACCCCGCCCCGCTCGATGTCCGCCACCAGCAGGCAGCGGGCCCGCAGGTACTGGGCCAGACGCAGGTTGGTGAGGTCGCGCGGCTGCAGGTTCACCTCCACCGGGCTGCCGGCCCCCTCCAGCACCAGCCGGCCGCGGGGCTCGTGGCTCCGGAGCTCCTCCAGCCCCCGGCGGATCGCCTGCCAGCCGGGCCGGAACCAGTCGCGGTAGTAGTGCTCCGCCCGGGCCGTGCCCACCGAGCGACCGAGGTGGATCACCTCGCTGGTGCTGTCGCCCCGGGGCTTGAGCAGCACCGGGTTCATCGCCACCCGCGGTTCCTGTCCGGCGGCCCAGGCCTGCAGCGCCTGGGAGTAGGCCATCTCCCCGCCGGCGCCGTCCACCCAGGCGTTGTTGCTCATGTTCTGCCCCTTGAAGGGCAGCGGGCACTCCCCCCGGCGCAGCAGCACGCGGCAGAGGGCCGCATTCATCAACGACTTCCCGGCGCCGCTGCTGGTGCCCAGCACCATCAGGGGAGTGGGGCCGCTCATCGGCGGGGCCGGTAGCGACTGATCCAGTGCTGCAGGTGCTGCAGGGGGGTGGGGCGGGGGAACTCCCCCGGCCACTGCGCCAGCAGCTGCCGTCCCATGGGCGTGAGCCGCACCCGCTCGGTGAGGCCCTGACCGTCCACCTCCCGCCGCAGCACGCCGAGGCGGATCAGCCAGATCCAGTCCCGCTCCACGCTCTCCGGCCGGGGTACCAGGCCTCGATGGAGCGACCGGAGGTCGTCCCGCTGGCAGAAGCTGGTGCTGCTGATCGGTTGATCGCGCACCAGCTCATAGAAGCCGCGGCGGTAGGGCAGGCAGAACACCTCCCGTTCGGCCCGCCTGCGGGAGTGGGCATCCACGCTGGACTCGGCGGGCTCTCCAGCTCCTGGCATCGGAAGGGGGACTGCGGCGGGCTGGCTTCAGGGGGCCATTGTGGCCTTCGGTCCTTTTCCGCCGCGGGTGCGACCGGGCGCGGTGGGTCGCCGATCCGTTCCTGGTTGATCCTCAGAACGTTCGAACAGCCCATCCGTTGCCGCTCCTGCATGGCCCCATCGGTTCCCTCTCCGGTGAGGTGTTGGCTGCCTGAACCAGATACAGAAGGAGAGGTTCCACCGGCTTTCTCCTCTATACCAAGGAGCCATCTCTCCGGTGCTGTGAGGGAGGGATCGTGCCGCTGTCTGCGGTGCGGACCATCCTGCCGAGACAGCCCAGGATGGCCCATCTCTTTGTCCCTAACGGGGGCTGAATCTCTGCACACCTGGGTGGCTGGAACCTTGATCCTGCGGCCCCTACGCTGGCCGAAAGTGTGCAAGGGATCGTTGTCGGCATCTGCAGGGCCGCTGCTGCTGGCCTCCGCTTCCCCGGCCCGCCGGCGCCTGCTCGAGCAGGCGGGTGTGCCCCACCGGGTGCGGGTGAGCGGGGTGGAGGAGGAGGCCTTTGCCCATGCCGACACCTCCCAGCTCGTGCAGCACCTGGCCCGGGCCAAGGCCGAAGCGGTGTGGACTGCCCTGGCCCCCACGGAAACCACGGAAGAACCCTGTTCGGCCGTGCTGGGGTGCGATTCCCTGCTCACCTTCGAGGAGGAGGCGTTCGGCAAGCCCGCCGATGCGGAGGAGGCCTGCCGGCGCTGGGCCCGGATGGCCGGCCGCTGGGCGGAGCTCCACACCGGCCACTGTCTGATTCCGCTTCGCCAGCCTCTGCTCCATCCGCCGCTTCAGCCGCCGCTCCAGCCGGAGTGCAACGACAAGCCGGAATCTGCTGATCCCGTGGCTTCAGGTGTGCTGCTCACCACGGTGACCACCCGCCTGAAGTTCGCCAGCCTTGATGCCGAGCAGATCCGGGCCTATGTGGCCACCGGCGAACCCTTGCAGTGCGCCGGTGGCTTCGCCCTCGAGGGGCGCGGTGGCCTGCTGGTGGAGCGGCTCGAGGGCTGCTGGAGCAACGTGATCGGCCTCAGCCTGCCGCTCCTGCGGAGCTGGCTGCAGCAGCTGGGCTGAGCAGGCGGAGCCGATCAGGGGCGAGGGCTTCAGCGGAACAGGCCCTCGATCATCTGCTGCAGGCCGGTGCTTCCACCGGAGCCATAGCCCGAGCCGTAGCCGGAGCCATAGGGAGGCTGGCCGTAGTTGGTGCTGGAACTCCTGCGATAGGTTTCCAGTTCCAGATCCGACCAGCGAAACACCGTGGTGTTGCCGCGGCGTTCGGTCTGCACCGGCCAGGTGCCGGTGGCATCGCTCATCACCAGCCGCCCCATGCGGTTGTAGAAGCTGTAGCGACGACCATTGCGCAGGTCCACCACGTAGGCGGTTCCCCCCGCTCCGGGGCGCTGCACCAGGTCGCAACGACCATTGAACAGGCTTCGGCTGCGCTGGCGGAGGCGGCAGGTGGAGTCGTCCACCTCGGCCGTGGAGGGCCGCCAGCCGGAACTGCCCGAGCCGCCGCTGCTGTGGCCGAACAGCTGCTTGTTGAGCTGCTGGCTCACGTTCTTGCGCTTGTGGCCATCGTCCCAGCAGATCTGCTGGCGCAGATCACATTCGGCACCAGTGCTGAAGCGGATCGTTTCCATCCGCGGCCGTCCCGAGAGGCTCTGCACCAGATCCCGCTCCGCCTTGCTGCCGAATTCGGCGCGGGTGGCCTCGATCGAGGGGCCACGGCTGTCGTAGCAGGTGTTTCTGCCCCGATCGCAGACGATGCCGCGGCGGGAGAGATCGAGGGGACCGCTTGCCTCCACGCCCGCTGCGCCACTCAGCAGCAACGAGCCCGTCAGCAGCAGTGCAGGCACCCGCGCCCGGGAGTGGTTTCGGTGTGGGCTGCAGGGGGCAGGGTGGATCGCTCCGGGGCGTGCAGCGGCAGCGATGGTGGATGGGATGGGATGGGCCATGGAGGAAAGCACGGTTCTCCAGTTCATGCAGCGGAATGCGTGCGGAGATCTGGATTCAGCATGCCTGCCGTTGCGCAGAGAGCGCAGGCCGATGGGACGGTTCTGCGGTCATTTTCTGTAGGACATCCAGTAGCAATGCAGAAGCAATCCAGAAGTAATCAGAAGTAATCAGAAGTAATCAGAAGTAATCAGAAGTAATCAGAAGGTATCCACAAGTGGTTCAGAAGCAGATCACGTGCGTGGATTTCCAGTAAAAAAGCCCCCGCCCGAAGGCGGAGGCTGAGCAAAGGGTCTGGAGACAGGGTTTGGAAAGGGATCCGAGCCGTGCTTCAGTCGAGGTCGGGCATCGAGAGGGTGGGCTCGGCCTGACGGTCGATACCTTTCTCGAAACCGGCGGCGGCGGCGCGGGCGCGACCGGCGTGCCAGAGGTGACCCACCAGGAAGAAGAAGGCCAGCACGAACTGCGTGGAGGCCA
>JBMLOS010000117.1:0-10042 GCA_049242845.1 Prochlorococcaceae cyanobacterium
CAGCAGCTGCAGCAGGATCACGCCGCTGCTGGGGGGCGGCTGGGTGAGCACGGTGGTGCCCCGGAAGCCGGTGGTGAGGGGGCGCACCAACTGGGCGCGGTAGGCCTGCAGATCGGCGTGCCGGATCAGACCGCCGCCCTGCTCCATCAGCTGCACCAGGGAATCCGCCACCGGGCCGCGGTAGAAGCCCCCATCGCCCTGGGCCGCGATCCGCTCCAGGGTGGTGGCCAGCTGGGGCTGGCGGAGCCGCTCCCCTGCAGCGGGAGGGCTGCCACCTGGGAGAAAGAGGCTGCGGGCGGTTGGATCGGCCGAGAGCAGCGGGGCGGCATCGGCCAGGGAGCGGCTGAGCACCGGCCCCACCGGAAAGCCGTCCCGGGCCAGGGCCAGGGCCGGGGCCACCACACGGCGCATGGGCCAGCGGCCGTAGCACCGCTGGGCCAGGGTGAGACCCGCCACCGAGCCGGGCACCCCCACGCTGAGCAGCCCGCGGGTGGCGCGCTGGCGATCCACGCTGCCGTCGGGGCGCAGGAAGAGATCGGCGCGGGCCGCCAGGGGGGCGGTTTCGCGGAAATTCACCGCCACCGCCGTGCCCCTGCCGAGGGCCAGCTCCGGGTTGCGCTCCAGGGGGCAGCCGCGGGAGGCCGCCGGTGAGGCGCCCGGGAGCCAGAGCACCAGAAATCCGCCGCCACCCAGGTTGCCCGCCTGGGGCAGGGTCACCGCAAGGGCGAAGGCGGTGGCCACGGCCGCATCCACCGCGTTGCCGCCCTGGCGCAGCACCGCCGCCCCCACCTCGGACGCCAGCCGATCCTGGCTGGCCACCATGCCGCCGCGGGACACCACCGGATGGAAACGCTGGACACGCTCCTGCAGTTCGGCAGCGGCGCCCGTGCCGTGGCTGCTGCTGGGGCTGCTGCTGGGGCTGGTGCTGGGGCTGGGGCTGGCGGGAAGCGGGGCAGCAACCGGCATCGCCACCCCGGGGAGCGTCGGCCCGGGAAGCGCCGCCAGGGGGAGCAGCAGCAGGGGAAGCAGGGCCTGAAAACCCATCAGGGCTCCTCCGCCGCAGGCGTGCCGTAGCCCCCGCCGCCGGGGGTCTCCACCCGCAGGCGATCCCCCGGCTGCACCTCCAGCTGGGCCGATCCCCCCAGCTCCTCCCACTCGCCCGCCGCCCGCTGCAGGCTGTTGCGGCCGCAGAGGCCGGCGCCACCGCCCGCCAGGCCGAAGGGCGGCACCAGCCGCGAGCTGCTCAGCAGGGACACCGTCATCGGCTCGAGGAAGCGCAGCTCCCGCACCACGCCATCGCCTCCAGGGAAGCTCCCGGCCCCGCCGCTGCCGCGGCGGACCGCGAACCGCTCCAGCTGCACGGGGAAGCGATCTTCCAGGATCTCCGGATCGGTGAGCCGGGAGTTGGTCATGTGGCTCTGCACGGCGGAGGCGCCGGCGAAGCCTCCGCCCCGCGGATCGAGGCCGGCACCGGTGCCGCCGCAGAGGGTTTCGTAGTACTGGCAGCGGCGGTTGCCGAAGCTGAGGTTGTTCATCGTTCCCTGGGCGGCCGCCATCACCCCGAGAGCGGCGAAGAGGGCATTGGCCACCGCCTGGGAGGTTTCCACATTGCCGGCCACCACCGCGGCGGGCGGCCGCGGATGGAGCAGGGAGCCCGGCGGCACCCGGATCTCCAGGGGCTCGAAGCAGCCGGCGTTGAGCGGGATCGCCTCCCCCACCAGGCAGCGGAACACGTAGAGCACCACGGCGCGGGTCACCGCCAGGGGGGCGTTGCGGTTGTCGGGCCGCTGGGGGGAGGTGCCGCTGAAATCCACCACCGCCCGGCGGGCCTGGCGGTCCACCCGCACCTCCACGGCGATCACGGAGCCGTCGTCGAGCGGGAGCCGGTGGCTGCCGCCCTCCAGGGTGGCGAGCAGCCAGCGCACGGCTTCTGCCGCATTGGCCTGCACATGACCCATGTAGGCCTGCACCTCCCCGAGCCCCTCCCGCCGGATCCAGCCCTGCAGCTCCGCCACCCCCAGCTGGTTGGCGGCCACCTGCGCCTGCAGATCCGCCAGCAGCTGCCCGGGATTGCGCACCGGCGGTGTGGCCGCGGCCAGCCGCTCCAGCCAGGCCTGCCGATCGAAACTTCCGGCCACCAGCAGGGGCACGTTGGTGAGCCGCAGCCCCTCCTCCTCGATCGTGCGGCTGAAGGGGGGCATGGAGCCGGGGGTGGTGCCGCCCACGTCGGCATGGTGGCCGCGGCAGGCCACGAACAGCACCGGCTCTGCGCCTCCGCCTGCCTCCGGCGGGGCGAACACCGGGGTGATCACGGTGATGTCGGGCAGGTGGGTGCCGCCGTCGTAGGGGTCGTTGCTGGCCACGGCATCGCCGGCGCGCAGCGGCGGCAGGAGCCCCTGCGCCACGGCACGCCGCAGACTCTCCACGCTGGCCCCCATCGAGCCCAGGTGCACGGGGATGTGGGGGGCATTGGCCACCAGGCGTCCTTCGCCATCGAAGAGGGCGCAGGAGAAATCGAGCCGCTCGCGGATGTTCACCGACTGGCTGGTCTGCTGCAGCCGCACCCCCATCTGCTCGGCCACGGCGGAGAAGCGGTGGTTGTAGAGCTCCAGCCGCACCGGATCGGGCGGCTCTGCGCTCGCCGGCACCAGGGCAGCGCCAGCCTCGCTCGCCGGTGCCCGGTCTTCCAGCAGCAGCTCCCCGCCGCCCAGCACCCGGGCCGTCCAGCCGGGCTCCAGCACCACCAGGCCCGTGGCCTCGGCGATCAGGGCCGGCCCCTCCAACGGCCCATCCGGCGGCAGCTGGGCCCGATCCAGCAGCGGCACCTGCACCCAGCCCCGATCGGGCAGATGCAGCCGCGCCTGCGCAGGGGAAGCGGCGGCGGCGGCGGCTTCCGGGTCGGGGAGCTCCAGGGAACCAGGCCCCTGGCGGCCGCTCACCAGCTCCACCTCCAGGCTCTCCACCTGCAGATCCAGCGGCTCGCTCACGTAGCCGAAACGCTCGCGGTGGGCCGCCGCAAAGCCCGTGCGCAGGGCCTCGAGCGAGGCGGGCCAGGCCAGCCACAGCCCCTGCTCACTGCCCGCGAGCCGCAGCTCCAGCCGGCTGCGCACCTCCAGGTCCTCAAGGGAGTCGCCGGCGGCCTCGAGCCGGGCACATCCTTCGGCCTGCAGCGCCTCGGCCAGGGGGGGCAACTCCTCCAGCAGGGCCGCCTCCAGCGGGCGCCGCAGACTCTTCTGCAGCAGCTGGCGCTGCTCGGCCTCACCGATGCCGTAGGCCGACAGCACCCCCGCCAGGGGATGGAGCAGCACTCGGGCCATCCCCAGAACCCGGGCCAGGCGGCAGGCATGCTGGCCGCCGGCTCCGCCGTAGCAGACCAGCACGGCGGAGCGCAGGTCCTGGCCCCGCTGGATCGAGATCCGCCGAATGGCCTCGGCCATGCGCTCCACCGCCACCTCCAGGGCTCCCTCCGCCACCCGCTCCGGGGTGAAGGCCGGCCCCATCGCCTCCGCCAGCTCTGCAAAGGCCCGGCGGGTGGCCGTGGGGTCGGGCGGCTGATCCCCGCCGGGGCCGAACACCGGCGGAAAGCGCTCCACGGCCAGGCGGCCCAGCAGCAGATTGGCGTCCGTCACCGTGGGCGGACCACCGCGGCGGTAGCAGGCAGGGCCCGGATCGGCCCCGGCGGAGCGGGGACCCACCTGGAGCCGCTCGCCGTCGAAGTGCAGCACCGAGCCGCCGCCGGCGGCCACGGTGTGGATCGGCAGCATCCTGGCCTGCAGCCGCTGCCCCGCGATCTCGGTTTCGCCGCTGCGCTCCCAGGCCAGTTCACCGCGGCGGGGATCGAAGTGGAACACGTCCGTGGAGGTGCCCCCCATGTCGAAGCCCACCAGGGGCTGGGCCCGGAAGCCGGCCTGGCGGGCCGCCTGCACGGCCCCCACCATGCCGCCGGCGGGGCCGGAGAGGATCGTGTCCTTGGCGAGCAGGGTGGCGGCAGCGCCCAGGCCGCCGCTCGATTGCATCACCCGCAGGCGGGTGGTGGGCCCGAGGGCCTGCTCCACCTGGCGGAGGTAGCGGCGCAGCACCGGGGCGAGGGAGGCCTCCACCAGAGCCGTCTGGCAGCGGGGCAGCAGACGGGGCTGGGCGCTCACCCGGTGGGAGAGCACCACGGGCCCGAAACCGAGTGATTCCAGCCATGCCCCCAGCCGGCGCTCGTGGTCGGGGTTGCGCACGGCGTGGAGCAGGGCCACGGCGCAGCTTCGCAGGCCCTCGGAGCGGGCCTGCCGCAGGGCATCCTCCAGGCGCCCGTCGCAGACGAGCGGATCGCGCTCGCTGCCGTCGGCCGCGAGTCGCCCCTCCACCTCCAGCACCCGCTCCACCAGGGGGGCCGGCCGCTCGATCCGCAGGGCGAAGAGATCGGGGCGGTGTTGGTCGCCGATCCAGGGCAGATCGGCCAGGCCACGGTTGATCAGCAGCAGCACGGGCTCCCCGCGCCGCTCCAGCAGGGCGTTGGTGGCCACGGTGGTGCCGAGTCGCACCTCCTCGATCAGGCCTGCGGGGATCTCGCCCTCCGGCAGGCCGAGCACCTCCCGGATCGCCCGCACCGCCGGATCCCCCGGCCGATCGGGCTGCACCGAGAGCACCTTGCGCACCACCAGCCGGCCCTCGGGGGCGCGCCCCACCAGATCGGTGAAGGTGCCCCCCCGGTCGATCCAGAAGCGCCAGCCGGGTGCTCCCATTGGCCAGGCGGCCTCAGCGGTAGTTCTCGAACTGGAGCGGCACCTCCACGTCCTGCTGCCGCAGCAGGGTGATGGCGCCCTGGAGATCGTCCTTGCTCTTGCTGGTGATCCGCAGGCTCTCCCCCTGGATCGACACCGTCACCTTCTTGAGGTTGTCGCGCACGACCTTGCTGAGGTCCTTGGCCAGCTCCTTGCTGAGGCCGCGGCGGAGCTTCACCACCTGCTGCACCCGGTTGCCGCCCACCGGCTCGGGGGTCTGGAAGTCGAAGATCTTGAGCGAGAGGTTGCGCTTGGTGGCCTTCTGACGCAGCACGTCCTCCACGGCCTGCAGCGTCATGTCGCTGGCGGTGGTGATCGTGAGGCTGGTCTCCTCCAGGGTGACCTCGGTGTTCGAGTCCTTGAGGTCGTAGCGGGTGCCCACATCGCGGCGCACCTGATCAATGGCGTTCACCAGCTCCTGGCGGTCGAAATCGGAAACGACATCGAAGGAGAAGGTCTCGGCCATGGAGCGGGCGGCTGCGTTCGGGGCACCCCACCCTAGAGAAGGGCTCCCGGAGGATTCAGATGCCTGGCAGCGCAGGATCTTGCGGCCGGAAGGCGGCAGCGCCATGGCAGGCGGCCGGCCTCGCGTTGCTCCTGCCGCTGAGCCTGCTGCCGGGCTGCATCCCCGTGCCCCGTCTGCACCGAACGGCCGCGGGCAGGCAGGCTCCCGCGCCCTCCAGCCCGTCCCCACCGCCGGGGCCGTGCGCCGCGGGCACCCTCTCCGGCGAGGACCTGCTCCGCCAGGCCCGTGCGGGGATCGCGGTGGTGCGCATACCGGAGGGGGAGGGGATCGGCTTCGTGGTGCGGCAGCAGGGCGGCGACACGCTTCTGCTCACCAGCGCCCGGGTGCTCGGAACCGGGGCTGCGGTGGTGGTGCGCTGGCCGCAGGGCGAGCAGGACGAGGCCACCGTGGCCGCCCGGGGGCAAGGCGACACCCCGCTCACGGATCTGGCCCTGCTGCAGGTGAAGGGGGAACGGGGCCAGGTGCTGCCGCTGCGGGAGGGAGCGGTGGCCGCAGGGAGCGACACCCTGACGGTCGGCTCCCCCGGGGGCCCGGACGTGCGCCTCAGCCCCGCGGTGGTGAGTCCCCTGCCGGAAGACAGCCGCCTCCTGCAGCTCGATCCGGCACTGCCGCCGGGGAACGCCGGCGGCCCCGTGCTCGATCGCAGCGGCTGCGTGGTGGGGATGGTCTCCGCCCTGGGTCCGAACGGTGAGGGGGGCGCCGTGGCCCTGGCCAGTGGGGCACTGCAGGCCTTCCTGCGCACTCCGCCCACCGTGGCCGAGGAAGGAGGTGCGAAGCCGGAGGGTCCGAACTGCTGGTTCCCGTCGGCACCCGATGCTCCGGAACTGCAGCCCGCCCACTGCCGGATCAGAGCCGGCACGGACGGCGAAGGCCGCCAGGTGGTCGAGCTGCAGGACCCCGGCGGGCTCAGCCTCAGCGTGGTGCTGTCGGAGAACGGGAGCGCCGAGGTGATCCAGGCGGGAGAACGCCGCCTCGGCCGCTGGTGGATCGATCGCGACGGCGACGTGCGGGTGAGCCTGGAGGGAGCCGCCGGCTTCGCCTTCCGCAGCCCGGAGAACCGCTGATCCACCGTCCCGGCACGCCGGAGAACCAACAAGGGGCCCAGCTGGTGCCTGCCTGATCCCTGCGGCACCTCTACGTTGCAGAAAGGCAGGTGGAGGATCCCGATGATCGAAACCATGCACGACCTCCCCGAGGGAACCCTCGGATTCGCGCTCTCGGGGCTGGTCATCCGCGACGACTACGAACGGGTGCTCGTGCCCGATCTGGAGCGGGCGATCGGGGAGCACGAACGGGTGAAGCTGCTGATGCGCTTCGAGGACAGCTTCGAGGGGTACGGCCCCGCCGCCCTCTGGGAGGACACCCGGGCGGGGCTGCGCCACTGGCGGGGCTTCGAGCGGATCGCGGTGGTCTGCGAGGTGCCCTGGCTGCGCGCCGCGCTGGCGGCTTTCGCGCCCCTGTTGCCCTGTCCGCTGCGGCTGTTCGACCGGGAGCTGGAACAGGAGGCCCGCCTCTGGCTGGCGGAGTCGCTCGGCACGATCCATCTCGAGGAGGAGGAAGGCGTGATCCGGGTGCGCCTGATCGGCCAGCTGGAGCCCGCCGCCTACGACCGCATCGACGACGAGCTGGCCCATCTGTTCAGCCGCAGCGCCCCGGTCCATCTGCTGATCGACCTGCGGGAGTTCGACGGCTGGCTGGGGCTCGGCGCCCTCGCCGACCATTTCTCCCTGTTCCGCGAACATCGCCGCATCCCCGTGCGGGTGGCGGTGCTGGGGGACGCCGCCTGGCAGAAACTGGCCCACAAACTGGCCTCCCGCTTTCTCCAGGCCGAGAGCAGGTTCTTCGACGCGGCCCACGCCGAACAGGCCCTGATCTGGGCGGCAGGGAACGGAGAGCCGGCCGGCTGAAGCGAGTGCCGGAGCTTCCGCCCTAGAACAGGCACCCCTGCCCGCCGCCCCACCGGATGATCGACCTCAGCACCCTGCCGTCCACCCTCCTGGCGGCCGGGCCGGCCGGCGCCTGTGCGGCCTCCCTGGTGCTCTCCGGAGCGGTGGTGATCCTCTCGCTGGTGCCCCTCGGCGCCGCCCGCAGCCAGGCCGATTTCCAGCTGGCGGATCTGGCGGCGCCGCGGGCCATGTTCGATCGGCTGCCGGCCTGGGGGAAACGGGCCAACTGGGCCCATCAGAACAGCTTCGAGGCGTTCACGCTGCACGCCCCGGCCTGCCTGCTCTGCCTGGTGGCCCCCGCCGCCCTGGCCGCCGCTCCCGCGGCCCTGAGCCTGGCGGCCTGGCTGCATCCGCTGCTGCGGCTCCTCTACATCGCCGCCTACGTGGCCAACCTGCCCCCCCTGCGCAGCCTCTGCTGGGTGGGGGCCCTGCTCTGCACCGCCCTGCTCTACCTGCAGGGGCTGCAGGGGGTGCTGGCCGGCTGATCAGCCCTTCTCCTGCAGCCCCTTGAGGGCCGTGAGCAGGGAGGCCGGGCTCTGGGGATCCACCATCAGCACGGTGCCGTTCTGGGAGCGGGCCAGTTCCTGGCCCATCGCCATCCAGTCCTTGGCCAGCAGCAGCCGCAGGCTCTCGGCCGCCGCCGGATGGGTCTCGATAACCCGAGCGAGCTCAGCCGCGGCCGAAGCCCGCGCCTGGGCCAGCAGCATCTGCTGCTTGGACTGGGCCTCCGCCTCCAGCAGCAGGGCCTCCTGCTTGGCCTTGGCATCGAGCACCAGGGCCTCGGCCTTTCCCTTGGCGCTGTTGAGCGCGGATTCGCGCTCCCCTTCCGAGCGCAGGATCGAGGCCCGCTTCTCCCGCTCGGCGGTCATCTGCTTCTCCATCGCCTGCTGCACCCCCTGGGAGGGCTGGATGTCCCGCAGTTCCACCCGGGTCACCTTCACGCCCCAGGGATCGGTGGCCTGGTCGAGCTCCTGGAGCAGGGCCTCGTTCACCTCCTGGCGGGTGGTGAAGGTCTGGTCCAGGTCGAGCTTGCCCATCTCGGCGCGGATCTGGGTGAGCACCAGGTTCACCATCGCCGCCTGGAGGTTGTCCACCGCGTAGTAGGCGCGGGAGTGCTCCAGCAACTGCCAGTACACCACCGCATCCACCTCGATCGAGACGTTGTCGCGGGTGATGCACTGCTGCGGCGGGATGTCGAGCACCCGCTCCTTGAGCGACTCATGGCTCACCACCTTCTCCACCATCGGCAGCACGAAGGAGAGCCCGGGTTTCAGCTGACGGTCGTACTTGCCCAGACGCTCCACCAGCATCGAGCGCCCCCCGCTGGTCACCTTCACACTGCTGATGCCGAGAACCGCCAGCAGGGCCAGGGCGGGCAAGGACAACAGGGCTTCCATCGAGGCGGTGTCGGTGGCCCTCAACCTAGGCAGGATGGAGCCAGCGACAAGCTCTGCGTGGCCTCCCTCACCTGGCTCGGCATCGCGGCGGCCCTGCTGCTGCTGGAGCTGGCCGGCGCCGATTTCGACGGCTGGCTGGTGGGCGCCGTGGTGGCGCTCCTGCTCTCGATCCTGACGGCCCTGGTGGCGGTTCCTCCTCTCACGCAGGGGCTGCTGGCCGCCGGCCTGGCAGGCGGGGGCTATGCCCTGCTCTGGCGCTGGTCGCGGCGGAGGCGGGGCCGGGAACTGCCGCACCGCGACGGCCTCGAGGTGGCGGAGGTGATCGCCGGCTTCGACGAGCAGGGCCAGGGCCGGGTGCTGTGGCATGGCCAGAGCTGGGCGGCCGAGACGCTCGAGCCGGAACAGCGGCTCATCACCGGCCAGTCCGTGACCGTGATGGGACGGGAGGGCAACCGTCTGCAGGTGATCCCCCGCTGAATGGGGTGAGCCGAAACAGCTCAGTCGAAGAAGAGCAGGCTCACCACCTTGCCCATGTCCTCGGCCACGCGGCAGCTGGCCAGCAGGGTTTCGCTGTCGTGGAAGGCGTAGCAGATCAGCTGGTCGCAGCGGCTGATGATGTCCTGGTTGCAGAGGCTGCTGGCCATCGGCAGGGGGAGCTCATCGTGCTCGGGTTTCTCCACCAGATGGAGCACCTGCTCGAGCTGATCGCGCGATTCGACCGGCTGACGATCGAGGCTCTGGGGCAGCAGCACCGTGAGCCGGCCCGGATCCACCTCGAGCACGCTGCGGATCACGGCGGCGTTCACGCCCTGGGCGCCGGAGGTGATCAGGTTGTGGCCCTCCTGGGCAAGGGAGCGGGCCACCACTTCCACCAGATGCACCGACACCACCGGCAGATGGCGGCTGCCGAGGATGGCGATCCTGCGCTTGCTGCGGTCCTGGAGCATCGCCAGCTCCTGGGCAAGGGTATCGATCCGGTCCAGGGCCGGCAGATCAAGGGACCGGGTCACCAGTGGCCTGTTACCGCAGGGGGTTGCAGAGAAACTAGCAGCGATCCGGAGGCTTCCCTGCCCGCAGCGGCGCCCTAGGCGGGCACCGGCAGCTGCAGGCGCTCGAACAGGCGGCCGAAATCGCAGTATTCCGAAACCAGCCGCACCGCATAGGTGGCCTTCACCGATTCGTGCAGCCGCACATGGCCGAAGGCCCGCTCGATCACCTCCACGGTGGTGAGGGTGTCGTGCTCCACCTTCAGCAGGGGCACCTCCAGCTCCTCGGCCCGGTTGATCAGCTGCGGCAGCGGATCGCCGGCGCCGGTGAGGATCAGGCACTGGGTGGAGGCCTCCAGGGCCGCCAGCTGGATGTCGGTGCGGTCGGCGCCGGTCACCACGGCCATGTTGCGGC
>JBMLOS010000118.1:0-4086 GCA_049242845.1 Prochlorococcaceae cyanobacterium
CGGCGCCCTGCCGGAAGGCTGACCCCGCCCCGTCCACCCACCCACCACCCACCCATCCACAACCCAGCGACCACAAGGCGAAGACAAGGGGAAGGCGCAGGTATCGGTAGCGGTTGGTGCAGCACAGCCCCCCGGCAGGGAAGGATGAAGGAAGCACTCCCGCTGTCCGCGTCCCGCCCATGGCCCATCCCGCCCCTCCCGGCAGCCCCGTGGTCGACGGCCACTCCCTGGCCGACGCGATGCGCCGGCACCTCTTCTACAGCCAGGCGAAGGCCCCTTCCCTCGCCACCAACCACGACCACTACCGCTGCCTCGCCCTGGCGGTGCGCGACCGGCTGCTGCAGAGCTGGGTGGACACGGCAGAGACCTACACCCAGCAGGGGGTGCGCACGGCGGTGTACCTCTCCGCCGAGTATCTGCTCGGCCCCCACCTCGAGAACAACCTGGTGAACCTGGGGCTGCGGGAGGAAGCGGAGGCGGCCTGCCGGGAGCTGGAGCTCGATTTCGAAACCCTGATCGCCGAGGAACCGGAACCGGGCCTGGGCAACGGCGGCCTCGGGCGCCTGGCCGCCTGCTTCCAGGAATCGATGGCCAGCCTCGAGCTGCCGGCGATCGGCTACGGCATCCGCTACGAGTTCGGCATCTTCCGCCAGCAGATCGGGCCCCAGGGGCAGGTGGAGAGCACCGACCCCTGGCTCAGCTGCGGCAACCCCTGGGAGGTGATCCGGCCGGAGTGGAGCTATCCGGTGGTGATCGGCGGCCAGACCGTGCTCGGCGTGGCCCATGACACCCCGATCCTGGGCTATGGCGTCCACACCGCCAACACCCTGCGCCTCTGGTCGGCCCAGGCGCCGGATGCCTTCGATTTCGCCTCCTTCAATGCGGGCGACTATCCCCGGGCAGTGCTGCGCAAGACGCAGTCCGAGACCCTCTCGAAGGTGCTCTATCCGAACGATGAGATGGAGCAGGGCAAGCGGCTCCGCCTCAGCCAGCAGATCTTCTTCGTGAGCTGCTCCCTGCAGGACATGTTCCGCATCCTGCAGGGGCAGGGGCTGGCCGTGACCGACTTCCACCGCAAGTTCGCGGTGCAGCTCAACGACACCCACCCGGCGATCGCGGTGGCCGAGCTGATGCGGCTGCTGATCGATGAGCACGGCGTGGACTGGGACACCGCCTGGAGCATCACCACCGCCTCGATCAGCTACACCAACCACACCCTCCTGCCGGAGGCGCTCGAAACCTGGGGCATCGAGCTGTTCGAGCACCTGCTGCCGCGCCAGCTAGAGATCATCTACGAGATCAACGCCCGCTTCCTGCGCATGGTGCGGCTGCGCCATCCGGGCCAGCCCGAGCTGCTCGAACGCCTCTCCCTGATCGAGGAAGGCGAGAACCGCAAGGTGCGCATGGCCCACCTCGCGGTGGTGGGCAGCCACCACGTGAACGGGGTGGCCGAGCTGCACAGCCAGCTGGTGAAGCAGCAGCTCTTCCACGATTTCGCCGCCCTCTGGCCCGACCGCTTCTGCAACATCACCAACGGGGTGACGCCGAGGCGCTGGCTGGCGGTGGCGAACCCGCCCCTGGCCTCCCTGCTGGATGAATCGATCGGCAGCGGCTGGCGCCGCGACCTCGACCAGCTGGCCAAGCTCGAACCCCTCGCGGGCGACAGCGGCTTCCTGGAGCGCTGGCAGGGGGTGCGGGAGCAGTCGAAGCAGCGGCTGGCCCAGACGATCCGCCAGGAAACGGGCCTGCTGGTGGACACCACCTCCCTGTTCGACGTGCAGGTGAAGCGGATCCACGAATACAAGCGCCAGCATCTGGCCGCCCTGCAGATCGTGGAGCGCTACCTGCGCATCCGCAACGGGGAGGAGCTGCCGCCCCGCACCTATGTGTTCGGCGGCAAGGCGGCGCCGGGCTACGCGATGGCGAAGCTGATCATCCGCCTGATCGTGGGCATCTCGGAGATCGTGAACATCGATCCGGCCATGGATGGGCGGCTGCGGGTGGTGTTCCTGCCCAACTTCAACGTGAAGCTGGCCCAGCGCATCTATCCGGCGGTGGATCTCTCCGAGCAGATCTCCACCACCGGCAAGGAGGCCTCCGGCACCGGCAACATGAAGATGGCGCTCAACGGTGCGCTCACGATCGGCACCCTCGACGGCGCCAATATCGAGATCCGGGAGCGGGTGGGGGCCGAGAACTTCTTCCTGTTCGGCCACACGGCCGAGGAGCTTCAGGAGATCAACCGCAACGGCTACCACCCGATGCCCTGGCTGGAGAACGACTCCATGACCCGGGCCGCGATCGACCTGATCGGCTCGGGCCACTTCAGCGAGGGCGACCGCGACCTCTTCCACCCGCTGCTGGCCAACCTCTGCAGCCACGATCCCTTCCGGGTGATGGCGGACATCGCCGATTACCGCCGCGCCCACGACGCGGTGGATGCCGCCTGGGTGGATGCCCATCGCTGGGGATCGATGTCGGTGCTGAACACGGCCCGCTGCGGCTTCTTCAGCAGCGATCGCTCCATCCGCGAATACGCCGAGCGGATCTGGAAGGTGGAGCCGGTGCCGGTGAAGTCCTGCAACGTGGTGGCCCATGGGCCCGATCGTTCCCGCTCCTGAACCGGGCCGCTCCAGCGGCGCCCCGTTCTGCCCCGGCTACCGCCCATCGGCAGACTGAGCCCCAGCCCCACACCCTCACGCTCCTCCGTGCCCTCGAGCCCATCCCGCCCCGAGCCGGCCCCTGCCCGGCTGGGGGACCCGGCCTCCGTGGCCGCCGCCGCCGAAGCCCGGCTGGCGGCGGCCGGCATCCGGCTCACCCTGGGCGGCGAGCCCACCTACGTGCCGCTGGAGCCGGTGGGGGCGGAATGGAGCATCACGGCCGACGGCCCCACCAAGCTGCCGATCGCCCGGCGCCTGGCCCGGGAGCTGCAGCTGGGGGTGTGGCCCGGCAGCACCCTGCTCTACTGCCCCGGCAAGCGCTACGACGGCGAGGTGAATCCCCGCTGGGCCCTGCGGCTGATCACCGGCCAGCCGGGCACCCCGCCGCCGGTGCGCTGGCCCGGCCCCTGCCAGCCCGGCGAAACCGGCCGCCCGCTCACGGCCGCCGAAGCCGTGGCCTGGCTGGAGGATCTCGGCCGGCGGCTGGGGGTGCGGCTGCATCCGCTCGAGCTGCGGGACCCGCTGGAGCCGCGCCGGCGGGTGTGGGCCCTGCCGCTCACCAGCCGGCTCGAGGCCAGCGACGACGGACCGCCCGTCTGGGACTCGGTTCCCTGGCCCCTGGATGAGGAGCATCGGCTGCTGAGCGGTGCCCCGGGCCCGGCGGGGCTGCGGCTGCCGCTGGAGCACTTCCCGCCGGAGGTGCCGCGCCAGGTGTTCACCCTGGAGGTGCTGGCGCCCGATGGGGAGAACGATCCGGGCGCCTGGGAGATTTTCCTGCCGCCGCTGCTGCGCCGGCCGCTGGAGGTGCTGCTGCAGGCCGTGGCCGACAGCCTCGGCGGCGGCGGGGCGGGCCTGGCGGCCCCCGGCCTGAGCGGCGTGCTGCCGGTGGACGTCGATGGCCACTGGCAGGTGCTCGGCCTCACCGCCGACCCGGGAGTGCTGGAGGTGAACCTGCCGGTGTGCCACGGCTGGGCCGAGTACGACGGCTGGCTGCGGCGGCTGGAGCAGGCCGGTGCGGCCGTGGGTCTGCGCAGCTGGAAGGAGGGCCCCCACGGACGCCCCGAGGGCACCGGCGGCGGCAACCACCTGCTCTGGGGCGGTCCGTCCCTGGCGGAGAACCCCTTCTTCCCCCGGCCGGCCTGGCTGAGCGGCCTGCTGCGCTACTGGCAGCACCATCCCTGCCTGGCCTTCCTGTTCAGCGGCGCCTGCGTGGGGCCGGCCTCCCAGGCGCCCCGCCCGGATGAGGCCCTGGGCTCCCTCTTCGATCTGGAGCTGGCCTACCGCTGCCTGGAGGCGGCGGAGGGCCACCCGCCAGGCGACGGCTGGGGGGATCACCGCAGCCTGATCGGCGAGACCCTGCGCCACCTCCATGCCGACCGCAGCGGCAACAACCACCGCAGCGAGATCAGCTTCGACAAGTTCTGGA
>JBMLOS010000119.1:0-5373 GCA_049242845.1 Prochlorococcaceae cyanobacterium
GCCCCGCCAACCTGCTGCGCCGCGAGCGCGACGGGCTGCCGGTGCTGCTCGATTTCGGCCTGGTGGCCGGCGGCAGCGTCGCCACGCCGGGCTATGCCCCGCCCGAGCGGGCGTCCGGCGCGGCGGCGGAAGCCTGGATGGATCTGCACGCCCTGGGGGTCACCGCCCTGGTGCTGCTGAGCGGGGATCCCCCCGCCTCCCTGCTCGACCCCCAGACCCTGGCCTGGCGCTGGCCCACCGCCCTCGACGCCGAGCCCGAACTGCGCAGCTGCCTGGAGCGGCTCCTGGCCCGCGAGCCGGAGGGGCGGTTCCCGGGGGCGGCGGCAGCCCTCGAGGCCCTGCAGGCCGTGGCCATGCCGGACAGCACGGGGCCGGTGGCCCGGGCCGACCGCACCGTGGCCCTGGTGACCCCTGCGGCACCGCCCCCACCGCCGCCGGCACCCGTGGCAACCCCGGTGGTGGCCGCAGCGCCGGCAGCGGCGGTGGCCCTGCCCGGCCTGGCGGAGCCCCCTCCGGCCGCTGTGGTTGCAGCAGCAGCGCAAGCCGCCCCGCCTGCCCGGGCCCGCAGCCGCCAGGAGCAGAAGGAAGAGGAGGTGGAGAACGGCGTCTGGCCGGTGGTGCTCGCCCTGGTGCTCTCCGCCATCGTGGGCACGGCCGGCGGCTGGTGGTGGCTGAGCCGCGGGCGCTCGCCGGGGCCCTCGCTGCCGCAGGCGGGCCTGCCGGCCCCGGGCAGCCTCCCCCCCGAGGAGGTGGACCAGCGCCAGCAGCTGCTCAACCGGCTGCGGGCGATGCAGGTGGATCGCGGCTGGTTCCTGCAGCTCGTGGACGCCAGCCTGCTGGCCCAGTTCCCGGAGCGCCGCGGCCGTCTGCCCGGCGACTCGCCCGAGGACGCCCCCCTGCGCAAGGTGTGGAACGAGCTGGCGGAGGAATGGCTGGCCCGGGTGGAGCAGCTGCCGCTGGAGGTGCGCCGCCGCCTGGGCAACTACAGCGCCTCCGACTGGCAGGAGCGGCAGCGGTCGCTGGCGGGTCAGGGCCTGAGCGCACCGGTGCTGCGCCAGCTGGTGTCCGCCAGTGCCCAGAACCTCCTGCCGGGCCGGGCCGGCACCGAGATCCCGCCGGAACCGTTCCGCCAGCTCTGGTACGCCGCCGCCGAACAGAGGCTGGCCGGCATGCAGATCGAGCCGATCCGCACCCGCTCCCAGGAGGTCCAGGCGCTCACCGCCGATGTGGACGCCGGCGGCGCCAGGCTGTTCCCGATCCAGCTGCCCCCGGGCCACCGGCTCGTGCTCGGGGTGAACGGCTCTCCCCTGATGCAGATGATGGTCTTCGCCGCCGACGGCAGCCTGCTGGAGTCGCGCGGGCCGCTGCGGGTGGTGAGCCTCCCGGCCCAGGAGCGCTCGCCGGTGCAGCTGCTCGTGACCAACGAGGGGCTCTCGGCGGCCCCGATCACCCTCTCCCTGCGGGCGGATCCGCTGCCTCCACCGGCCGCCGCCGAGCCGCAGGGCGTGCCACCTGCCGACAGCGAACCCGGCGGCGCCCCCCCCGCCGGCCAGGCTCCGGCGGAGAGCCCCTCCCCGCCGACCCCGCCACAGCCCGGCACACCGCCAACCCCGCCGCCGCCGCCTCCGGAAGGCAACACCTGAGCCCAGGCGCGGCCGGGCCTGCGTTCAGAGCCGCGCGATCGCAGCCCGGGCCTCCTTGGCCTCCTGCTTGCGCTTTTCCTCGTGGCGCTTGTCGTGCAGCTTGCGCCCCTTGCCGAGGCCGAGGGTCACCTTGATCCAGGAACCCTTCAGATGGAGGTTGAGCGGGATCAGGGTGAGGCCCTTCTGCTCGAGGGCACCGCGCAGCTTGTCGATCTCACGGCGGTGGGCCAGCAGGCGCCGCACCCGCAGGGGATCGTGGTTGAAGAAGCGGCCGGCATGGCTGTGGGGGGAGATGTGCACGTTGTGCAGCTGCAGCTCCCCGCCCCGGATCAGGCAGAAGCCATCGCGCAGGTTCGCCTGGCCGGCCCGCACGGATTTCACCTCCGTGCCCAGCAGCTCGATGCCGCACTCCAGGGTCTCGAGGATCTCGTACTGGTGGCGGGCGAAGCGGTTGTCGGCCAGCAACCGATTGGCGGCGTCGCGCCGGGCCTTGGCCTCCTTCTTGCCCGCGCCCTTCGCCATCCCCCTGCCGCCTGTCCCTTGGGTGTCTCCTGCTCCACGACCCTAGGCAGCGGCCGGTACCCTCCATCCATGGCGATCGTCTCCTCCGGTGCAGGTGCCGCCCCCCGGGGGCCGCGGCTGGTGGATCCCGCCGCCCGGGAGCAGGAGGAGATCGCCCAGCCCCGGGAGGACGGCCTGCGGCCGCGGCGGCTGGCGGAGTACATCGGCCAGGGGGAGCTCAAGCAGGTGCTGGCGATCGCGGTGGAGGCCACCCGCCGCCGCGGCGAAGCGCTCGACCACGTGCTCCTGCATGGCCCCCCCGGCCTGGGCAAGACCACCATGGCCCTGGTGCTGGCGGAGGAGCTGGGGGTGCGCTGCCGGATCACCAGCGCCCCGGCCCTGGAGCGCCCCCGCGACATCGTCGGTCTGCTGGTGAACCTGCAGCCCCACGAGGTGCTGTTCATCGATGAGATCCACCGGCTGAACCGGGTGGCCGAGGAGATCCTCTACCCGGCGATGGAGGATTTCCGCCTCGATCTCACCGTGGGCAAGGGCCCGACGGCCCGCACCCGCAGCCTGCCGGTGGTGCCCTTCACCCTGGTGGGCGCCACCACCCGCGCCGGATCCCTGAGCTCGCCGCTGCGCGATCGGTTCGGGCTGATCCAGCGGCTGGAGTTCTACGACCTGCCGGATCTGCAGGCGATCGTGCAGCGGGCCGCGGCGCTGCTGGAACTGGAGCTGGAGGCGGAGGCGGCCCTGGAGGTGGCGCGCCGCTGCCGCGGCACCCCCCGCATCGCCAACCGGCTGCTGCGGCGCGTCCGCGACGTGGCGGCCGTGGCCGGCCAGGAGCGGATCGATGCGGCCCTGGTGGATCAGGCCCTGCGCCTGCACCGGGTGGATGGCCGCGGCCTCGATGCCAGCGACCGCCGCCTGCTGCAGCTGCTGCTCGACGGCTACGGCGGCGGTCCGGTGGGCCTCGAGACCCTGGCCGCCGGGCTGGGGGAGGACCCCGCCACCCTCGAGGCGGTGGTGGAGCCCTACCTGCTGCAGCTGGGCTTCCTGCAGCGCACCCCCCGCGGGCGGATGCTCACCGGCAGCGGCCGCGAACACCTCGCCGCCGCTGCCACCGCCTCACCAGGAGCCAGGTCATGAGCGGTCCCCTGCTGCAGCGGCTGTGGCGGGCCCTGGCCACTGGGCTTCTGGTGCTGGGCGCCGCCGTTGCGCTGCTGCTGCTGCTGCCCCTGCCGGCGCAGGCCGCCGCGGCGTCGGAGCCCCTCGCCCAGAGCTTCGAGCGGGCCCTCAGCGCCAGCCGGGAGGGACGCTTCGCCGAGGCCCTGCCCCTCTGGGATGCGGTGCTGGAGAGGGATCCGGCCCAGGCGGCGGCCTGGAGCAACCGCGGCAACGTGCGGCTGGCCCTGGGGGATGCGGAGGGCGCCATCGCCGATCAGGCCGAAGCCATGGCCCTCGACCCGGCCAACCCGGATCCGCACCTCAACCGCGGCACCGCCGAGGAGGCCCTGCAGCGCTGGGAGGCCGCCGCGGCCGACTACGACTGGATCCTGCAGCGCAATCCCGAGGATGCCTCCGCCCTCTACAACCTCGGCAACGTGCGCGGCTCCGAGGGCGACTGGAGCGCCGCCCGCCGCTGCTACGAGGCGGCCGCGGCGGCCCGCCCCGGCTTTGCCATGGCCCGCTCCAGCGCCGCCCTGGCCGTCTTCCAGCTCGGCGACCTGGCGGCGGCGGAGCGGCAGCTGCGCCAGCTGATCCTGCGCTACCCGCTCTTCGCCGATGCCCGTGCCGGCCTCACGGCCGTGCTCTGGCGCACGGGGGCCCGGGGCGAGGCGGAGAGCCACTGGGCCGCGGCCTCGGGGCTCGATCCCCGCTACCGCCAGGAAGAATGGCTGTTGCGGATACGGCGCTGGCCGCCGGAACCCGTGCAGGCTCTGGCCCAGTTCCTGGCCCTGGTCCCCTGAAGGCTCGCCGATGCTGACGTCCCCCGCCACCCATCCTCTGGCCGACTGGCAGGCCCTCGGTCTGGAGCGGCAGCTGAGCTCCGTGCGGCCGGAGCTGATCCAGCTGCGGCGCCACCTGCACAGCCACCCCGAACTGAGCGGCCACGAACAGCAGACCGCCGCCCTCGTGGCGGGTGAACTGCGCCGCTGGGGCTGGCGGGTGCAGGAAGGGGTGGGCCGCACGGGCGTGCTGGCGGAGCTGGGCCCGCAGGATCCCTCTGCGCCGCTGGTGGCCCTGCGGGTGGACATGGACGCCCTGCCGGTGGAGGAGCGCACCGGGCTGGCCTACGCCTCCACCCGCCAGGGGCTGATGCATGCCTGCGGCCACGACCTCCACACGGCGGTGGGGCTCGGGGTGGGGCGGCTGCTGGCCCCCCTGGCGGAGCAATTGCCGGCGCGGGTGCGGCTGCTGTTCCAGCCGGCGGAGGAAACCGCCCAGGGGGCGGCCTGGATGCGGGCCGATGGGGCGATGGAGGGGGTGCAGGCCCTGTTCGGGGTGCATGTGTTCCCCAGCCTGCCGGTGGGCAGCGTGGGGGTGCGCTGGGGCAGCCTCACGGCCGCAGCCGGCGAACTGGAGGTGGAAGTGCTGGGCGAGGGGGGCCACGGGGCCCGGCCCCACCAGTCCACCGATGCGATCTGGATCGCTGCGCGGGTGGTGAGCGGCCTGCAGGAGGCGATCAGCCGCCGCCTCGATGCCCTGCACCCGGTGGTGGTGAGCTTCGGGAGGATCGAGGGCGGCAAGGCCTTCAACGTGATCGCCGACCACGTGCGCCTGCTCGGCACGGTGCGCTGCCTCGATCTCGAGCTGCACGCCCAGCTTCCGGGCTGGATCGAGGACACGGTGCAGGCCCTCTGCCAGGGCCACGGCGGCGAGGCGCGGGTGCGCTACCGGTGCATCTCGCCGCCGGTCCACAACGACCCGGAACTCACCGATCTGGTGGCGGAAGCCGCCACCGAGCTGCTCGGCCGCGACCAGGTGCGCTGGCTGGAGCAGCCCTCCCTGGGGGCGGAGGACTTCGCCGAACTGCAGCAGGGAACCCGCGGCACCATGTTCCGGCTGGGGGTGGCGGGACCGGGGGGGTGCACGCCACTGCACAGCAACACCTTCGCGCCGGATGAGGGCGCGCTGCCGGTGGGGGTGAAGGTGCTCACCCTGAGCCTGCTGCGCTGGATGGAACAGCAGGCCGTCCCGGCGGCCGGCGGGCCATGAGCCCCTC
>JBMLOS010000120.1:0-5608 GCA_049242845.1 Prochlorococcaceae cyanobacterium
CTGTTCGAAACCTTCTTCAGTGGCTTCGGCGGTGGTGTGGGCGGCCCCGGCGGTGGCGGTGCCCGTCGCCGCGGTCCGCGCCAGGGCGATGACCTGCGCTTCGACCTCACCGTGAGCTTCAGCGAAGCGGTGTTCGGGAAGGAAAAGGAGATCCAGATCCGCCACCTGGAAACCTGCAACACCTGCAATGGATCCGGTGCCAAGAGCGGCAGCGGCCCCACCAGCTGCGGCACCTGCGGCGGCGCCGGTCAGGTGCGCCGCGCCACCCGCACCCCCTTCGGCAGCTTCACCCAGGTGGCCCCCTGCCCCACCTGCGAGGGCACCGGCCAGGTGATCGCCGACCCCTGCACGGCCTGCGGCGGCCAGGGCCTGCAGCAGGTGCGCCAGAAGCTGCGGATCAACATCCCCGCCGGCGTGGACACCGGCACCCGGCTGCGGGTGGCGGCCGAGGGCAATGCCGGCCAGCGCGGCGGCCCGCCGGGCGATCTGTATGTGTTCCTCACCGTGCAGCCCCATCCGCAGCTGCGGCGCGAGGGCCTCAACATCCACTCCCAGGTCACCCTGAGCTACCTCCAGGCGATCCTCGGGGACACGATCGAGGTGGAGACCGTGGACGGCACCACCGAGCTGGAGATCCCCGCCGGCACCCAGCCCGGCGCCGTGCTCACCCTGCAGGGCAAGGGGGTGCCGAAGCTCGGCAATCCCGTGGCCCGGGGCAACCACCTGTTCACGGTGAAGGTGCAGCTGCCCACCAAGCTCTCCTCCGAGGAGCGTGAGCTGCTGGAGGAGCTGGCGGGACATCACACCCGCAAGGGCCACCGCCACCACCACAAGAGCGGCCTGTTCGGCGGCCTGTTCGGCGGCGGCGGATGAGTCCCACCTCCTCGCCCGATCCGCGCGAGGCCCCACCGGAGGGGGCGGTGCCGGCTGCGACCCTCGACCTCTGCGGCACCCCCTGTCCGCTCAACTTCATCCGCACCCGCCTCACCCTCGAGACGATCCCCCCCGGCGCCTGGCTGCAGGTGGACCTTGACGAAGGCGAGCCCGCCGAGATGGTGGGCGAGGGCATTGAGGCGGCCGGGCACCGGCTCCACCGGGGTGAGGCGGTGGAGGGAGTTGTGCGGCTCTGGATCCGCCGCCATGGGGAGTGAGACCAGCGGCCGCGTGGTGGCCCTGCTGGCCAACTTCTGCTGGGTGGAGCTGGATCGGCCCGGCCCAGGCGCCAGCACCCGCCTGCTCTGCACCCGCCGCACGCGTCTGGGCAAGGGCGGGCAGCAGGTGGCGGTGGGGGATCGGGTGGTGCTGGCCGGCATCGACTGGAGCGATGGCCGCGGCGCGATCGAGCGGCTGGAACCGCGTCGCAATCTGCTGGACCGCCCGGCGGTGGCCAATGTGGAGCGGATCGTGGTGGTGTCTGCCCTGCAGCAGCCCGCTCTCGATCCGCTGCAGCTCAGCCGCTTCCTGATCAGCGCCGAAGCCACCGGTTGCCGGGTGGAGCTGGTGTTCTCCAAGGCCGATCTCTGCCCGCCGGAGCAGCTGTTCCACTGGTGCGACCGGGTGCGGGGCTGGGGCTACGACCCGCTGCCGGTGTCCGCCGCCTGCGGCGAGGGGCTGGACGCCCTGCGCCACCGCCTCGGCACGCCGGGGATCACCGTGTTCTGCGGCCCCTCGGGGGTGGGCAAGAGCAGCCTGCTGAATGCTCTGCGGCCGGAGTTGGAACTGCGGGTCGCGGCGGTCTCGGGCCGGCTGCAGCGGGGGCGCCACACCACCCGCCATGTGGAACTCTTCCCCCTTGGCCCTGGCGTTCTGCTGGCCGACACGCCCGGCTTCAACCGCCCCCAACTGCCCGCCCAGCCCGAGCGTCTGGCCGACCTGTTCCCGGAGATGCGCCAGCAGCTGGCGGAGCAGCCCTGCCGTTTCCGCAACTGCCGCCATCAGGGGGACCCGGGCTGCAGCCTCGGCTCCGACTGGGACCGCTATGGCATCTACGGCCAGTGCCTCGAGGAGGTGGAGGAGCAGGCCGAGAAGCAGCGCAGCGAGGCGGTGGCCCGGGGCGAGGGCGGCAGCCTGCGCCAGCGGGGGGATCGGCAGGAGCTGCGGCTGGCGGAGCCCCTGCGGCGGTCCTCCCGCCGCCGCCGCCGCCAGCAGGACAGCCTTGCACTTGAGGAAGACCGGCCGGAGGACGGAAGCGCGGTTTGAGCTGCCGGTTCGGCCCCCGGCGCAGCTTCAGCCGCCCATGCCGGGCAGGTTGAGGTTGAGGCCGCCGGTGAGCTCCTCCATCCGCTCCTTCATGGTGTTGGTGGAGAGCTCATAGGCCGCCTTGAGGGCTTCGAGGGTGGCGGATTCGGTGGCCTCGGCGCCGTCGGCGATCAGTTCGGGGCTGAGACGCACCCTCAGCGGCTGTTGGTTGCCCGTGAGCCACACACTGGCGCGGCCATCGCCGCTGCTGCCCTCGATATCCATCGCATCAAGCTCGTCCTGCAGCTTCTGGGCGTCCTGCTGGATCTGCTGGGCCTTGCGGAAGGCTTCGGTGAGCTGACCGAAATTGGGGAGACCGAAGCCAGCCATCGTGATCGAGAAACTGGCCGAAGGTTAGAGCCCGAGCCGCTTGACCTCCGGATGGAGCTCGATGCCGTGGGTCTGTCGCACCCGCTCCTGCACCACCTCGATCAGGGCATGGATGTCCGCGGCGCGGGCTCCGCCGGTGTTCACGATGAAGTTCGCGTGCACAGGGGACACCTGCGCCCCGCCGATCGCCAGGCCCTTCAGTCCGAGCTCCTCGATCAGCCGCCCCGCCTTCTGCGGTTCGGGGTTGCGGAACACGCTGCCGCAGCTGGGTTGCTGGTAGGGCTGGGTGCTGGTGCGGCTGTGGAGATTGCGGCTGGTGCGGGCGCTCACCTCGGCGGGGTCGTGACCTGCGCGGAGCCGGAAGCGGGCCGAGAGCACCACCAGGGGCTCCTGCTGCAGGCGGCTGTGACGGTAGGCGAACTCGAGGCTCCCGGCCGGCAGGTCGAAGGGGCTCTCAGGGCGACGCGGATCCACCACCCGCACCGATTCAAGCCATTCGGCGGTGCAGCCCCCCTGGGCGCCGGCGTTCATCACCGCCGCTCCCCCCACGGTGCCGGGGATGCCCACCGCCCATTCCAGGCCGCTGAGGCCGGCCCGTGCCGCCCGGCGGGCCAGGGTGGGGATGGGTTCACCGGCCTCGGCCTCCACCAGGCCGCTGTCGGCCTCCAGGCGGCTCCCCTGCAGGCGGCGATGGCAGAGGGTGAGCCCCTCGAGTCCCCGGTCGCCGATCAGCAGGTTCGAGCCCGCCCCGATCGAGTGGAGCGGCAGGCCCTCGGCCAGCACCCAGCCGAGCAGGGCCAGCAGTTCCTCGCGGCTCGCCGGCTCGGCGAACCACTCCGCCGGTCCGCCCACCTTCCAGGTGGTGTACTCCCCCAGCGGGATGCCACGGCGCAGCGGCGGCGGAGGGCTCAGGGCGGCGGCCATCCCCTCAGGCGGCCGCGGCGACGACCGGCAGGTCGCACCCGCCGAGCTTCTGCAGGCGCTCCCAGAGGCCGTTCACATCCCCGGCCCCCATGGCCAGCACCAGATCACCGGCGGCGGTGGTGCGGGCCACCCGGCCGGTCAGATCGTCCAGGCTGGCCGCCACCTCCACGGGCAGCCCGGGAGCGAGCGCCCGCAGCCGCACCGCCAGGGCCTCGCTGCTGATGCCCTCCAGGGGGGCTTCGCCGGCCGCGTAAAGGGGGGCCAGCAGCACGGCATCGGCGCCGGTGAGGGCCTCGGCGAAGCCGTCGAGGAATTGGGCGGTGCGGCTGTAGCGATGCGGCTGGAACACCGCCACCAGCCGCTGGGGCGCCGCCGGCAGGGGGCTGCGGCCGCTGCTCACCATCAGCCGGGCCATGGCCAGGGTGGCGCTCACTTCGCTGGGATGGTGGGCGTAGTCGTCCACCACGAGGCGGCCGGACCAGGTGCCGCGGTAGTCGAAGCGGCGGCCGGGGGCCTGGAGCTGCTCCACGGCCTGGCGCAGCTCGGCGAAGGACACCCCCTGCAGGCGGCAGGCCGCCAGGGCTGCGGCGGCGTTGCTGAGGTTGTGGCGGCCGGCCAGGGGGAGGTGGAACTCGCCGCAGGGCTGGCCCTGCTCGTGGAAGAGGGCCGTGGTGCCGTCGCCCCGCTCCTCCAGGGGAAGGGCGGCGAAGTCCACGCCCTCCACCTCGCTGATCGACCACCAGTGGTCCGCCTTGAAGCGTTCGCGCAGCACCGGACAGTCCCGGTTCGCCAGCAGCTTCCCCGAGCTGGCGGCGAAGCGGCTCAGGGTGGCGATCAGGGACTCGAGGTCGGCGTAGTGGTCGGTGTGGTCGAGTTCCAGATTGGTGATCACACCGAGTTCGGCCCGGAATTTCACCAGCGATCCATCCGACTCATCCGCCTCCGCCACCAGCAGCCGGCCGGCCCCGTTGCGGCCGTTGCTGCCGAAGGCCGGCACCACCCCGCCGATCACGGCGGTGGGGTCGTGATGGGTCGCCTCCAGCAGGGTGGCGATCATCGTGCTGGTGGTGGTCTTTCCGTGGCTGCCGGCCACGGCGATCGAGGGCTGGGCGTTGATCAGGGCCGCCAGCACGTCGGAGCGGTGGCAGATGCGCAGGCCGGCCCGCTCGGCGGCCTGCAGTTCGGCATTGCCGGCCGGCACGGCGGTGCTGATTACCACCAGAGGCGCGGTGGAGGTGCCGCTGCGGATGGCGGAGATGGTGTTGGCGTTCTGCTCGCGGAACACCCGCACGCCGCGGCGCCGCAGGGCCTGCAGCACGGCACTGTCACGGGGGTCGGAACCGCTGACGCTGAAGCCACGTTCCGCCAGGATGCCGGCCAGGGCGGACATGCCGATGCCACCGACGCCGATGAAGTGAACCGGTTGCTGGTGGTCGAGCGACAGGGCCAAGGGGGTCTCCGTGACCAGCAGAAGCTAAGCCGGGAACGGCCTCTCCACTTTTACGAGATGCGTCGTTTCCGGCTGGCTCCGGGGAGCGGCCCGCCCTGCGCCGAAAGGGGCGTGGGGGTGATTTCTGTATGATCGGCAGCCAAAATCCCCTGTTGGCGGTTTGCGCCGCTCGATGCCATGACCCTGAAAGTTGCGATCAACGGATTCGGCCGCATCGGTCGCAACTTCATGCGCTGCTGGCTGAGCCGTGGCGCCAACACCGGCATCGAGGTGGTGGGCCTGAACGACACCTCGGATCCGAGGACCAATTCGCACCTGCTCCAGTACGACTCGATGCTGGGCAAGATCCGCGATGCCGAGGTGAGCTACGGCGAGGATTCGATCATCGTCAACGGCAAGACCATCAAGTGCTTCTCTGATCGCAATCCCCTCAATCTTCCCTGGAAGGAGTGGGGTGTGGATCTGGTGATCGAGGCCACGGGGGTGTTCATCGATCAGGCCGGTGCCGGCAAGCACATCGAAGCCGGTGCCAGCAAGGTTCTCATCACCGCTCCCGGCAAGGGCGAGGGTGTGGGCACCTTCGTGGTGGGCGTGAACGATCACGAGTATCGCCACGAAGACTGGAACATCATTTCCAACGCCAGTTGCACCACGAACTGCATGGCC